>CANQKE010000012.1 GCA_947624435.1 uncultured Ruminiclostridium sp.
CGCGAGGTGCCGCTTTCTCAGTTTCTTTGCGATATACTAAGCAAATACAAAGCGCCGGATAATCGGTTTTTCCTTTCGGGAACTACCTCTCCGGTCGAGCCTAGAACGATGCAGTACCGCCTGCGCTCGTTTTTGGAAAAGGAACAGCTGCCGGATATCAGCTTTAGCGGATTGCGCAAGCTGTTCATCAAGCGCTGTATTTCTCACGGCACGGATATTACTGTACTCAGCGATATACTCGGCAATTCCTCGGTGCAAAGCGCGGCAATGTACTGCGAAAAGCCCACGATAACCAGCAAAATGCAGGCGGTAAACCTTATCGCAAAAGAAGTCAGTTGATGAGCGCAAATTTTGTGCTGTTTGATATCCCTCTTAAGCCAAGGGTAGAGGGAACGGAAAAGCTGTACTTTCGTAAAGAGAAAAACTGCGTTTGCTTTAACACCTTTTTCGGCGCGGTTCCCATAGGCAAAATCAAAAAGTACACCGATATCACGGCGCTGGAGTTTGATTTTAATGCGCAGGGGAATTTCGACGTGCAGATAAGAACGGAAGAAAAGCGGATAGCCTCCGGCAGCTTTTATGAGCATGGGAAAATATCGGTAAAGCTTTCCGATATTCCTAACACTTCAAAGCTGCTTTATCCCGTGATAGGTACGGAGAAAATAGAAAAAATAACCGTGCTTGCGGAATGCGAAGAAATACAGTCGGTAAGCTGCGCGCTTATCACCTGCACCTACAGGCGGGAAGAGCAGGTAAAGAAAAATACAGCTTATCTGTCCGATAAAACGGATCATAGAATAATAGTCGTGGATAATGCGAGAACCCTTTCGCCAAGCGATTTTCCCAAAGAAGTTATTCTGATACCGAACGCCAACAACGGCGGCAGCGGCGGCTACAAAAAGGGAATGGAGGAAGCCTGCAAGCACGGCTTTACCCATTTTCTGCTGATGGACGATGACGTGGAGATCGATCATACCGCGGTACAAAGAGCGATAGGTTTTTTGAAATGTCTTAAGCCCGAATACAAAGACATTTCGATTTCCGGCTCAATGCTGTATCTGGACAAGCCGACGCGCCAATTCGAGGCTGGCGGGCATTTTTACGAGGACGGAACGCAGCGCGGGTTCGGGCATTATCTTGATTTAAGTCAAGAGAAAGCTCTGCTGCTTAACGAGCGGGAAAACGATATTAATTACGGCGGCTGGTGGTTTATGCTTATGCCGAGCAAATACGCCGAACAAGGCAATTTCCCGCTGCCGTTCTTTATGAAATACGACGATGTGGAGTACGCTCTGCGCTGCAAACAAGAAATCATCACCTTAAACGGCGTGGGGGTATGGCACGAGAAATTCGAGAGCAAATACAATTCCGCGTCGGAATATTACAACACAAGAAATTATCTTTTTCTTTGCAGCCTGCACTGCAAGGATCATACCGATAAGAAAGCGCTGAAATTTGCCAAAAAGCAGATGAAAGCTAAACGCAAGCGCCAGCAATACAAGATGGCGAAAGCGGTAAAAAGGGGCTATGAGGATTACCTGAAAGGCTTGGATCACTTGCAAAGTCTTGACGCCGAAGCAAATCACAGGGAGATATGCAAGCTGAATTATGAATATATCAGCTACGATGAGATAGAGAAAAGATACGGCGTAAGACCTGCGGACAACAGGTTTTACCCGCCGCCCAAAGGAAAAAGAAAGCTGCTTACGCTGATACCGAGAAAATTTGTCTTTACCGATCATTTTTGCGACAATCCCGCACAATATTTATTCGCAAAGTACGCGGTGCATTGTGATTGCGACAAGAATCAGGGGTATGTGACGGGGAGGAAGCCCGCTAAAAGTGATATAAGTGCATTGTTGCATTTTAATTAAATATATAAAACAAGAAAGGTATAGAAATGAAATGAAAATTAAAATTTATGTTGTGTGCCACGATGACTTTTACGTTCCAAAAGTAGAGTGCCTGTATCCTATTCAAGTAGGTACATGTTATGCAGAAAAGAAGATCCCCGGATTTTTATATGATAATGATGGCGACAATATAAGCTATAAAAATAAAAGTTATTGTGAGTTAACCGCTCTTTATTGGGCGTGGAAAAATGATGACGCAGATTACTATGGCTTATTTCACTATCGAAGGTATTTATCTTTTAATCCGGAGCATGAAAAGAATAGCACTTATTATAGGACTTATGATCGTATTGATGATTACGCAATACAGGATATTGGTCTTAATTCTTATGAAAATATTCAAAAAATAGTGGAAGATTACGATGTTATCGTTCCTATTGCAAACAATATAAGCGTCAATTTCGAAAACAATTACGAACAATATTGTAATAGCAATTACCTCCATAAAAAAGACCTGGATATATTTTTAGAAGTTTTACATGAAAAATATCCGTTTTTGGACGAATTTGCTAATCACTATATAAAATCACATTTTGCGTATTTTTGCAATATCGGAATAATGAAGAAACAGTATTTTAATCAATATTGTGAAATACTTTTTGATGTTCTGGAAGAAACAGAAAACAGGTGTGACACGTCAAATTATTCTATTAATGAATTGCGCGTTTTTGGACATTTATCCGAACGACTGTTTGGAATTATGTTTAATTATTGGCTATCAACGGGAGAAGTGAGGTGTAAAAAGCTCAGGCCGGTAAGTTTTCTTTCGTATGACAAGCCAACTATTCAGCCTGCTTATAGTAAAAATAATATCGCAATTGCGCTTTCGGCGAATAATTACTACGCATATTATTTAGGAGTAACCATTCAATCAATAATAGAAAATGCGGACAAAGACTATAATTACGATATAATCGTTATTGACGGCGGGATAAATGAATCAAATAAAACAATCATTTTATCTCAAGCTAAAGAACATCCGAATATCAGTATAAGATTTTATAAAGCCTCTCTATTAAAAGGAAATGAGAATTTAACCACAAAACAGCATATGTCTGTTGAAACATGGTACCGCCTTTATCTTCCTTATATTTTATCGGGTTATGACAAAATAATTTATATAGATTGTGATTTGGTAATAAATAATTCCTTAGTTGAGCTGTATAAAACCAAAATGGGAGATCATCTAGTCGCAGGAACAAGAGATTTGCCATTGGTGGGATTATATTGCGATAATCACTTCGTTGAATATTTTAATGAAAAGCTGAAACTGAAAAATCCACATAATTATGTTCAAGCAGGTGTTCTAATACTTAACTTAAAACAATTTAAGAAAAGATATACAATTAACGAGCTCCTTGAAATTGCCACAAGCGACGATTATAGATGGCTGGATCAAGATGTCATAAATATTTTGGCAAATGAAGATGTGCTGATCTTAAATCAAAAATGGAATGTTGAAGTGAACCGCGCAAATATAAGAATCAATCAAATAAAATTTTGCCCTGCGCAAATGTATTTAGATTATATGGAAGCCAGAAAAGAACCGGCGATAATTCACTTTTCCGGAGAGCAAAAGCCTTGGGCGATCCCTGAAATGGATATGGCATTTTATTTTTGGAAATATGCCAGAAGATCGCCTTTCTATGAGCTTATTCTTTATAGAATAATGAATGCCAAAGCATCGGCAGCATTATCTTCATGCAATGATACATTTAATAAAAAATTCAACACTTTACTAACAGAAAAGAAAAATCAAAACAAAGAAATTTCCGATAACAAGTCAGATCATAAGAAAGTGCGTTTTTCAAAAATTCTTCCGGTCGGTTCAAAACGCCGCCTGTTCTTCCGTAGAATAAAAGGGCTTTTTTCAAAAGATATCTATAATAATAAAAGCGGTTACTGGGATGTCGGATCAGATATTCATATGCATAATAAAATCACTATTAATAAAATAAAAAAATGGACCGGCTTATGGCTTTTCGACAAAGAAATGAAGCGCGTGAGGAAATTAAAAAACAAGCATTCGGGAGAGAGATGCTTTATTACGTGTACCGGACCCAGTTTGAAAATATCCGATCTTGAAAAATTAAGCGGAGAGTTTACCATAGGTGTTAATTCTATCGTGAGGGCATACGAAAAAACCGAATGGCGTCCGACTTATTACGCTTTAGTCGATGTATATGCGTTTGGTGAATATTTGCAGAAAAATGTGGTAAAAGGCGATATGCTTGCAACAAATAATGCGTTTTTACATTATAGAACTAAGCTATTACACCCTGTCGGTAATGAATTATATACCCCAATAAGCTATTATAACCATACAGAAGATTACATGAAGAAAAACAAAATGAAATTCAGCAACGATCCCTCTGTATGCGTATACGATTGTTTTACAGTAACAAATATGGCAATACAGCTTGCTGTTTATATGGGATTTAAGGAAATATATCTGATCGGTGCAGATTGCAGTTATGACCCAAAGAAAATGCATTTTATCGAAACGCAGGGCATTGACGATAAGCAGCGTAATGCCGCATATCTTCCAAAAGCTGTAGAGCTGAGTATAAAAGGTTATGAAGCAGCCAAAAAATTTGCCGAAAAGCACAATGTTCAAATTTTTAATGCAACGAGAGGCGGAATGTTGGAAGTGTTTGAACGCGTGGATTTCGATAAGCTTGACTTAAAATGAAAGGGATGCGTGACATATGACCGCACGAGAATGTGTAAAAAAACTGATAAGCGAAAATATAAAAGGCAGAAAGCTCGTAATTGTAGAGCAGTTTGTTGAAATTGAAAATTACTTAATGGAAAACGGCATTATATGTGAACTTCATGTTTCTGTTGACGGAGAAAAAGTAGGAAATAACGGGATTAAATTTCAAAGTATAACCAAAATAAAAAACATGAAAGATAAATATTACATTCTTATTTTATTGCCCTCCCCTTCTCTTGATATTTTGATGGATGCGTATGGTTATAAACGTATTGAAGATTACTGCGGATTGCAGGAAATGGGAAAAACAATAACCGAAACAGAAGATTATTTTGATTATTTCGGCAATAAATGCAACTATATTCCGAAAAATTTAACTATCCAATTTTATGGAGTCAACTCGAATATTTATATTGATAAAACGGTTACGCTGTTAGTTCCAAGTGTTTTAAGAGTATATAGTAATGTTTCCGTTAAAATAGGTAAATATTCGGTTATCATGGGACAATTATTTTTTTCCGATGGCTCTACTATTACTATCGGAGAAAACGCATCGTTAAAATTGAATCAAATCCGATCAGGAGGTGTTTCAGAAATAAAAATCGGAAATCGTGTCACCTTCAATACATCAGGAAATTTAGTTGCAGTCAACGGTTATGTCGAAATCGGAGATGATTGCATGATGGCTTCACAAGTAAATATTTTTTGCGGCGACGGTCATAGCGTTTATGATGTGAACGGCATGAAATGGATAAACTCATCTAAAGAAAAGAATTCTATCATTTTGAAAGAGCATGTATGGGTCGGTCTTAGGTCCACTATTCTTTCAAAAAGCGTGATAGAATCCGGCAGTATTATCGGTGCGAACAGTTTAGTCAAAGGAAGTTTTCCAAACAACTGTATAATAGCCGGAAATCCTGCCGTACTAAAGAAAAAGGACATTTGCTGGTGCAGAGATGAAAACGGTGTGATAAAGGAACACGAAAAAATTTACTTTAGAAAAACGATCGAAGAGCTAAATAAGACTGAACAATAATATAATTATCGTATTAGTTTTATAGGAGGAATTCCCTAATGAAAACAACAGCAATAATACCGATTAAAATGAACAATGAGAGGCTGCCGGGAAAAAACACCAAACTTTTAGGAACAAAGCCCCTTATCCATTACATTCAAGAAAGCCTTTTAGCGTCTACGGGAATTGATCAGATATACACATATTGCAGCGATCCGGCAATATCCGATTTTCTGTTGGATGGAGTAAATTTTTTGAAGCGCAGCGAGATATTAGACCTGCCTACATCTAATTTTACCCAGATATTCAGCAGCTTTATGTCGGAAGTAGATTCGGAAGTTTATATCTACGCCCATGCCACAGCTCCGTTTGTCAGTGTGAAAACGATCAATGAATGTATATCGGCTGTTATATCGGGAAAATACGATTCGGCATTTTGTGCGTCTAAAATCCAAGATTACTTATGGCAGGACGGAAAGCCGCTTAATTTTGACGCTTGCAACCTGCCCCGAAGCCAGGATATAAAGCCGATATATCGAGAAACCTCAGGCGTTTATGTTTTTACAAAAGAAGTTTTCAAAAAACATAAAAGAAGGATCGGAACAAATCCATATATAAAGGAAATCGGATTCAGAGAATCTGTTGATATAAATAATCCGGAGGATTTTACCCTTGCGGAAATATTTTTGAATGTAAAGGAAGTATAAAGAAATGAATAAATTCGGGTTGTTAGAATGTACACTCAGGGACGGCGGATACATAACAGGTTGGAAATTCAAAGACGATATGATAAAAGACACTATAAGCGCACTAACGGAAAGCGGTTTTGACTTTGTTGAAGTGGGATACCTTAACAACAAATCCGACGCCAATAATACGACGCAGTTCAGAAAAATATCAGATATAGCGGACTTTTTACCTTCAAAAAGGGATAAGACCACATTTTTGGCAATGGCGGATGTTTTACAGTTTTTGCCGGAGGACCTTACTCCTTATGATGGCAGATCCATAGACGGTATAAGGGTCGTATTTTACAAACATCAAATAGATGAGGCGCTTAGATTAGGAAAAGCGGTTTCGGAAAACGGATACAAGCTTTTTATGCAGCCAATGGTGACTATAGACTATAATATTGATGAATATGTAGCGCTGGCGGAAAAAATAGCTGAGCTTAATCCGTTTGCCGTTTCAATTGTAGACAGCTTCGGATATATGCTCAAATCGGACTTCAGACGTTATTTTCGAGTGCTGGACAATATTTTACCGGAGAATGTAGTTATAGGTTTTCACTCGCACAACAACATGAATCTGGCTCTTATAAACGCACAAGATATTCTTGATTATCAGTCTTCGAGGAATATTATAATCGATTCTTCACTTTATGGCATGGGACGCGGCGCAGGAAATCTGCAAACCGAACTGATAGCAGATTATTATAATAAAACTCTTGGAGAAAAGTATAACGTCAACATTGTGCTTGACCTTATAAGCAAATACATACTGCCGATATCGCAGTCTAAATCATGGGGGTATTCACCGTATTTCTTTATCACAGCACTATATCACTGCCATCCGAATTATGCTTCCTACCTCCTTCAAGAGCACAATGTATCTGTAAGTGAATTCAGAAAATATATTGAATCAGTACCTAAAGAAATGTATACAAAATGTAGAAAGCCTTATGTTATTGAACTATATGAAAAATTTAAGTCAGGTGAACAAATTGAATAAAAAAATCAAGCTGCTGATTTTGGATGTGGACGGTACTCTTACAGACGGTAAAATTTATATGAGCAATAATGGTGAATTGTTCAAAACGTTTAACATCAAAGACGGATATGCAATAAAAAATATTCTCCCTTTACACGGTATTGTTCCTGTTATCCTGACCAATAGAGATTCGGATATCGTTACAAATCGTTGCAACGAGCTAGAAATAAAGTACTGTTATCAAAATTGTTCCGACAAGGTCAAAAAGCTGCATGAGATAGCTGAGCAATTCGGGATAAAAGCTGATACAAATAACATTTATCATGAAATAGCCTATATGGGAGACGACATACCCGATCTGGAATGTATGAAACATTGCGGTATAAAAGGCTGTCCGTTTGACGCGGCAAGCGACGTAAAAAAGGAAGCCGATTTTACAAGTTCAAAAACCGGCGGAAACGGCGCTGTCAGGGATTTCATTGAATGGCTGACAAGTGGATAATATTAATTTTATGTATTTTATGATTGAACAATTTCTGTAATTATTTACAGATCATTATGGGTGTCTCTAAAATCAATTTTTTATTAGGGAGGAACGCAAAGTGATAATGGGAAAAAAGGTTTGGGCAGTGGTTTGCGGTGCCGTCAGACAGGAATTTGAACTTTACACCACTATAGCTATGTTGTGCGACTACCGTTCAAGAGGATTCATAGAAGGTATTGTAATATCAACTTGGAAAGGCGAACTTGAAAATATAAAAAATTTAAGATCCAAGCTTGAATTACTTAATATTTATGTTGTTGAACTTGATCCGTTAAATGAAGAATTGGGAAAATTTCTTCATTTAAGCTATGCCAGACAAGCTTATCAGCTGAAAAGCGCACTTGAGCTTGTTCCGAATGATGTATTTGTATTAAAATGCAGAACCGATTGTTCAGAAAATCGGATCAAACTTTTCGATGATGTCATTCAAGGAAAAGTTGACTTGACCGCAGAAAAATTTGGAGGATTTGATTCCGGCTTAAATTATAAAATAGCGGTTGATATTCTGGGCGTAGGAATACCGTTTGTTTTCTGTGATATAGTTTTTCTGGGTCATGTTTCTGATATAAAGAAAATGGCGGATATAAAAGCTGTTGTAACAGAATACGGATTTTTAATGGGTCCGGATTATTGGTTTTTTATAAGTGCGTTTATTAAAACATTTCCTTTATTAGAACAATTTTTAATGACTTTAAGAACCTATGCGTTTTTTCCGGGCGGCATATTCCAAAACAAATTGAAGCAATATATTATCGAAAACAAAGATGCCAAGGAAACTTTTGCTCTTCCCGGTATTTTCAACAAATTTTATGCGCTGTATTTTTTGATTATACACTGTGGTATTTATTCCGTATCATGTAAAAAAATAAAAATCAGTAAATTGTACCTTTCGGATATATTCGCATGTAATAATGACGTAGGCATGAAATTAGGCTGGAGCACATTCATAGCTAATACAGAAATACTAAGAATGTTGATTAATTTTGAATGTGAACCGACAAAAGGGTATATTAAACTGTTTAAGGAAATATGCAATCTGGCTGTTCCGGGGTGTGCTCAGAAAATATACTTTACCAAGGAAGATCATGACGAAACCTGCGAATGGTTAAAAAACGTATTAAAGGAAGAGCCGAATAAATGGCTAAGATATAAACATCTTTCTACAGCTAAACAAAATGATTTTGATTTTTCCGATACTATTTCTATTTTATACTCTGAAAATAAAATATCCGATATGAATGAAATGTGTGAGCTGCTTCAATTTATATGTTTTAACGAAAATGACGATTATTATAATTCGATCTTATACAACTTACCACAAATAAAAAAATTCGGCGATCATTTTTATGAGACCGCATTGAGTGCAAGCTCCAGAACGGAAAATCCCGAGGTTTTGAAAAATTTGGCCAAGAGGCTGTTTTATAATGAGATGGGAAACAAAAAAACCGATCTATCTCAAATATTTGAAAGGTTTGAATGGCATCCTACATATTTCTATAGTTTTCCAATGCCATCAAGTAAAATCGCGGCATTCTATTATTATGGTAAATATGCCGAATCAATGGGGAATTATACCTTATCTAAAAATTTCTACAACCAAATTATTCATCATTTTAATATTTCTGACAGTAATCCTCCGGAAAATTATGCGGATGCTGTTCTTGAGATCATCAAAGCAATAGTACTTGAGCATTATAAAGAATATAAAAACGACCGCACAATAAAATATATGATAGACTTTTTGACAGATGAGTTTTTTGACACTGCCTTTACATTGGAACAATTAAATTACTTATCAGAATACATTTTAGAAAGGAAATATGCCGTTCCTTTTAGAAAAGGGGAGCCGTCTGCATTTGACGACCTTATTATGTCAAAAGACAAAGAATGTCTGCCTGACGAAGCTGATAAGATCACATTGCTTATTTTACGTGAGAAATGGAATCAACCGCATGAAATTCAGGAAAAGGCAGATGAAGCTTTGATACCGTTAGCCCAAAAATGTAATAGCAATATATTATATCTTGTAAAAATAAATTTCTTAAACAACGGTGAAATAATTCCGTTTGATCTACCCGCAATAGCCGGCAATGATGAGTATATACTGCTTTTGAAAATATTATCCGAGAAAAAAAGCTTGTTAAATAATAAAGAAAGCGTTCAAAAAATTTGTAATTCAGACTCATTCAGGATCATAGCTTTAGAATTATTTTGTCAATTGGAACAAAATGATAATATTAAGCTTTTCTCTTCAAAAAACGGTACAGAGTTTTGGATAAGCTATATTCCTTTTGCCGAAAACAAAATAAACGTAAAGCTTATGCCTGTAAAAGATAGTGAACATTTAACTTGGCCATATTCGGATTGTGCTTCTCCGTCTGCGCTTGCGGCGTTTTTTAAGTTTAATCAGAACGATTTATTTTTTAGCGTTGAATTTAGTTCATATAATTCTCCAGCCAAACAATTATTATTTGAAAACATAGATAAAACAGCAGTGGATCCGTTCGAGCCAAAAGCAAACATAATACGATTGAAATCACTTGGTTGCCCGCTTGAGCATTTACAAAATCCATATCTATATAGTGCGTATATAGAAAATGCACTAAAATGTTTTTGCGGGATCGGAGATATGCTTACTCAAACAGCGATCAAAATAACAAAAACAATATGTAATGATGTTCCTGATTAACTGAAAGCATTTAGTATTTTTGTATAATATTTTAGTATTATATAGAGAGTCTTATAAAAATCGGATTATTAAATGACCGAATTTAAGTTTAGCAATAGGAATAAATTTTTAACGGCGATAAAAGAAAGGTCAATAAAATGAAAATACTCTCCCACCGCGGTTTCTGGAAAACCGAGGAAGAAAAAAACACGCTTGCCGCATTTGAACGAGCCTTTTCCAACGGCTACGGTATAGAAACGGACATAAGGGACTTTGACGGACAAGCGGTAATATCCCACAATCCTGCGGACAATCGCTGCCCGCTTATGACGGATATGCTGGAGCTTTGGAAAAAATATGGCAAGCCTATCCTTGCCTTGAATGTCAAAGCTGACGGCTTGTATCTGTTGGTGGAGGATATTTTTAAGGAATACGGTCTTACCGAAAAGAATTATTTTCTCTTTGATTCCTCAGTTCCTGAGCAATATATCTACATAAAGCGCGGATATAACATTTTCACCCGAAGCAGCGAGTTTGAGGAAAAAATATCCTTTTGGGAGCAAAGCAAAGGCGTATGGCTTGACCAGTTTACCGATTGCAGCCATATAGCTAATACCGTAGAAAGCTTGTTGGATTCGGGAAAAACGGTTTCGGTCGTATCGCCTGAGCTGCACAAAAGGGATAATAAAGCGGTATGGGAGCTTTTGAAGAAATATAAGGGCAGGGACAACCTTATTCTTTGCACCGACACACCGAAAGAAGCGGAGGAATTTTTCAAATGAGTAAGATCAAAGCGGTAATATTCGATATGGACGGAGTTCTGATAGACGCCAAAGAGTGGCATTATGAAGCACTGAACAAAGCGCTCGGACTGTTCGGCTATGAGATAAGCAGATATGAACATCTTGTTACCTACGACGGACTTCCCACTGCGGACAAGCTGTCTATGATGACCTTGGAAAAGCAGCTCCCAAAAGGCTTGCACAAGTATATAAACGCATTGAAGCAGGAATACACAATGGAAAAAATATTTGTGAACTGCCGCCCTTTGTTTGTGCATGAATATGCTCTTTCAAAACTGAAGTCCGAGGGATACAGACTGGCGGTAGCGTCAAATTCAATTCGTGCTACCGTCGATATAATGATGCAGAAAGCCAGCCTTGAACGCTACCTTGAGTTTTCTCTCAGCAATCAGGACGTTACAAAGGCAAAGCCCGATCCCGAAATATATAACGTCGCAATTTCAAGGCTCGGTCTTGACCCGTCGGAATGTCTGGTGGTAGAGGATAACAAAAACGGCATAGCGGCGGCGGCCGCTTCAGGCGCAAATGTAATGAAGGTAGAAACGGTGTATGACGTCAATTATGACAATATCCGCAAAAATATTGAAAGATGCGAGGTGCAGTAAATGAAGATACTTATTCCGATGGTAGAAAACGAAGTGAAGAATAAATCGGTTGATACCGCATACTGCACTTCACTGTATGAGATAGACCGCAAGACTATACTTCAGCATGTAATCGAACCTCTGACAAAAATTGAGAATGCGGAATTTATATTTATCCTAAACAAAAACAACGTTGAAAAGTATCATTTGGACAGCGTAATAAGGCTGCTTCTGCCCAACGCCGCTATCGTTGTCGCTCAGGGACAGACGAAAGGCTCCGCTTGCAGCTGCCTTCTCGGAATGGATTATTTCGAGCCTGATGAACCTTTGATAATAGTCGGAGGCGATCAACTCGTAACGGCAAATTTGCAGGAGGCGCTGAACAGCTTTATCGCCAATGATTATGACGGCGGGGTAATAACTTTTGAGGATATACACCCTCGCTGGTCCTACGTAAGGCTGAATGACGAGGGCTTAGTGACCGAAGCCGCAGAAAAGCGCCCCATAAGCAATAACGCCACTACCGGATTTTATTACTTCAAACATACGTCCGATTTTATTGAGTCCGCGTTCAGCATGATAAAAAAGGACGCGGGCGTCAACGGCAATTTCTTCGTCTGCCCTGTTTACAATGAGATGATACTTAATCAGAAAAGGATAGGAACATACAAGATAAAGAAGGAGCAGTATTTTAATTTCAGCCATATCAAAGGAATAGAACTGTATGAAGAATATTGCAGAAAGGTAAAGTCTGCAAAATAAATTTTTCAGACTTTGCGTTTTGCGCTTTGCTGAGTACGGTCAGCAATTTTGCTTCGCAAAACCGCACAAAAACTCGAAAGGAGAGATGCTTGCTTTGCAAGCATGGTCATAAAGATGAAGATAAGTAAACTGTCGGATATGAAAGGCGGCTGGTTCGTAGGCAACTTTGAGCCTACCCTTTACCGGACAAACGACGTTGAGGCGGCTGTAAAAAGCTACAAGGCAGGAGCGTACGAGCAGTCTCATTATCATAAGGTCGCCACTGAGATAACCGTGATCGTTTCGGGAAAAGTCAAAATGAACGGCGTTGAATATTGCGAGGGAGATATTATCATAATCGAGCCGGGAGAATCGACCGACTTTCTCGCCCTTACAGACAGCGTGAATGCGGTGATAAAAATACCGGGCGCTAACAATGACAAATACCTTACGGAGGAACATTAAAATGCTTAATATTGTAATACCGATGGCGGGACGCGGGAGCCGTTTTGCCAATGCGGGCTATAAAATGCCGAAGCCTCTGATAGACGTAAAAGGAAAATATATGATCGAGGTAGTAACCGACAATCTCAGACCTTTGTGCAAACACAGATTTATTTACCTTTGTCTCGCGGAGCATATAGAAAGGTACGGCCTTACCGAAAAGCTGAACAGTATTGCTCCCGGCTGTGTGATAGTCCCTGTTTCACAGGTGACAGAGGGCGCCGCCTGCACGGTCTTGCTTGCGGAAGAATACATAAACAGCGACGAGCCGATGATGATAGCCAACTCAGACCAGTTCGTTGATATAAACATAAACGATTATCTGAAAAAGCAAGGCACATCGGACGGCCTTATTATGACAATGACCGCGTACGACAATAAATGGTCGTTTATTAAATATGACGAAAACGGCTTTGTGACCGAGGTAAGAGAAAAAGAAGTGATCTCCGACGAAGCTACAGTAGGCATTTACAATTTTGCCAAAGGCAGCGATTTTGTTGCGGGCGCGCACGAGATGATAGACAGAAATATCCGTGCAAACAACGAGTTTTACGTTGCTCCTGTCTACAATATCCTGATCGAGCAGGGCAAGAAATTTGCTTATTATAACATCGGCTCGTTACAGAACGGTATGTGGGGCCTCGGCGTGCCGGAGGATCTGGAAGTTTTCCTCAAAAGCGGAATAAGCGAAAAGATATGAGGTGGTAGATTATGAAAATTACTGAAAAAACTTTGGAACTGCTTAAATCAAAAAAGGTTTATACTGATTTGCGAGGGATAGGCAGGCTGAAAATCGGAGATGAACTTGTTGTCGATCCACACGTGGTAATCGAACCATATAGTATGTTTTCGGGAAATATTATTTCGAATATGGGGTCGTTTTCTTATTCTTGGTCGCCGTTAAATTCCATCGTAAAAATCGGAAGATACAGCAGTATCGCAAACGGAAACAGAATTTTCGGAACACAGCATCCTTATGAGCGATTTGCGAATTCCAGTGTTACTTATGACAGGATTTTCGTTATATTTTCAGACTGCATAAAAAGCGTCGGAAAAAACGGATTAATTGAAAAGCCAATACCTACCCCCCCCCGCATCACTATCGGCAATGACGTGTGGATAGGAAGTAACTGCGCCTTAAAACCCGGCATTACTATCCATGACGGAGCAATCGTTGCCACCGGCGCAGTTGTGACCAAAGACGTCCCGCCGTATGCTATCGTCGGCGGCGTTCCCGCCAAAATAATTAAAATGCGTTTTCCTGATAATATAATTTGGGAAATGCTGAAATTAAATTGGTGGGATTACTGCTTTACCGATTTCAACATTGAAGCCGACGCGCCTGTTGAACGGTTTATCGATACTGTCAAGCAGAGCGTTTCCGATGGAAAAATACAAAAATTTTCACCCGTTCCATTGACAGGAAAAGATATAATCACGACTGCGAATGAATAACTTATAGCTGCAACGGCAGCGTTTTCTATGACTTTATCGTCAATTCAGGAGCGTATTTAAGTTCAGCAGATCGGGCGTTTTCACTCATTTATCAATTTTATATAAATAAGAGCAGTACCGTAATTAAGCGATACTGCTCTTTTCTTGTTACATCAGTCACCGATTATATTGACCGTTTGGGTCGAAAACTTCTTTGTGGATATCCCTTTAACGTGGAGCATTTTTGTTTATATTATACGTTCAATAAAATTTCCTGTTTAGCTTTTTCAAGCGTTTCTATGACTTTATCGCACCAGCGGTCGAACTCGGGGTCTTCCGTTTGCAATTCCGGGTGGGCAAGCACGTATTCGATAGTTTGGCGCACGCCCTGTTCAAAATGCACCTTGGGCGAAAACTCCGGCACAGCCTTTTTCAGCTTGGAATTATCGAACACCACCGAGCAGGCTTTATCTCCGATAAGGCTGCCGGTGTAGTCGTAATCGCTCACCGCCGCGAGGAACTGAGAGCTTACATGGTACGCGTTCAGCTTTACGCCCAGCACATCGGCGATAGTGCTATATATCTGATCCCAGGTAAGAGTTTCATCGCAGGTTATCTGGAACGCCTCGCCTATCGCGTGGGGATTGCCGATAAGCCCGCAAAAGCCCTGAGCAAAATCGCTGTTATGGGTCATAGTCCAAAGGGAGCTGCCGTCGCCGTGGATTATTACCGGCTTGCCGAGCAGCATACGCTTTACTACCTGCCAGCTGCCTTTATTGCCGTGAACTCCGAGCGGCACCGAGCGTTCGTCGTAAGTATGGCTCGGCCGGATGATAGTTACCGGAAAGCCCTGCTCGCGATACAACTTCATTAAGTAATCCTCGCAGGCTATTTTATTGCGGGAATATTCCCAGTAGGGATTAGCGAGCGCGGTGCCCTCGTTTATAATATACGATCTTACCGGCTTATGATACGCCGAAGCGGAGCTGATATACATAAACTGGCGGGTGCGGTCTTTGAACAGCCTGTGATCCCTTTCAAGCTGAGCGGGAACAAAGCCTATAAAATCGCAGACACAGTCAAAGGTCATATCGCCTAGGACTTTGGCTGCGGCCGCCTCGTCGTTTATGTCGGCGGTAAGCGTTTTTACCGCGTCGGGAAGGTCGGCGTTCCGGTTTCCTCTGTTGAGCAGGTACAATTCCTCGCCGCGCTCGGCAAGCAATTTAGTTATCGCGCTGCTTATCGTGCCTGTACCGCCGATAAATAATATTTTCATGGTTTCTCCTTTTGGCTGTTAAATGCTTTTATATAAACTCTATTTTAAGAGTTTTGCCCATAGCGGCCGCAAGCCTTTGCAATGTTTTGATAGAGGGGTTTGCGTTTCCGTTTTCCAGCTTGCTGATATCTCCCTGCGCTATGCCGGAACGCTCCGAAAGGTCTTTTTGCGTCAGACCCTCCGCGTTTCTTGCCTCTATCATCGCTTTCATAATGGAATATTCGGGCTCAAGCGCTTCCCATTCCTTTGAAAACTCAGGGTCCTCAAGCTGCTTGTCTAAATATTTCTGAAAATCATCTTTCATATCAATGCTCCTCTCTGCTAAAATAATCGGCTCTATACCTTTTCGCACGCTCTATCTCTGTTCTCTGAGTTTTCACAACCGCTTACTATACCGTCACTGCTCTCCTCTTAACCACTTTCTTATCCATGCGCCGCCGTCGGACAGGTCGCTTTCGCTCCAATTGCCGTTTGGCGAGGCGGAGGGTTTAAGTGCGGAGCAGGTCTCCGCCTTATTGCAGATACTCCAGTTGAAATAGCTTATTCCTAAGCTGTCCAGCAGCTCCAGCCATGCCTTCGCCTGATTAAAATCGTTAGAGCCGCCGCCGGACGCGTCGCACATTCCGAATTCCGATACTATCACCGGCAGCCCGTTAGCAACGCAGTCGCTTACTCTCTGTCTTAACCAGTCGGTATGGGTAGCTGCGTAGAAATGCAGCGCATACAGCAGATTGTCGTATTCCAGCGGGAACGCCATAGCCTTGTCTATATCCTGGCTCCAGGTGGGAGTGCCGACTATTATAACCGAATCCGGATCGTTTGCGCGTATCACCGGTATTACCTCTTCGGCATACGGCTTTACGTCGCCGTCCCATGTAGCGGAACCGTTAGGCTCGTTGCATATCTCGTAAACTATGTTGGGATATTTGCCGTAGGTCTTGGATATCTCGTCGAAGAATCTCAGCGCGTCCGCTTTTCTCACCTGCGGGGACTGATCCGCCAATACATGCCAGTCGCAGATAACGTACATATCCAGCTTGATAGCTATCTCTATTCCTTTTTTCATCAGCGATTCATAGGTGGCTATGCCGTCGCCGGTGTAACCCTCGCCCGCGCCGCTGTACATTGCAAGGCGTATCGCGTTCGCGTTCCAGTCGTCTCTAAGCGTGCGGAAAGCGTCCTCGTTCACAAAATCCGGGAACCAGCCTATACCGTGAGTACTCATGCCTTTAAGCTGATAGCCCTTGCCGTTTTCATCCACAAGCTGAGTGCCCTTTACCGATAACTGTCCGTGCTGGGAAACCGGCGTGCTGCCGTCCGGGTCCTCCGGCGCGGGAGGAAGCGTTTCCACCGGCTCGGTGCTCTGCGCGGGTTCGCTGTTTTGGTTGTTATCCCCGACAGTTACCGAATCATCCGCCGGCTTGCCGTTTACCTTGGACTCGCCGGGCGTGAACTCCTCAGGCGACATATAGTTAAAGCCGAAGGTCACCGTCGCGCCGCTTTCTATAGCGCCGTTATACTCGGCGTTCGATATTGTGAGCTTGGTGCCGTCCACGGAAAATTCGCCGTTCCACTGAGATGACAGCTGAAAGCCGTCCGGTACTTCGGTCTCGACGGTCCAGCTTTCTATCGCGCTGCCGGTGTTGTTGGCGATAACTACGTTATAACCGCCGCAGAAACTGCCGTCCTGTTCCCATGTGGAGGACAATTGCCAGCTTATGCCGAAATCGCTGCTTTCTTCAGAGGGCTGCGACTCCTGCGCGCTTTGCGACTCCTGCGACGAGGAAGTCTCGCTGCTGCTTTCGGATGATTCCGGCGCGGCTGAGGAATCCGGCTTGCTTTCAGCCGATACCGTGCTCTGTTCTTCCGACAATACCGACGAATCGCCGTTTGAAGCGCAGCCGGTCAGCAAAACGCTTGCGCAAAGCAATAAGGCCAAGGCTTTTTTAAGTAATTTATTCATAGCATTTTTTCCTTTATGTAAATATATTTTCACGGGATACCCCGTGTATTCTACAGTCATATAATAAACTATATTCGCCCTTTTGTCAATACCAACAGGCGCTAAAGTATGACAATATTCCACAGCGAAATTCGGCAAGATAAATTAATATATTATCTTATACTTTTACCAGCGGCAAAAGTGACAAAATTTGAATGGATTCCTGGTTGAGTTTTCCGCGCATTTCGATATAATGGAAGATGAAATGCACGTTGTTCGATATTTATTTCCCATATACGGCTTTTTGGAACGGCGAAACAACGCGCAAAAAAAGAAAGGAAGGAATGATCATCATGCCGGAATCTATGAAGGTTCTTATCGGAGATGACTCTCTTGAGTCGGGGATAGCGTGGGCAACGCTGTTCAAGCAGGCGGGATTTTACGCGATAACCCGCAGCGGCTCCGGACAAGCGATACTTGACTGCGCCGCAGGCACTCACCCGCAGGTGATAATACTTATAGGAGGTTCGGAAAGCTGCCGCCTTATCAAAGCTATCAGGAACATAGCCGACTATTCCCCGCTTATCGCGGTGATAACCGACTGGTCGGTCACCTCCACCGATAGGGAGCTTATCGAAGCGGGAGCGGATTTTTGCATATCCCGTCCGGTGGACGGAGGGGAGCTTATCACCCGCACGTTATCGCTGATGGTGACTAAAAGCACCGGAAACGCGGTAAAAGAAGAAGACCGCGACAAGCTGAGCATGGAGCGCGCCGTCACCGAGATAATACATCAAATAGGCATACCCGCACATATCAAAGGTTATCATTATCTGCGCACCGCTATTATCCTGTCGGTAAACGATCCCGAGATGATAAACAGCGTGACAAAGGTATTATACCCCTCTGTCGCCGGGCGGTATCACACCACCGCTTCACGGGTGGAACGCGCGATAAGGCACGCTATAGAAATAGCGTGGGACCGCGGCGACGTAGACGTATTAAACAGCTATTTCGGTTATACCGTAAGGACCTCGCGGGGCAAGCCTACCAATTCCGAATTTATCGCGCTTATCGCGGACAGGCTGCGATTAGAGCAAAGCGCGCCGAATACCCGCGCAGATAAAAAGCTGTACGGACAGGTAGCGGCTCTGTGAAAATCGGCGTTGGGCGGCTCTGTAGGCATGCGGGAACCGAACCCAAGTCGGTTTTTACGGGCATATTTCCGCCAATACTGCGTCAACCTCGCTCGGCATACGCAAGTATGCCTTCGTTCGGTTTCCTTGTCTTGACAAAAATCTGCTCCGTAAAAACTGCTATGCACTCCACGACGAGAGATTTTGGAGATAGTTTTGTTCCTTGCGACGCAGGCAGGCTGGCGCCTGTCAAGAAGCAAGGGGCAAAAATAGCCCAAAAGAATCGTCGTGGGGCGGCTCGGGTTCGGCTCCCGTATGCCTTATTACAGTCGGCTGTCCTGTGCTGCTTGTATGCCTTTTTTAAGGCGCTCCAGTCCGTCCTTTAACATAGCGCGCGGGCAGGCGATATTGAGCCGCAAAAAGCCCTCTCCGCCCTTTCCGTATCCCTCTCCCGCCGAGAGGTAAAGTCCGGTCTTTTCACGTATAAAGGCCGCCAGACCGCCGATTGGCTTTGCACAGATCGAAGTACAATCCAGCCAAAGCAAATAGGTCGCCTCCGACGGTACAAGCCTGACCCCGCTTAGTTCTTCCCGAATGAAAGCGTCGGTCAGCTTTTTATTTTCGTAAAGGTAATCCCGCAGGCTGTCAAGCCACTTTTCGCCTTTGGTAAAAGCGGCCACCGCCGCCTGTACTGCAAAGGCATTCGGCTCGGCTATCTCGTCGTTGTTGAGCCCTCGACAGATGCGGTCGTATAACGCCTTATTGCTTATAAACACCGCGGAGGTCTGTATTCCCGCAAGATTGAACGCCTTGGTCGGGGAAATGCAGGTAATGCTGATATTCCGGCAATCGTCCGATATAGATGCGAACGGCAGATATTCCTTACCCGGGTCGGTAAGGTCGCAGTGTATCTCGTCGGACAGCACGGTAACGCCGTACTTTTCGCACAGCCCGCCTATTTTGATAAGAGAGTCGCGCTCCCATATTTTCCCCACCGGATTATGCGGGTTGGACATCAGCAAAAGCGTCGTCTGAGGTAAAGAAAGCGCTTTTTCCAGCTCGTCAAAATCTATCGAATAACCGCCGTTTTTGTAAGTAAGCGGACATTCCAAAACGCGCCTGCCGTTATTTAATATACAATTATAAAAGATATTGTATACAGGGGTAAGTATAACGACGTTTTCCGCCGGACATGTTATCCTGCGTATTATGCTGGATATTGCGGGGATAACGCCGGAGCAGAATATAAGCTCGTCCTTATTAATAACAAGACCGTGGCGGTTTTTCCACCAGGTGATATATGCGTCATACCACTCGTCGGGAATAACGGAATAGCCGAATATTCCGTGCGCCGCTCGGTCGGATATTGCCGCTGCTACCTCCGGCGCGGTAGGAAACTCCATATCCGCCACCCACATCGGCAGCTCGTTTTCTTTTATATCCCATTTGAAGGAATTTGTGCCCTGCCTGCTTACAGGCGTATCAAAATCATATCCCATATCACACTATCTTTCCGCGCTGGTCGGGACTTCTCATGCACTCACAGACGCAGGTCTTGCGGTTATCCTGCCTGAGTATTATTTTGGTGCGGGACACGTCCACCCTGTCGCGCTGCATGATAAGCTCGTCTATGCTGTCGGCGCGGATTATACCGCCGTTCGGATTTATTATGCTGTCTATCTTGCCGTTTATATCCACGTCGACGGTGGAATATTCAAAGGCGAGGGTGGTATTTAACAGCTTACAGTTTTTCATCACAAGATCATCTATATAGCAAAGTCCCTGCAAGCTCTCCACCGTGCAGTTTATCAGCGTGAGATTTTCGGAGTTCCAGCCGATATACTCGCCTGAAATAAAGCTGTCGTAGACTGTCACGTTTTTGCTGTTCCACAGCGCGTCTTTCGATAACAGCTTTGAATTGTGTATCTCGACGTTTTGAGCGCCGTCGAACGGATAATTTCCGTACAGCGTCAGCCCGTTTATATTAATATTTTTGCTGTTCATCGCAAAATAATCGCCCTTTGCGGTGACGTTGTCCAGCGTCACGCCGTCGCAGTGCCACAGCGTTTCCGCTGCGTTTGAAAACGATACGTTTTTCAGCGTAAGCTCATTGCACCGGCGGAAGTTTTTCGGCGCTTCGATAATACAGTCCTCGACCGTCACACTGTCGGAATACCACACGCCCGCCCGCGCCATCTCGAACCATGTACAGTCCTTTGCGATAACGTCCTTGCAGTACCACAGCGGGTACTTCCATTTGAACATACAGCCGTATAATTCCAAGTCGCCGCTTTCCTTGAGCGGGGATTCTCCCTCTCCGAAAACGGTATCATATAACCGCAGCCCGTGACTTGCGAACAGGGAACGTTCTCCCTCGTAAAAGCCGCGTTTTATCTCCTCTTTCATCGTCCCATCTCCTATGTTTATCCGTTCAGCATATCAAGAAATTCCTGCTGTGAGATAACAGGCACGCCAAGCTGCTGCGCCTTGGTCAGCTTGCTGCCCGCCTCTTCTCCCGCCAGCACATAAGTCGTCTTTTTGGAAACCGAGCCGCTTGTCTTGCCGCCGTTTTCCTCTATCATAGCCTTTGCCTGATCCCTTGTCATATCCGGAAGCGTTCCGGTCAGCACAAAGGTCATACCCGCAAATTTATCCGAGCTTTGACTGCTTTGATATACGGTATTTACACCAAGCTCCTTAAGCCGCTGTATAAGCGCTGTCATGTGCGGCTCTCTGAGCGCGTCGTATACGCTTTTTGCGAGAATATCGCCAAAGCCGTCCAGTCCGGCTATCTCCTCCTGCTCCGCCTGGGACAGGCTTTCTATGCTGCCGAAGTGCTTTAGCAGCTCCGCGGCGCTGCGCTGTCCTATCCCGCGTATTCCCAAAGCGAACAGCAGCCGATCGGGAGAATTGCTTTTAGAGCGCTCGATAGACTCCAGCAGATTTGCCGCCGATTTTTTGCCGAAGCGCGGCAATTGCTCCAGGCTCTGCAAGTCCAATGTATATAAGTCCGCGACGGTGCTTATCAGCTTTTCATCGCTAAGCTGCTTTACTACCGCCTCTCCCAGTCCGTCTATATTCATCGCGGGACGGGAAGCGAAGTGTTCGATATTTTTAAGCAACTGCGCGGGGCAGTCGATATTAAGGCAGCGTATCACCGCCTCGTCCTCGTCCCTTTCCGCTTTTGAGCCGCATACCGGACAGATATGAGGTATTTTGTACGGCTCGGAATTTTCCGCGTGCGAAACCGAGCGCACTACCTCCGGTATTATCTCGCCCGCCTTTCGCACCGCTATTCGGTCGCCTATGCGGATATCCCTCGCGTCGATAATATCCTGATTATGCAGCACCGCGCGCGACACGGTAGTTCCCGCCAGCCATACCGGCTCGAACACGGCTACCGGCGTAAGCGCGCCTGTCCTGCCGACGTTTATCTCGATATCCAAAAGGGTAGTTTCCTTTTCCTCCGGAGGATACTTGAACGCCGCCGCCCATTTAGGCACTTTGGCGGTCGCGCCCAGCCGCTCACGTAAAGAAAAGCTGTCCACCTTTATCACCGCGCCGTCGATGTCGTAATCGTATTGCAAACGGTTTTCCCCTATCTGCTTTATCCGCTCTACCGCGCTGTCTATATCGGAAAACGTCCGGTAATCCTCTATCACATGAAAGCCTAAGCTTTTCAGCCAGTCAAGGCTTTCTTTATGTCCGGCAAGAGTTTTCCCCTCTATCTGCTGGATATTGAAAACGAAGATATCAAGGCCTCTTGACGCGGTGACTCTGCTGTCCTTTTGCCTTAGCGAGCCTGCCGCGGCGTTGCGGGGATTTTTCGCGGGCTGCTCGTCGTTTTCCATCTGGCTTTTTACCAGTTTTTCAAAGCTGGCTCTCGGCATATACACCTCGCCGCGCACCTCTAAAAACGGCAATACCTCCGGTAATGTTCTGGGTATGCTACTTATCGTCATAAGGTTTTTGGTGATGTCCTCGCCGACAAAGCCGTCGCCGCGCGTACTGCCGCGGGTCAGCTTTCCGTCGGTATATTCCAGCGATACCGAAAGCCCGTCTATCTTAGGCTCTACACAATATACCGCGCCGCTGTCCTCCGCTTTTACCCTGCGGTCAAAGTCGTACAATTCCTCATAGCTGAACACGTCCTGAAGGCTGCCCATCTGCACCGCGTGAGCCACCTTTTGAAAGGTGTTGAGCGCATAACCGCCCACATGCTGCGTAGGGGAATCGGGACTGACCAGCTCCGGGTTTTCCGCCTCTATCTGCTTTATCCTGCGCATCAGCGCGTCATATTCGCTGTCCTCTATGGTAGGGTCGTCCAGCACATAATAATTGAAATTGTGCTGCTCCGCCGTTTTACAAAGGCGTTCATATTCTTCTTTTATCAATTCTTTATCCATTGCTTTACCATCCGTCATTGATAATTATACAGATCATCCACCGGGTCGCCGCCCACCGAGATTATATGGGTGTAGCTTTCGGGTATCTCGCCGACTATCACCGTTTCCGCTATCAAAAAATCGCCGGATACCGTCGTTTCCACCGAATACAGCGGGATAAACGCGGCGGCCTCTACCGTAGCGTGCATTATTATCCTATGCAGCGTCTGATTTATTCCCGCAGAGGAAAATTCGCTTATAAACACGGCGTCGGCGTACCCGGTAGGCTCTATCACCATCTCGACGTTGCCGCCCGCGCCGTAAAACGCCGATATACCACTGAGCGTTCCTGCGGACAATTGTGCCGTAATAAGCTCGCCGGAAAACAGCCTGTCGTTCACCTCGTCAAGTATGGCGGAGCGCACGCGGTTTATCGCGGCGGTGTTGCTCTGCACGGAGGTTATCCTCCCGTCGTCGGAATAGGTCATTTTCACAAGCGCGCCGTAATCCGCCGCCTCGTCAAGCGCCGCCAGCTCGTCGTTTACCGCCCTGTCTATCATTCCTATTATTACCGACTTTGTATTATATTCGCACACCAGGATAAGATTCGGCAATATCATGGTATGCAGCACCAGCGCAGCGCTCATCAGGATAAAAGCAAGCCCTATCAGCTTTATCCCCAGCTTGCGGCGTATACGTTTTTTAGTTTCCGCTTTTATACCGACGCCCCCTTGAATATCACTGATACATGATATTCAAGGCGGTATTTTATTATTCAGCCTTATAGAACGCCGAAAACGCCTTGTATGCCATATACACGTCGTTTTTAGCAGTGACCTCGTAAGGCGCGTGCATAGACAGCACCGGAACGCCCACGTCTATCGTATCTATATTAAGGTTAGCGATATATGCGGCTACCGTTCCGCCGCCGCCTAAGTCCACCTTGCCGAGCTCGCCGGTCTGCCATACTATCTTGTTTTTGTCAAAGAGAGAGTGAACGTATCCCACATACTCGGCGTTAGCGTCGCTGGTTCCGGATTTTCCTCTCGCTCCGGTGAATTTGGTCACTACTATGCCCTTATTCAGGTAAGAGCAGTTTTTCTTTTCCAGCACATCGGGGAAGGTGGGGTCGAATCCCGCGTTTACGTCCGCCGATAAGCAGCGCGACGCGCTCATAACATCCCTGCCGCTTACCTTTCCAAGCGCCTCGCCGAGGTCCGCAAGGAAATATTTGAGGTAAGAGCTGCGCAGTCCGGTATTTCCGTCGCTGCCGGTCTCTTCTTTATCGGTCAGTACGCATACCGCCGTTTTTTCCGGTATCTCTTTCATGTCAAGCAATGCGGAAAACGCGGTATAAGCGCATACCCTGTCGTCCTGTCCGTAAGCGCCTATCATGCTGCGGTCAAAGCCTACATCCTTAGCCTTGAAAGCCGGAACGCATTCCAGCTCGGCGCTTAAGAAGTCCTTTTCCACTATCCCGTATTTTTCAAACAATATATTCATAAGGTTGAGCTTTACCGCTTCGCTGCAATCGTCCTCCTTGAACGGGCGCGAGCCTATCAGTATATTAAGCTCCTCTCCGGCTATCAGCTTTGAGGCGGGTCTTTTATACTGCTCGTCCGCAAGATGAGGCAAAAGGTCGGTAACTATAAATATCGGGTCGTTTTCCCCCTCGCCTATGCTGACGGTGACCTCCGTGCCGTCCGACTTTACAATGACTCCGTGCAATGAAAGCGGCACGGTAGGCCACTGATATTTTTTTATACCGCCGTAATAGTGGGTCTTGAAGTAGCCCAGCTCTCCCGACTCGTAAAGCGGGTTTTGCTTAAGGTCCAGCCTTGGGGAATCGATATGCGCCGCGGTAAGATTCACGCCGTTTTCTATAGACTGTTTTCCTATCACCGCGAGTATCACCGCCTTTTTGCGGTTGAGCCGATACACCTTATCCCCGGCGGAATACTTTTTACTTTTGTCGAACGGCTCAAAGCCTGCCGCCTGTGCAAGCCTTATCGTTTCGTTTGCCGCCTCGCGCTCGGTCTTGGCGGTATCGAGGAACTTCTTGTAATCCTCACAGTAGCTGTCGGCTTTTTTCTGCTCGGCCGCGCTCATTACAAGCGTGGCGTGCTGCTGCTTATAAAACAGCTTGTCCTTAAGCTCCTGCCCCTTTGTTTTCTTTTCTTTCTTCTCTGCCATGATTAAACTCCTTTCAGCCGTTTATTTCCTATATAATCCGCAATACATCTTGTACGCGTTATTTATCTTATCCGCATAGTGCGCGGTATCGGACGACGGTATGCTGATAAGTCTGCCGTCCTCGGCATATTCCGAATCTAAAAGCCATTCCGCCACCCTGCCTATACCGGCGTGATAAGCCGCAGCCGTTTCGGTAAGGCCTCCGCCGAATTCCTCGTTGAGATAACCGAGCAGATAGCAGCCGTAGCGTATATTGTCCTTTTCATTGTACATGCTATCAAAATCTATGCCGCTGTCCTCCTCGCCCAGGCGGTAGCGTATCCACTCGAAGGTGTCCGGCATTATCTGCATAAGTCCGCGCGCTCCCACCTCGGACTGCGCCGACGGGTCAAAGCTGCTCTCGGTCTTTATGAAAGCGTACACCACATACTCGTCCAGACCGTACTTAGCGGAATAATGCTTTACATAGTCGGAATATTTTATCGGATACATCGCGTGGATCACCTTATCCGCGCCGAATAACGCTCCCGCGGCAAGCAGCAGTATCACAACGATGATAATTACCGCCTTAAGCGCTGTTCGGTGTTTTTTGCGTGACGTATATCCTCTCATGCTTTTGCCCTTATCCTAATAGCCGTATCGTATGCTAATTTTTTAAGCGCCGCGATATCCGCGTTGTTTTCTATCACATAGTCGCATTTTTCGCGGTAATAATTTTCGTCATGCTGCGAGGATAATCTGTCCAGCGCAGATTTTCTGTCCAGGCCGTCACGCTTCATTATCCTTTGTACCGCGTTATCGGTATCGCATACCACGCATACCGTATCGCCGCATATATAGTCTATCCCGCTTTCAAACAACGTCGGCGCGTCTAACAGGATATATTCAAAAAGGCTTTTATTTATCCTGCTTATCACTTCATAAGTGATATACGGGTACATTATACCGTTCAGCTTGTCAAGGCTCGCTTTATCCGAGAAAACCAGCTTTCCCAGCGCCTTGCGGTGAAGCGTGCCGTCCGGCAGTATATATTCATTTCCGAATTGCCGCGCTATCATTTCCAAAGCGGGACTGCCCTTTTCGGTGAGCGTTCTTGCCGCTTTATCACAGTCTATTATTTCAAACCCCGCACTCAAAAATTCCTCACAGACGGTAGTTTTGCCCGCGCCGGACATGCCGGTAAGTCCTATTATCTTCAAATCCTCATCCTTTACTGTAACTTTATCACTCTGAACGCCGCCGCTCTGAGAAGCCGGTTATACACCGCCGTGCCTATCCCGTCCTTTTCGGGAGAGCGCACATACGCCCTGACAGCGCCCAGCTCGTCGGTCTTTCTCAGTGCGGAAAACAGGTTATGCGCCCTTTCCCCGGCGGTATTGCCGTAATCTATCCTCGGCATAAGCACGTTTTTCTCATTGCCGTACAGTACCGCATAAGCGCCGCTTTCGATATGGGAATTAAGATATTCCGCCAGCTTTTCCTCACTGTCGCTTTCTATTATTATTATTTCCGCTTTGGGAGAATAATGCTTGTATTTCATTCCCGGCGACAATACCTTAGCGTTATCCGCCGGCTTTTGGAATACCGCGCCGTCCAGCGTCACCTCGGCGTATTCGCCCAGCATTTCGGCGGTCACCGCTCCGGGGCGCAGTATATGTATATTTTTGCCCCCGTCGGTAAAGCACAGCACGGTGCTTTCTATACCGGTGCGGCATTCGCCCCCGTCTATTATCAGCGGTATTCTGCCGCCAAGGTCATCATAAACGTGCTTTGCGCAGGTGGGGCTGGGGCTTCCGGAACGGTTTGCGGACGGTGCTGCCAGCGGAACTTTGCACAGCCTTATAAGCTCCAGCGCCGCTTTGCTGTCCGGCATTCTCACCGCGACGGTGTCCAGTCCGCCGCTTACCGCGTAAGGGATAATGTCTTTTTTCTTAAATATCATGGTAAGCGGTCCCGGCCAGAATTTTTCCGCCAGTGTAAGCGCCAACGGCGGCACTTCCTCGACTGAATCATACATCATATCTATATCGCAGATGTGTATTATAAGCGGATTGTCCTGCGGTCTGCCCTTTGCCTTAAAGACCTTTGCGCAGGCGTCGGTATCGTAAGCGCTCGCGGCTAAGCCGTACACCGTTTCGGTGGGCATAGCAACGATATCGCCCGATTTTATCAGTCTTGCCGCTTCTTTAAGAGAATCACGGTCGGCGGCTAAAATTTTAGTTTCCATCAGTTGCCGCCGTCCTCACTTGCCGCGAGCTTCGCGGCGTTATCCGCAACCGCCAGCGCGTCGAATATCTCATCGCAGTCGCCGTTCATGAACGCCTCCAGCTTGTAAAGCGTAAGTCCTATCCTGTGATCGGTGACTCTGCTCTGGGGGAAATTATAGGTGCGTATCCTTTCGGAGCGGTCGCCGCTGCCGACCTGTATACGCCGCTGCTCGGCTATGCGGCTGTTGCGCTCCTCCAGCTTTGCCTGATACAGCTTTGTATAAAGCATCTTCATAGCCTTGTCTTTATTTTTATACTGGCTGCGCTCCTCCTGACACTCCACCACCACGCCGGTGGGCTTGTGTATTATCCTGATAGCGGATTCGGTCTTGTTGATATGCTGACCGCCCGCCCCGCTGGAACGGTAGGTTTGATATTCCAGATCGGCGGGATTTATCTGCACGTCCACCTCTTCCGCCTCCGGCAGTACCGCCACGGTAACGGCGGAGGTGTGTATCCTGCCCTGCGACTCGGTCTCCGGCACCCGCTGAACGCGGTGTACGCCGCTTTCGTATTTTAATTTTGCGTATGCGCTTTCGCCCTCTACGCGAAAGCTTATCTCTTTATAACCGCCAAGCTCGGTGGGGTTAGCGCCTATCACCTCGGTTTTCCAGCCTTTGAGCTGAGCGTACATACTGTACATGCGAAACATCGAGTTTGCGAACAGCGCCGCCTCCTCTCCGCCGGTGCCGCCGCGTATCTCAACGATAACGTTGCGGTCGTCGTCCGGGTCTTTAGGCAGCAAAAGCAGTTTAAGCTCACCGGTATATTCCTCGATAAGCCGCTTGTTTTCCTCATATTCCTGCTGCACCATCTCGCGAAACTCGCTGTCCTGAACTCCCTCGTCCAACAGACGCTGAGCCTCCTCAAGATCGGCTTTAGCCTTTTTATAAAGGCGGTATTTTTCTATTATAGGCGCAAGGCTTTTATATTCCTTCATCAGCGCCTTGTAACTTTCCTGATCGTTTATTACGGCGGTATCGGACAGCTTTTCGCTTATCTCCTCATAGCGGCGCTCGGTCATTTCCAGCTTTTCGGTCATGATATTCTCCTTTCGTTTTTAAGAATCCCAGACCGCAGCTAAAGCTCGTCCCCGTCCTTGCGTATAACGGCCTTTACTTTCTTTTCGCATTTGCTGCGCGCCGTCATAAATTCATGCCCGCAGCCAAGACATCTCAGCTTGAAATCCGCGCCTATTCTCAGAACCTGCATTTCTTTAGAACCGCAGGGGTGTTCTTTCTTCATTTTAAGCACGTCGCCTACTCTGATATCCGTATCGGCCGCCTCCTTTGCAAGATATTTTCAAATCGTGTTAGAACTTAACAATAGTATACCACATTTTCCCGTGATTTTCAATGATATTGCAATAAAAAATACCTCCGTTTATTTTCAGATAAAGCGGAGAAAATATCATCAAAGGGATAAGTCTTAAAAAATAAATTTTTAAGACTTTACGTTTTGTGCTTTGCCGAATACAGTCGGCAATTTTGCTTTGCAAAAACGCACAAAAACTCGAAAGGAGAAAGTCACAAAAGTGAGAAAAACAGTAAAAGCAAGATTTGAAAACGCCGACTTGGCGGAATACGCCGCATCTGCCGTAAGCGCGCTGGACATCGGCGCAAGATGCGAATTACAGCGGCTGCCGGACGCGTCGGGGATATATAACGGCGGCGTGATACCGCAGTCGGTATCCGGTACAAATATATACACCGAGCTTTTTGTGCCGACTTTTCCGGAAAATCTTTCGGCGGCGGATATCGCCCGTCGGCGCTCGGCCGTGCTGAATGTGAGCTGTCCCGCCGACCGGCTTGATAAGATCACCGAAACGCTGATAAGAAACGGCGGCAGGATATTAAAATGATCAACTCCCCCAAAGCGGCTGCTTTAGGGGAGCATATTCGGCCGTGCCTTTTTTGCGCGGCTGTTCCGGGGCAGTGCCACCGCGCCGACCGACCGTATTTTCAGTCCTCGGCATACATGCGAGGGCCTAATTTATAATATGCTTCGGACATGAATAGCGGCACAACCGGACAGCCGGTCATGCCGCTTAAAATTTTTATGTATCAATGAGAATTTCCACCTTTATCACACAATCGGTCGGACATGAAGCTAAACGCCGCCAGCTCGTGCGGATTTGCAATACCCTGCTCCGCTCCTGCTAACATGTTGTCGTAAACCTCGCGCCATTTGAGAAATTCCTGCTCGGTGACGTTTTTCCCGACCTGCCGCTGTACCTTAGCAAAGGTACGCGCCAGTTTTTTTATTACCGGGTCGTTCGCCGCGCCGGGCTTTATACCGCAGTGCTTGCAGCGTTCCTCCCCGCCGCCGTAAAGATAAAATTTCCCGCAGCCGGTGCAGCGGCGAAGCAGCATACCGCTGTCCGCTAACAAGTCAAGCTCAAGGTCTATCGCGGCGAAAAGGCTTTCCGGACAGTACATCGCTTTCGGGTACACCGCTTTCATTCCCTTTTTGGGAGCGTTTTCAAGTCTTTTATCGTCGGCTATCTTACGGAAAATATCCATCGCGGCAGCGTCGAATTTAGGATCGGGCCTTTTGCGCGGGTCGCCCTCGCCGTCTTTTATGCCGAGCCTTCCCATTCGGGAAAAGCGAACCGAGGCAAATTCATCGGGATAATGCTCCGAGTCGGAGGCAGCCGCGGCAAAAACGCTGTCGAAATAATTTCTGCGCGCGTCGGATTCCTCGGCGCTTGCAAATCCCGAACAGATAAAGCCGAGCTTTTTGCGGGCGTATTCCTGCGCTAAGGAAAGCAATTCCCACCCGTTTATCCCCTTGCCGAAACGGTATTCGGACAATCGGGCGTACATTACCTTTTCAAAATCGTTTTCAAAATGCACAAGCTCCCTGCGCATTTCCTCATAGCTTATATTGCTGTTGCCGCAAAGGCAGAATATCATAAAATCCAACGCGATATCGCCGAAAATATCCCGGTTGTGCGCATAAAAACAATGACAGCCGGATATGCCGTCCGCTATGCTTTTCGCCTTATCGGGATAATACCTGCCCGCGTCCTCGCATTGCTCGCATAGCTCAAGACAGCGGTTTTTGAATTTTGTAAAATCATACCTGCAAAATCCCAAAAGGTTTTCGGGATAATACAGCGTATATGTTTCCTTACTGTCGGCCGAGAACATCACGGCGGTTCTTGCTGGACCCATAGTAGCTTACTTGCTCTCCTTTGTATTATTTCGGCGGTTTTGTCAGCTGTCGTCCCTGAAAATAACGTCCCATAGTGCGGTGTCGCTGAATTCAAACTCCTTTTGTCTGCCGTCTATAAGCAGCGTATCCTGACCTATCCAGGCTAACTGCGCAGGATTATTATATGCCGAGGTTATCAGATGTATGCTGCCCAGTACCCGTCGGCAATTGATGAAAGGCAGACTGATATCCTCACTCGCGCGCTCTAAACGGAATGTTACAGTCCTGCGCTCGTCGTCGGCGCTTTCAACATAAGTGACTATGCGGTATTCCTTATTAGGCGAATAATTATAGGTCGTGCTGCGCTGCGACAGGTCCACCGAGGTGATGGAAAAATTGCCGACTAACTGTGACAACGTCAGGAATACCAGCGTTCCGACCACATACAGCACAAGATACATAGTGCCTATTATCATCTTCGCCGTTTCTCCCGCGCCGCTTAAAAAGAACATCAGCACGCATACCGCTACCGGAGGTATGATTATTATCCAGTTGCCGAAGGTCAGCAGCATTAGAAAAAACGCCAGCAGCGGCGTTATCATAGCACAAAGCACCGTCGGCATTTGTTTTCTCGTGAAAAACATAATGCCGCCGAAAATGACGTTTATGAAAACATAAAGCACATAAAAGGCCGCCTCGTTCACCGGTTCGATATAATACGCGGTATATATCCATGCGATGAATACTATCATTATCGGATAAAGAACAGACAGCACCGATACGCCGAGCCGCAGCCATTTATTTGTTAAAATGCTTATTAATTTTTCCATTCACAGGATCCTTTCAAAAACAAACGGAAAACGTATTTTCATTAATGCGTCAAGAGCCGCTTAGCGCACATTTGTACGTTTATCGCGGCTCTTTCTTATCTGCGCGTGTTTCTCTGATTTTCGGCATTTTGCCGCAGTTACTGTTTATTGTTCTCTGTCGCGGTGATCCAAAAGCGCTCTGAGCTCTCCGAAAGGATCATCCTCATCGTCCTGGTCGGACGGGAACATCATGCTTTCCGCGGCGGAAACCTCCTGCGCGGGCTTTTCGCTTTCCTGCACGGGCTGAGCTTCCTTTTTCTGAGCCGGCTCCGCCGGTGCCGCTAAGGGTTTGTCCGTATTGTTTACAAACGAAGTAGCTATAACGGTTATCTCCATTTCATCCTTAAGCTCGCTGGAGATATCCACACCGTGGATGACCTGCACGTTTTCTACCGCGGCGGCAGTGAGCAAGTCCATTACCTTGTTCACGTCATCAAGCGGGGTATCCTCGGAGATAACGAGATTTACCAATAACTTGCCTGCGTTCTTGATGGAGGTTTCGAGCAGCGGGCTTTCCACTATCTGCTGTACCGCCTCTTCCGCGCGATTGTCACCGCTGCCGTGGCCTATAGCCATGTGAGCGTCGCCCGAGCCCTCAAGAGTTGCCTTAACGTCCTCAAAATCTATGTTCAGCATGCCGTAATGGTTTACTATGTCGGATATGCTCTTTACGGCCTTGTACATTACGTCGTCGACCATTTCATAGGCCTTTTTCATGGTGAGGTTCTTTTCATTGAGCGTGAGCAGCTTCTGATTCGGTATGATTATAAGCGAATCGACGTATTTTCTCAGCTCTGCGATACCCTGCATCGCAAGGTTCATTTTATACTGGCGCTCAAAATCAAACGGCTTGGTAACGACGCCGACGGTCAGTATGCCGTTTTCCTTTGCTATCTCCGCTACCTTGGGAGCCGCGCCCGTACCGGTGCCGCCGCCCATGCCCGCGCAGATGAATACCATCGAGCTGCCCTCGACTACCTCTGCTATAGCGTTCTTGTTTTCCTCCGCTGAGGCTGCCGCTACCTCCGGCTTGCCGCCCGCTCCGCGTCCGTGAGTGGTCTTAACGCCTATCTGAACGCAGTCCATAAGGTCCTGATCCTTGCTGCGCAATGCAGCGGCGTCGGTATTGATAACAGCGAAATCAACGTTATCCACACCGCTTTTCACCATATTGTCCACTGCGTTGCCGCCGCCTCCGCCAACGCCTATTACCTTTATCTTAACGTCACACTCGAACTGATCTTCGTCCACTTCAAAGTTCATTTGCAGTACCTCCGTGTTTCCCGCTGATATGCGTATATTAATATTCTAACAGATTCCTCTGTCAATTGCAAGTGTTTTCCGGAAAAAATATCAACATTTTGCCGCACAGGTTGAATTTTTCAAAAAAATCATCACAATATATTGTATTTTTCAACAAGACGACAGCTTAGGCATGCGGGAGTCGAACCCAAGTCGGTTTTTACGGGCATATTTCCGCCAATACTGCGTCGACCTCGCTCGACATACGCGAGTATGCCTTCGTTCGGTCTCCTTGTCTTGACAAAAATCTGCTCCGTAAAAACTGCTTTGCACCTCACGGCGAGAGATTTTGGAGATAGTTTTGTTCCTTGCGACGCAGGCAGGCTGGCGCCTGTCAAGGAGCAAGGGGCAAAAATAGCCCAAAAGAATCGTCGTGAGGCGGCTCGGGCTTGGCTCCCGTATGCCTATTCGGGTACAGCCGTTGAATCTCCCACGGCCGGAGAGCTTTGTCCGCCGGAATTGCCGCTGCTGCCCGAAGAAGAGCTGTTATTGTTTTCACCGCCGGGCTCGGGAGTAAAGGTGAACTTCATCTCATCGGACGAGCTTACCAGCTGACTTAGCAGCAGTCTGCCCCTTTCCCCGTCAAATTCGCCGGAGTCTATCAGCTTTTTCGCAACGGTGAGCTTAAATTCCGCTTCGGAATATTCTCCTATATCCAATGTCAGCCGATCGTCATAATTCAGCGTTATCCTGTATATATTTGAAATATCTATCTCTTTTATCTTATCCTTTATCCCCGCCGCCTCACAATCGGCTATCAGTGAGAACATCGTATCATATTTTCCGGCGGAGGAATTATCCCCGCTGTCGTCATGGCCGGAAAAGGTCTTGACGCATTTCAGCAATTTAGCGAGCATGTTGCGGTTGCCCTCGTCGGTAACGGTAAGGCTGTCGCCCTCCGACGCGTATTCCGGGTCAAAGCCCAGCACGGTAATGTATTTCGGGTCGGGCTTAGTCAGAGTGGTATCCATTATCCTGCCGTTCTTCGATACGAGGTAGTACATATTGTTTTTCTTGACGTTTGCCGCCGGCTCGGCCGGAACAAGCTCTATCTCAAGCGTTGATGGCAGCTTTTTATTGACCTTTACCGAATCCACATACGGAAGCTGCTTTATCAGCTTTCTTTCCATAGCCGCGGCGTCCAGAGTGATGAGGTTCTGTCCCGTTTCTGCGCCGCTCAGTGCGATCACATCGTCGGCGCTGTACTGCGTTTCACCGACGACGTTGATCTGGCCGATATTAAACAGCACGGTGGTGGATAATACGCATATTACCGTTACCGCCACTACCGCGAATATCACATAGTAAAACAGATAGCTGGACAGCTTCTTGCGGTGAGCGGGCTTTTTGCCGCCCTCTTTATCCTTAGTTCTGCCCTTGTTTTTAAGCGCGTTTTTCTGTATGTCTATAGGCTTGGCTATATCAAAGGAAAAATCGTCCTTTTTATTTTCCTTTGCCTGCTTTTCTTTTGGCTTTTTTGCCTGTTTTTCCTTAGGAGCTTTTTCCTTTTTGCGGTTATCTTTGGGCTTATCTGCCTTTTCCGACTTTTTCGGCTTTTTGTCGTTTTGCGGTGCGGGAGTATCGGCGGGCTTAGACTGAGCTTTTACGGTCGGCTTTGCCGCGCGCGCTTTGCCGGACGGAGGCATCTCCACCCACAGATCGTTTTTATCTCTGCCCTCTTTCGGCATTTCCCTCACCTCTTTTACTTCCTATTTCCTTTTTATATCCGCGCCTACGCTGCGCAAAGATTGTTCTATGTTCTCATAGCCGCGGTCGATATGGTGTATCTCGCTTATCTGAGAAACGCCCTCCGCTCCGAGTGCCGCCGCAACCAACGCGGCTCCGCCTCTTAAGTCGGTAGCTACCAGCTCGGCGCCGGACAGTCGTTTTACTCCCTGCACCACCGCGACCTTGCCCTCTACCTTTATGCAGCAGCCCATTCTCATAAGCTCGCTGACATGGCGGTAGCGGTTTTCAAATATGTTCTCTACAAATACCGTAGTACCCTCCGCAACTGTGCACACCGACATTAAAAGCGCCTGCGCGTCGGTTGGAAAACCGGGATACGGCATAGTCCTTACGGTAAGCGGAGCTTTCAGCCTGCCGCGCACGTTTATATATATACTGTCCCGACCGAAAGTATATATCCTGCACCCCATGCTCTGCATAAGCGGTATCACCGAGCCGAGATGCGCCGCGTTCACTCCGCTGAGCACCAGCTCTCCTCCGGCGCATCCCGCGCAGCAAAGATACGTTGCGGCGGCTATCCTGTCCGGTATCACCGTATGCTCACACCCGTGCAGGCTCTGTACGCCCTCGACGGTTATCACATCACTGCCCGCCCCGCTTATCTTAGCGCCGCACTTAATGAGAAAATCCGCAAGGTCGGCTATTTCCGGCTCGCGCGCCGCATTATGTATCGTAGTGATACCCTTTGCCAATGCGGCGGCTAATATGATATTCTCAGTCGCTCCCACCGAGGGGAATACAAGAGAAATATCCGCGCCTTTCAGTCCGTCCGGAGCGGAGCAGTCAAGATACCCGTGTTCTTCCTTTATCTCGGCGCCCATTTCCCTCAGCGCCGCAAGATGAAGGTCTATCGGGCGCGGCCCTAATTCACACCCGCCGGGAAAGGAAAGCCGACATCTGCCCATTCTGCCGAGCACCGCCCCCAAAAAAACTATGGAGGAGCGCATTTCCCGCATTAAGCTGACCGGCACCTCGCAGCAGGACAGACTTCCCGCGTCGGTTATGACCGAGGAACCGTCACGGCGGCATTTTACCCCTATATGATTAAGTATGCGGCATGCCGCGTCCACATCGGTAAGTCTGGGGCAGTTGTGAAGTACGCATTCGCCCTCTCCGGTCAGCGCAGCCGCCGACAGCAGGGGCAGGGCGCTGTTTTTTGCCCCGTGGACACGTATTTCTCCCTCCAGACGCTTACCGCCTGATATGATTATCTTCTGTGTATCCAATAACACCACCCTCTCAAAGCTTTTATTCATATTATGCTTTTGAGGGCGATTTTGCCATTAGCCTTGTCTAAAGCGTCAATCGGACAGACCGCACAGCTCTATTATCTCTCTTAATATCTTGTCCGACGCGTCTTTTCCCGCAAGCCTTGCGGCGTTTTCGCTCATAAGCTCCAATAGCGACGGATTATTGCAAAACTCGTTGATCTCGTCTATCAGCTTCTGCCCGCTGAGCTCCTCATCCTTTATTATCCTGCCGGCGTTAGCCTTTTGCAGGGTGAGCGCGTTGTAGTACTGGTGATTTTCCGCCGCATAGGGGTAAGGTATCAGCAGCGACGCCCTGCCGACTGCGGTAAGCTCGGTAAGAGTCATCGCTCCGGCTCGGGTGATTATAAGATCCGCCGCGCACATACAGGTATACATATTGTCTATATACTCCCGTATGCGAAAATGCGGGTCGTCGGTATTTACGCCGCTTTTCTGGAGCAGACCGTTAAAGGTATCGTGCCCGTGCTTGCCAAAGCCGTGTATATGGTTGATATTGCCTTTTTTCTGCTCCCACTGCATAAGCTGAGCGACGGCTTCGTTTATATGCACCGCGCCCTGACTGCCGCCTACGGACAATATAGTCATGCAGTCCGGCAGACCGAGCTGCTTTCTTGCCTCCTCGCGGGAAACTATCTTTATCTCGCTGCGCAGCGGATTTCCGGTAACGACGCACTTTTTGCAGTTTTTAAGGTGCTTTACCGCGTCCTCGCTGCCTACCATGACAAGGTCCGCTTTGCCGCACAGCATTTTTACCGATACGCCGGGCAGCGAGTTGCTCTCGTGTATCGCGGTCTTTATCCCCGCCTTTACCGCGCATTTTAACACCGTGCCGGTAACATATCCGCCGGTGCCTATCACAAGGTCGGGAAGAAACTTGGCAAATATCTTTCTCACCTGTCTGCCGGCGTTCATGTAATAATACGCCGCCTTGACGTTGCGCTTTATGCTTTTAAGGTTCAAGCGGCGCTGTATCCCCGCCATTTTTACCGGAGAAAACGCGTATCCCGCGCGCTGTACCAGCCTTGCCTCCAGTCCGTCCGGACAGCCGATGAACAGTATCTCGGTATCCGAAAGCTCCTGTTTTAACTTATCCGCGATAGCAAGGGCGGGGTTGATATGCCCGCCGGTACCTCCCGCCGCGATTATAACTTTCATTTTTATTATCATGCTTGCCTTAGCAAGCATCTCTCCTTTCGAGTTTTGTGCGGTTTTGCGAAGCAAAATTGCCGACCGTATTCGGCAAAGCGCAAAACTCAAATTCTGAAAATTTATTTTTCAGAATTTAATTTTCTTTTACGTGTCGGACTGTTTCGATACGCTTAGCAGCAGTCCCATTTCCACCATCTGTATTATCAGCGCCGTTCGTCCGTAACTGAAGAACGGCAGCGATATTCCGGTATTAGGTATCGCGTTGCAGGCGACTCCTATATTCATAAGCGCCTGTAAGCCTATCTGTATAGTTATCCCCAGCGCTAAAAACGAGCCGAATTTATCCCTTGCCCGCGCCGAGATATACAGTCCTCTTGCGATGAACAGCACAAACAGCAGTATCACCGTCACCGCGCCGACAAAGCCTAATTCCTCGCAGATTATCGAAAATACAAAGTCGTTCTGGCTTTCCGGCAGGTAGAAGTATTTCTGTCTGGAATTTCCCAGTCCCAGACCGAACCACCCGCCCGAACCGACGGTCAGCAGCGACTGATAGGTCTGATATGTATCTCCCCTTATATCCGAAAACGGATCGAGAAAGCCGTTTATTCTGTCCCAAAGATATTCATACCGGAACACGAACAGCAGAGCCAGTACCCCCAGCACTCCAAGAACTAACAGGAATATCATACTGCCCTTGTTGCAACCGCCGACGAACATCATCACATATACTATCACGAAGATTATCAGCAGCGCGGAAACGTGCCTTTGCAGCAGACACATCAGCAATGCGGGTATCAATACATACCAGTATCTTAAAAAGCCGTAATAGCTGTCCTGCCGCACCTCGTAATACCTTTGCAGCATATAGGCGATCATTATTATGACCGCTATTTTAAGTATCTCCGACGGCTGGAACTGCGTGCCGAATATCGTTATCCAGCGCTTCGCGTCGTTGACCGATTCGCCGAAGAACAATACCATCACCATCAGCGCAAGAGAGACCAGCAGCAATATCTTAGCAAATGTTATCCCGTTGCCGTTTTGCTTGTTTTTGCCTATCCTTATGGGAACTATCAGCGCGTGATAATCCAGCCTTGAGCAGATGAACATTCCGACCAGTCCTATCAGCGCGCCCTGTATCTGCCTTACGGTGTAGGCGAAGCTGTCGCCCTCCTCCGCATACGAATACGCATAGCTTGCCGAGGTCATCATGATAAGCCCGAATACGATAAGTATCATTATCACCGTAAACATCGGCATATCGAATTTTCCGCGTTTAGCGAACCAACTGCACTGCACCGCCGGTGCGTCCGGCTTAGCGGGGTGTACCGTCAGCTTTTGCACTATCTGACCCGCTATACCTGAAGCTATCCCCGGCTGCTTTGTCTTTTGCGCCGCGGCTTTTTTAGGCTCGGGCTTAGACGCCGTTTGCGCCGGCTTTGCCTGTACCTTTGTACTGCCTGCGGGTATGTTCTTATATTTATTGGCGGGAGGGACAAGCACGTCGTTCAGCCTTGCGGGGCTTTTTTTGGACGCACTGCTTTTCCGGCTGTCGGCTTTGCCCATATTGCGGTACAGCTCAGTCTGCTGTTCGCGGCTGAGCCTGCCGTATTCGGTATTTCCTGCCACGTTCTCTCCCCCTTATCAAAAATCTTTTGCATAGATCACAGCATACCGAAATATGCCGCCGCCAGCCCGAGTATGCAAAAAGCCAGCTCTATAAGCGAAAACACTCCTACTATTTTTACTTCCTTCCAGCCTCTTATCTCAAAGCTGTGATGTATCGGCGTCATTTTGAACAGGCGCTTTCCGTGAGTAAGCTTGAAATAGGTCATCTGGATAAGCACCGACAGCGCCTCCCAGATATACACCGCCGAGCAAAGCACCATGATAAATTCCGTCTTAGTGCCTATTCCGAGCGCACATACCGCGCCGCCTAAAAACATCGAACCGGTATCGCCCATCATGACCTTTGCCGGGTGGAAGTTCCACACCAGAAAGCCAAGGCAACCCGCCGCCACGACAGCCGCTAATATGCTCATCTCTCCGAAGTCGAACAGCGAGCATACCGCAAGATACGCCGCGCAGAATATCACGGTTATCGAGGAGCAAAGCCCGTCTATGCCGTCGGTAAGATTGACCGCGTTTACAAGGTACAGTATACCCAGTCCCATTATCGGATAGTAGAAGTACCAAAAGTCCACCTGTCCTATAAACGGGAAATTTACCGCAGTCGAGGTATCGCCCGCCGTTATGCGCGAGGCAAAATACGCGGCTATCACCAGCACCTGCATTATTATCTTTTGATTTGGGGTAAGACCCTCGTTGCGTTTTTTCTTTACCTTTATAAAATCATCTACAAATCCGATAAAGCCGAAGCACAGCGCCATTATCACCGCAAACACGGCGTTAAGCAGCTTCATTCCGCCGGCGCCGTCAATATTTATAAGCCCCTGCGCCCACATAAGCGCTATCCCTGCGGTGAATGCTATCACGCTTCCCGCGATGAACATAACGCCGCCCATGGTGGGAGTGCCCTCCTTGGACTTATGCCATGCCGGGCCTATATCCAGTATCGTCTGACCGAATTTAAGGCGTTTGAGCGCCGGTATCGTCACAAAGCCGAGCAAAGCCGTTATGCCGAAGCTTAGCACCGCGGCGATGATCTGAGCCGATAAAATCATACTTATAACCATGCTTGCAAAGAAGCTTCTCCTTTCGAGTTTTGTATGGTTTTGCGAAGCAAAATGCAAAACTCATTGTCCTGTAAGTCTTGCGACTATTTCCCTTTCGGAAAAAGGTATATGCTCATCTCCGACTATCTGATAATCCTCGCTGCCTTTTCCGGCGAGTACCACCACGTCGCCTTTTTTAGCAAGGGACAGCGCCCGCGTTATCGCCTTTTCGCGGTTCGGCTCGGTTTCATATACCGAATCGTCGCTTATCCCCGACGCTATCTGAGCTATTATATCCTCCGCGTTTTCATGTGCGGGATTATCGGAGGTAAGTATCATATAGTCGCTGTGCCGCTGTGCCGCCGCTCCCATAAGCGGGCGCTTTTTAGAATCGCGGTCGCCTGCCGAGCCGAACACCGTTATCAGCCGCCCCTTTGTGACCTCTTTCACCGCGGCAAGCATTTTGTCCAGCGCGTCGTCGGTGTGCGCGTAATCGTTAAGCACGGTGAAATCTCCGCTGTACAAAACGGTAAGCCGCCCGTCTGCTCCGGTAAAGCTCTCTAATGCTTTAGCCGAAATTCCTTCGTCTATCCCGACGGCGGTGCAAAGCCCCACCGCGCACAAGGCGTTTTGTATATTGTATCTTCCTATCTGCGGCAGCTTTACCGTAAACGCCCTTTTAGTAAGCGCGGAGCAAAGCACGAACCGCGAGCCGTCCGCGCCGCATTCGATAAACTGCGCCGAAATGTCGTTATCTTTATCAAATCCGACAGTTATGACCTTGCAGCTTAGAGATCCCGCAAGGCGCTTGCCGTAATCGTCATCGGTGCAGATAACGCCGGTCTTAGTTTGCGAAAACAACATGCTCTTCGCGGCAAAATAGCTTTCCATATCGCCGTGATAGTCAAGGTGATCCTGCGTAAGATTGGTAAACGCCGCCGCCTCGAAAACGATATTGCCTATCCTGTGCTGCGCCAGCGCCTGAGAGCTTGCCTCCATTATTACATATCCCGCGCCGTTGTCCGCCGTTTCTTTTAACCGCTCGAACAGTACCGGAGCGGGCGGAGTGGTGGGTATCCCCTTTTCCGAACGGTAGACCTTTCCAAATACGTCTATCCCCGCCGTGCCTATGCTGCCTGTTTTTTCACCGGCAAATTCCAGTATATGCTTTACCATCGCGACGGTGGTCGTCTTGCCGTTAGTTCCGGTCACCGCCAGCATTTTAAGCCGCTTTTCCGGCTCGCCGTAAAAGCGCGAGGAAAGCTGCGCTAATGCAAGCCTGCTGTCGGGGACTATTATCTGCCGCTGTACTTTGGTATCATACTCTGCTATAATCACCGCAGCGCCGCGCTCAAGCATATCCGCCGCCGCGCTGTGTCCGTCGAACCGCGCGCCTTTTATGCAGACGAATATGTTTCCTTTTTTTACGTTTTGCGTGCTGTCGGTTATTCCGGTGACGACGGTATCGGGTATTCCCTGCTGTGCCGCCTGCGGACAAATATCATATAATGTGATATCATACACCCCCGTCAGCCTGTTTCGTTGTTAAGTACAAAGCTTACCTCGACTACCGAGCCTTTATAGACCGAACTGCCTGCCGACAGCGACTGGCTTATAGCCACCGCGGAGGAATTTCCGCCCGCGCCGGTAACGCTGAGGTTAAGTCCTGCCTCGGCCGCCTTTACATTCGCCTGCTCTACCGTAAGTCCGGTAAAGTCCGGCACGGTGGAGAACTGGTAATTTATCTCACTTTCTCCGTCGCTCATGTACAATAATACCGTTCCGCCGTAAGGCATCAGCGTGCCGGGGCCGGGTATCTGTGCCGCCACCGCGGTACCCTCCGTGCTGCCTATTATCTCAGCCTGAAGTCCCGCGCCTATTATCAGAGCCTCCGCTCTTATACTGTTGTAATCATATCCCGCTACGGGAGGAACGGTAACGTCCTGCTCCTGCAATTCCTCCGCCGTATACTGCGGATATATATTGAGGTACTCAAGTCCCTCCTTGAACACCGCCGATACTACCGGAGCAGCCACCGCCGAACCGTAGATATAGCCGCTGGTCGGTTCGTCCACCACTACCAGCATTACATATTCCGGATCGGTCGCGGGAACGAACGCGCAGAACGTGGACACATATCTCATGTTTGCGATGCTGTATTCGTCCAGCTTCTCGGAGGTTCCGCTCTTGCCGCCTATGCTGTAGCCCTCCATATACGCGTTGCTGCCGCCGTTGGTGTTTACCACTGTTTCAAGTATCTGGCGCATCGTCGCCGAGGTCTCTTCGCTTATCACCTGACGTCTTACCACCGGCTCGGTGGATTTTACCACATTGCCGTCGCTGTCTATTATTTTATCCACAAGATACGGAGTGAGCAGCTTTCCGCCGTTGACCGCGGCTGTTACCGCCGTTATCATCTGTATCGGAGTGACCTTGTTCGTCTGACCGAACGCCGAGCTGGAAAGCTCGACTATTCCCATGTTCTCCAAGGGGACATAAAGCGAATTTGCCTCGCCCGGCAGGTCGATGCCGGTCTTTTCGGTAAAGCCGAACGCCTTGAAATACTGGGCGAATTTTTCTCTGCCGAGCGCCTGACCTATTTTGACAAATGCCGGATTGCAGGAGCGTATTACCGCTTCGGTCAGTGTCGAAGTGCCGTGTCCTCCGGAGCTCCAGCAGTGTATCTGCGTTCCCTCGACGTCTACCACGCCCGGGCAGTAGAAGGTGTCCTCCAGCGATACCGCTTCTTCTTCCAGTGCGGAGGCGCAGGTCACTACCTTGAATACCGAACCGGGTATATATATCTCGCTTACAGCCTTATTCAGCCACTGGTGCGTCATAAGCTCCTGATATTTGGCGTCTATATCCTCCTGCTTTTGCTTGTCAGCGGACATCTGCGCTAATATCTGCTTATCCTTTTCAAAGAATATCTCGGACGGGTCGTTCGGGTTGTAGCTCGGATAGGTCGCCATAGCGACTATCGCGCCGGTCTTTGCGTTCATGATTATTCCGGTGCTGCGGTTTTCAACGCCGTGCTGAGATACCGTCAGCTCAAGGTTCTTTTCAAGATAATGCTGTAATGTTTCGTCCAGTGTGAGTATCAGAGAATCTCCGTCCTGCGCGGGATATCTGGTTTCATACTCATACGGCATAACGTCGCCGTTCGCGTCCTTGACGGATACTATCCTGCCGTCTACGCCCTTGAGATAATCATTGTAGTACATCTCAAGGCCGTAGCCGTTTTCTTCCTCGTTCACAAAACCCAGAACGCTTGACGCAAGCTCGTTGTTCGGATAGCTGCGGGTGCTGTTTTCCACCGTGTATATAGATACGTTCTTAAGGTTGTTTTTGGTGATGAACTCGTTTATCTTCTCTACCGTGACGCGGTCTACCTTATGCTTTGCTACATAATATCTCGATTTGGTATCGGCGCAGGCTTTCACCAGTGTTTCATACTTGACGCCCAGTATCTCGGACAGACCCTTGCAGATAAAGTCGCGGTTCTGCGGCTCATACTCGTTTATATCGCCGGGGGATATGATAACGTCCCATACCGTGTTGCTCTGTACAAGCACCTTATTGTTGCGGTCGTAGATAGTGCCGCGCGACGCCTTTATGGTAAAGCTGTCCTGCTGCTGCTTGCTTGCGGCGGCGCTGAACATCTCGTTGTTCACCACCGACACATCGAACAGCTTTGCGGTGATATACACCGCCGTGAGAAGTATCGCGATAAGCACGACGTATAATATCCGGTTTTTCATGCTCCGTGTAGGGCTAAGATTCATTCGCCATCTTCCTTTCGGCTGCTAATTGCCGCCACCTTGCAAACTCTTCATAAAAAAGGTTTATCCTTTCCCGAAAATTGCATCCTGCCATATCCGAAAAAGGAGCCTTTGCTGCTGTACAGCAGCTTGTTTATATATATTGTCCTAAAATCCCAAATATTCCAGCACATCGCCGAACCAATTGAATATAGCAACAAATATGTTGTCATCTTCCTCGGCGGCGGTCTCGGTCATCTCTCCGGTGTTCATCTCCATGTACCTTTCCTGAGAGGCGGTGACCTTCTGCATTCCCATCTCTTTTACCGCGTGATCCTCCACCTTGTCGATGGAAACCGAACCGTTTAGCTCGTTTTGTAGCTGTCCGTTCAGCATCTGCGCGCTCTCGTACGCCGCGGTCTCCTCGCTGACCTTAAGGTTTATCTCGCTGAGCTGAGCTTTGCTGTACAAGAACATTATGAACACCGCCAAAAACAGTCCGGCGGTAAGTATCACCGCTATCGGTCTGCCCACCTTTGACGCGGACGCTTCTACTATTTTAAGCTCCGGCTTTGGTCTGTCCTCCTGCGGCTTATCCGCCTTTTTCTCCTTGCGCAGCGCGGTGTCGAAAAGCGAAAGATCATACGCGGTGCTTGCTTTATTATAAGGTTCGGGCATTTGCCTCAGTCCTTCCTTTTATACTCCTGTGTTTTTTACGTTACAGCTTTTTTATTATCCTTAATTTTGCGCTGTGAGCGCGGTTGTTTTGCTTAAGCTCTTCCTCTCCTGCGGTTATCGGCTTTTTGTTTACAAGCTCCCCGCGCGGCGTTTTATGACACACACAGACAGGAAACGACGGCGGACAGGTGCAGCCGGTGCAGTATTCCTTGAATCTGTTCTTCACCGCTCTGTCCTCAAGAGAGTGGAAAGTTATCACGGCAAGCCTGCCGCCCGCTTTAAGCGAATCGAACGCCATATCCAGCCCCTTGTCCAGCTCCGCAAGCTCGGAATTTACCTCTATCCTTATCGCCTGAAATGTCTTTTTGCAGGGATTTTTCTCCCGCCGCACCTTGAGCGGCACGTTGCGCTTTATTATCTCGGCAAGCTCCAGTGTGGTGGCTATAGGCTTTTCCTGCCTTGCCCGCACTATTCCCTCTACGATCCCGCGGGCGAATTTTTCCTCGCCGTAATCGTAAAGTATCTGCATAAGCTTTTCCGGCGGGTATTCGTTTACCACGTCGTAGGCGCTGAGTCCCTCGCCGCTCATCCTCATGTCCAGCGGCGCGTCCTCGTGATAGGAAAATCCGCGCTCCGGCGTATCCAGCTGGTAGGAAGATACCCCTAAGTCCATCAGTACCCCGTCGGTCTGCTCTATACCGAGCTTTTCAAGCTGCTCGTTAAACGACGAAAACCGGTCGTTTATCACGATACACTCGCAGCCGTACCGCGACAATCTTTCCTTTGCCGCTTTGCAAGCCGCCGGGTCGCGGTCAAAGCCTATCAGCCTGCCGCTTGTCAGCCTTTCGGCGATACCGGAGGAATGTCCGGCAAAGCCCAGCGTACAGTCGACATATACCCCGTCCGGCTTGATATCAAGCCCGTCTATTACCTCGTCGAACAGCACGGGAATATGCAGACGCTTTTCCTCCATAGTATCAGATCCCCAGCTCCAGCGCCTGTTTGAGCAGCTCGTCGGTGTTGGTTATCTCGTTGAACTTTGCCCATTCCGACTTATCCCAGATCTCCGCGCCGCCCTCAAGTCCGACCACCACGACGTCCGAGCCGAGCTTTGCGTATTCTCTGAGCGCTGCCGGCACCGATATGCGTCCCTGCTTGTCCGCCGTGACGTCATACGCGCTGCCGAATAAAAACCGCTGTATGCCCTGAGTCTGTACCGACGGCAAAGAACGTATCTTCTCCACCAGCTTTTGCCATTCGTCAAGGGAATACACCTTTATGCAGCCGTTGCCTATCGTCTTGGATATGACAAAGCTGTCGCCGATCTCTTCTCTCAGCTTTACCGGTATGTTCATTCGTCCTTTAGCGTCAAGCGTGGACTTATATTCGCCCTTCACAGCTCTGTCACCCCTTTCCGTAATTGATAGGCAGAATTGCTGCTCATTAACATTTTAGTGAAAAAATCACCTCAAAACACCTAAAAAGTGTCTTAAAATTATTATACACCCGAAAGCAAGCAAATGCAAGTGAATTTTTATAAAAATAAAAAAAACGTTTACAAATTTTTTGTCAAAAATTAGTGAATTATGCACAAACCCCTCCCGACTTATCGGGAGGGGCAGAAAAAAGATGGCTATGATCTTACGACCATAGCCAAAGGAAAAGGGTGCAGATTATCTTAAAGGGTGGTACCCCTTAAGGTCATATTAAGTTTCGACCGAAGATCAGATATCAAACAGAAGATCCTCGTAGGTCGGGAAGGGCCAGTAATTGTCGCCGACAATGGTTTCAAGCTCATCGGCTACCGCACGCAGGCTCTGCATTGCCGCAAAGACTTCATCATGATAGCATCTCGACGCCTCGAATACGTCCTCTATGCCGTGCGCCTTTACGGTCACGCTCTCCAGCTCGTCTATCTTAGCGTTCAGACTGGAGGCGAGAGAATCCACCTTATCGGCGATACCCTGTTCAACGGTATAGCCAAGCCCTGCGTTCTTCTTTGCGACAAGCGCCTCGCATATATCCTTTTCAAACCTGATAACGGCGGGAAGTATCTCTTTCTTCGCCATTTCGGCGGTAGTGAGCGCTTCTATGTTGATATTCTTGTTGTAGTTGTCCAAAAGTATCTCAGTCCTGGAATGTACTTCCACCTCGGTGAATATCTTATGCTTGGTGAACAGCTTTACGTTCTTTTCATCGCAGAAATGCGGAAGCGCGTCGGCGGAGGATTTAAGCTCCTGCAAGCCGCGTACCTCGGTAGCTTCCTTTACCCACGAAGCGTCATAGCCGTTGCCGTTGAAGATTATCCTCTTATGCTCCTTAACAGTCTCTACCAACAGCTCATGCAGTGCGGACTGGAAGTCCTCCGCGCCCTCCAGCTTGTCGGCAAATTCCTCAAGCACGTCCGCAACTATAGTGTTGAGCACAATATTCGGGCCGGAAATGTTCAGCGAAGAGCCAAGACTTCTGAACTCGAACTTGTTTCCGGTGAAAGCGAACGGCGAGGTCCTGTTCCTGTCGGTGGTGTCCTTGGTGAACTTGGGCAGAACGGAAATGCCTATATCGAATTTGGTGCGCTTGCTCTCTACGGTGGTGCCGGCTACCAGCGCCTCGATGACCTCTGTCAGCTCTTCGCCGAGGAACATCGAAATTACCGCCGGAGGTGCTTCATTAGCGCCGAGTCTGTGGTCGTTGCCCGCGGTAGCGACCGAAAGACGCAGCAGGTCGGCGTGTTCGTCCACCGCCTTTATTATAGCCACTAAGAACGTAAGGAACTGTGCGTTTTCCATCGGGGATTTGCCGGGATTCAGCAGGTTCTGTCCGTCGTCGGTGGAGATTGCCCAGTTGTCATGCTTGCCGGAGCCGTTTATTCCCGCAAAGGGCTTTTCATGCAGCAGGCAGACAAGGCCGTGCTCCAGTGCCACTTTCTTCATCATTTCCATAGTGAGCTGGTTATGGTCGGCGGCGAGGTTTGCGGACTCGAAGATCGGCGCGCATTCATGCTGTGCGGGAGCGACCTCGTTGTGCTTGGTCTTCGAGGGTACGCCCAACGCCCAAAGACGCTTGTCGAGGTCCTTCATATAATCGCTTACTCTTTGCTTTATCGCGCCGAAGTAATGATCCTCAAGCTCCTGTCCCTTTGCCGGAGGAGCGCCGAACAGCGTTCTGCCAGTAAAGATAAGGTCTTTTCTCTTGTCGTAATATTTCTTGTCGATAAGGAAGTATTCCTGCTCTGCGCCGACGGTAGCGACTACCTTCTTAGCGGTTTCGTTGCCGAACAGACGGAGTATCCTCAGCGCCTGCTTGGATACCGCGTCCATAGAACGCAGCAGCGGGGTCTTTTTATCCAGCGCCTCTCCGGAGTAGGAGAAGAACGCGGTAGGTATATACAGCGTATTATCCTTGATGAACGCGTAAGAGGTCGGATCCCATGCGGTGTAGCCTCTTGCCTCAAATGTCGCGCGGATACCGCCCGACGGGAACGAGGACGCGTCCGGCTCGCCCTTGATAAGCTCCTTGCCGGAGAACTCCATGATCACTGTACCGTCGCCTACCGGTGAAATAAAGCTGTCGTGCTTTTCAGCGGTGATGCCGGTCATCGGCTGGAACCAGTGGGTGTAATGGGTAGCGCCCTTTTCCACCGCCCAGTCTTTCATAGCGCTGGCTACCACCTCGGCGACCGGAAGAGTAAGCTCCGCCTTGCCGTCGATGGCTTTCATCAGCTCTTTGAAGGTAGCCTTGGGCAGCTTAGCCTTCATCACGTCTTCATTAAATACGTCAGAACCGAATATCTCGGTAACATCGTAAGTTTCTGCCATTTTTCCTTTTCCTCCTGATGAGTAGATTTTCCGTAAAAGAGAAAAGGACGCTCTGATACCCTCAGAACGTCCTTGTTCCTTTTCATTACATTAATTATTCTACACCAACCGAGCTTGTTTGTCAATATGTGAAATTGCACAAATTTTGCAAGTTGAAAAATTGCATATTGCAAAAAACGCCGATATTTTTGCAATATCGGCGTAATTTATGAAATTTTCGGTCAAGCTTCTTGCCTAAACTGTTAAAATTCGATCTTTCCGTAAAGGGTAGCGTTCTTCTCGGTCTCGACGGTCTCTTTTGAGTATTCGGTGGGCTGCTCGTCGGTCTGAGCGCTGCGCTTATATTCTCTCTCGAACGAAGTGGAAAAGCCGCTGCTCTGCTTATAAGAACGGTTGGGAGCGCCTCTCCTGCCGCCGTTTCCTCTGCGCTCCGCGCGCTTGCTGTCGGCGTGGCGCTGCGAGCAGGAAATAACTACCTTTCTGTAAGGCTCTTCACCGATGGAATTTGAATAAATGCCCTCTATATCCGCAACAGTGCTGTGGATAATGCGGCGCTCGTACGGGTTCATCGGCTCTAAGGTTATGCGTCTGCCCTGACGCAATACCTTATTTGCGGTGCGCTGAGCCAAAGCCTTTAACGTTTCCTCGCGCTTGTCGCGGTAGCCGTTGCAGTCAACGGTCATACGGCAGTAAGGCTCGTCGTGGCGGTTGCTTGCAAGTATCGCAAGGTACTGAAGCGCGTCCAGCGTTTCGCCGCGTCTGCCTATCACCGCGCCGAGATTCTCGCCGGTTATGTCCAGTACGATTATATCTTCCTTTTCGATTATGTTCACCTTGAAATTCTCTATACCGAGCGCGGTAAGCACCTTTTCAAGGTATGCGGCTGCAACTGCGGCTTTCTTACGATTTTCTTCGGTTATTACCGGAGCGGGCTTTTCCTCCGCGCTGTCATTAGTTTCGGTCGTTTCGGGCTGTGCGGCGGGAGCTTTTGTTTCGGGTACGGGCTCTTCCTCTTTGATGTCGGGAACCGATCCGGTCGTTTTTGCTAAATTATAGACCGCCTTTATTTTATAGTCGCCTTTTTTGCCGAACAGCTTTTTTACAGGCTGTTCTACAACTTCGATCGTGACGTCCTCTTTAGCGATACCCAGCGAGGCAAGCTCGGAATAAGCCTGCTCCTCCAGTTCTTCCAGCGATTTGCCGGTATAGATCTTCTCCATCTTTCTTTGATCCTTTCAATTAGTTATTCGTCATCGCTGTCGTCGTATTCTTCACCGTATTTTTCAGCGTCGGCTTTTCTTGCCGCAGCGAGCTTTCTGCGATTTATTTCTTTCTGGGACAGCGTTTCTTCCTTGATTATCTTCTTTTCTTCGCCGGTCTCGGCGTCCGTCACAACGGCGGTAGTAGTTACCTTGTTGCTCTTAGCGTGCTTTGCCTTGAATTCTATCTCCGCTTTCTCGCGTATCTTCTGCGGGCTGTAGAATATCTGGAGCAGTATCGTCTGCGCTATGCTGAACACATAGTTCACCGTCCAGTAGAAACCTACGCCTGCCGGAACGCTGAACGCTATCCACAGCGAGAACAAAGGCATGATATAAAGGAATATCTTCATGCCGTTCATGCCGGGAACGTCCGCCGTTTCGGGATTGTTCTTCTTATTAAGGTACTGCGAAAGTATGATAGACGCCAGTGAGAACAGGAACGACAGCACCGGTATCAGCAGCATCGGCTCGAACACCAGGAATCTCGGCGTATCTCCGAAATCCAGTCCGAAGAACATCATGTTTTCGGAAAGATTCGACAGCTGATCCTTCAGCGGCTCGGAAATGCGGTTGCTTGCCTCGAACGTTTCGGGGTACTTGTTGTACATCTGCAACGCGAGCAGTTCCTTTTGCAGACCGTTATAACGCGTTCTTGCCATCGTTATCTTCTGCTTGGTCTCGTTGGTAAGGCGCGAGTTGGAACCGAGCAGGTCGTTTGCCACCGCTTCCTGGATAACAAACAGTCCGCCGTATTTTTCAATTTCGTCTATCGATATAGCAGCAGGGTCTTTCTCGTTGAATTTGCCGGTGAAATTTTCATCGTTTGCAAACTCATGTACGAGCTGAGCGTTATCTCCGGTAATAAACGCGGCGTCGGTATTGCCGTCGGCGTATTCTTTTATCACCGCGAAGTCCTGCGCGTTGTATTCGTTCAGCAGGATAGAGGTTATCTCGGTCTCCTCGGCAACGGTAACGACACTTGCGATATCCGTCGCGTTGATATGCTCCATGTGTGTCATGGGCTTGTAGACAACGTCTATCATACCGAAGAGTATCAGCATAGTGAGCAGCATAGGGCCGCAGCCGCCCGCGGGGTTATAGCCCTGCTGCTGGAGCTTTTGCAGCTCCTCGTTCATTTTTTCGCGGTTGTTGCGGTACTTCTGCTGTATCTCCCTTACCTTGGGGGCAAACAGCTGCGACACCGCCATGTTCTTCTGCTGCTTTAAGGTCAGCGGCAGTATCGCCAGCTTAACGATTATCGTAAATATAACTATCGCCCAGCCGAAATTCTGCAAGAGCAGATAAATAGGCCACATGATGTAGCCCATGGGCGTTCCTATCAGAGAATATATGAAATCAAGAATGACAGATCACCTTCCGTTTACTTATGTGAACAACTTCGATTTTGGTTCTTTCTGAAAAAATAATACTCGTCCGGCACATAATCATATCCCCCGTCGGAAAACGGGTTGCAGCGGATTATCCTTTTCAACGCCAAATAGCCGCCCTTTACCGCACCGAACCTCTGAATAGCGATCAGCGCATATTCAGAACAGCTTGGTGTAAACCGGCAACAGCGCGGCAGCCACCTGGAAAAAGTAAGCCTGTATATTTTCACAAAAAACAGCAATATATACTTCATTTGTTCAGCTATCTGAGCGTTGCGCCAATTTACCGGAAATATTTTTGCGCATCAGCTTAAGGATACCGGTGGATTTCATATGCACCGCGACGCTGCGCGCTACAAAAATAAAATCGTACCTTTTTTCGGTGCTCGAAGCCAGCTCCGGCTCGATAAGGCGGAATGCCTCGCGTATCACGCGCCTTGCACGGTTGCGCTGCACCGCGCCGCCTATCTTCTTGCCGGTGACTATCCCCAGCCGATTCCTCCGCCGTTTGTTTTCCCGAAAATAGCAGATAAACGCCTTTGTGACCGTGCAGTTTCCGTTTTTGAAAAGCCAACGGAACTCACGGTCCTTTTTTATGCACACATATTTTTTTGAAAACTGCCTCACGGCAAATTCACCAAAGGCTTAATAGCTCAGACGTTTTCTGCCCTTTGCGCGGCGTCTTGCCAGCACCTTGCGGCCGTTTCTGGTAGCCATTCTCTTCATAAATCCGTGTTCCTTCTGTCTTTGAAGCTTCTTAGGCTGATATGTTCTTTTCATAACCGTTCGTTTCCTTTCTTATTACGCGTCTTTCCGGTCTAATACCGGCTTTGTCCGGCTCATTCCGGACATTTTGGCTTATTGATAGATACTTTCGTCGGCTTTACGCCGCATTTTAATATTATATAATAATTTTCCTCTGATGTCAAGAAGAAATTTATCATATTTCCGTAAAATTTTTGCCGCCGTTTTCAATCTACGAAGTAGCTTGCCTCCATATCGGCGGTGCTTAATGCGAATGCCAGCGGGAACATCTCGAATGTCTTGGATACGCTGTTTTTTTCTTCCGTGCCGGAAAAGCCCATGTGATAGCGTATCGCGAACGCTTCTTCCCGCGTAAGCCGCATGAATCCCGTTATCATATAAACGGATTTTTCGCCGTGCCCGTAAGGAAGATTATCCTCAAAGAAATATGTAGGCACCTGCTCCCATACGCCCATATCGTTTTTTACGTTGCGGGTGCCGCGCTTATATACGTCCGTCTTGCAGATATCGTGGAACAGCCCCGCTATCGCCACCGTTTCCCCGCTGAAATCCATCTTGTACAATTCCTTTGTACGCGGTCTTGCGAGGTAATCCTTTAAGCAGTCGTATACATTGAGCGAATGCTGCGCAAGTCCTCCGTCATACGAGCCGTGAAAGCGGGTGCTTGCGGGAGCGGTGAAAAAATCGCTCTTTTCGGTAAGATAATCCATAAGCTTATCTATCCCCGCGCGGCTTATCTCGCTTTTCACTATGCTGATAAAACGCTGCTTGTTGTCGGCGATCTCGCGTTCGGTAAGGCTCATTTTATTCCCCTATCGCAATACTCTCGGGGAAGATATTGCTCCTCTCGTCATTTGAAAGGTAGGTCGTGCTGACATAGCCCTGCACTATCGCTCCGTCGGATATCGCTATAGAGCTTGCCTTTATATCGCCGAATACCACCGAATCCTTGTCCAGCTGGACCTTACCGGAAACGTTGAGGTTGCCCTTTATCTTTCCGTTAAGGCTGGCGATCTGAGAGGACAAGTCTCCGATAAGCATGGAATCGCTTGCCATCAGCACCTGACCTTTAAGGTTTATATTGCCCTGTATAGAGGAAGAATTGAGCTTTGCGTTGTCGCAGGTGATGTTGCCCACTATCTTGCCGTTTACGCTGACGTTCTTGGTGGTCTCGACATTGCCCTTTATATTGCCGTCTATCTGCATATTTGCAAACGAACGGATATTTCCGTCTATCAGAGTGTTCTTGGAAATGACCGTCGTTTCCGGCATAGAGCGCGCCGGCGTTCCTACCGAAGTCTGAGCCGCCTGCCTTGCCGCGGCTTGACGAGCCGCCTCCTGTGCGGCAGCCTGTCTTGCGGCCTCCTGAGCCGCTGCCTGACGCGCGGCCTCCTGCGCTGCTGCCTGACGTGCAGCCTCCTGTGCCGCTGCCTGTCTTGCGGCAGCTTGACGTGCAGCTTCCTGCGCGGCAGCCTGACGTGCAGCCTCCTGCCTTGCGGCCTCTTGAGCCGCCGCCTGTTTTGCTGCGTCCTGAGCCGCAGAGTCGGTCTGCGGCTTAACGGGAACAGACGGCATAGACTCTTCCGTTTCTTTCATATAATCGGTAACGTCCTTTTCCTGCTGGCCGCCCTCCGGTGTTGAAGAAGCCTGCGGATTTATAAAATCCTTCATAGCCTGTGAAAAGTTTTCCTTGATTCCCATATGGCAATATCCTTCCTGCTTTACGCTTAAAACTGCACCGGCTCGGTCTTTTCCGACAGAGCGGCGAATGAATATCCTTTATTTCTGAGCGAGGAGATTATATCCTCGATAACAAGCACCGTGTTCATTCTTGCGCCGGTATCATGGAACAGTATCACCGGCGTTAAAAGTGCGGACGCGTCCGCGGTAACGTTGTCGTACAGCTCCTGCCAGCCGTAACCCTGCCAATCGTTGCTGTCGACGTTCCAGTCGAAATATGTAAAGCCGCGTCTTTCCATCTCGGCGATTATCTCGTCGCGCACCTTGCCGTTGTAGTCGTTTATGCTTCCTCCCGCAAAGCGGAACAGCTTGGGCTTTTCTCCGGTAGCGGCGCAGACTATCTCATACGCCTTGTTGAAATCCTCCAGAAATGCGTCGGCGCTGGCGTATATCGTTTCGTAATCGTGCGTATAGGAATGTATCCCTATCGTATGTCCCGCGTCGCTTATCTTTTTCAGCAGCCGCGCGCATTCTTCGCTCTCGTTCGGTACGACGAAAAACGTCGCCTTGACGTCTTTCTTATCCAGATAATACAGTATCTCCTCGGTAAGCGACGACGGACCGTCGTCAAAAGTAAGATACACCGTATTGTCGTCGTTTATGTATTCTCCGGTATATTTATCGACGTACATGTCGGTATACAGTGACGAATAAGGACTTTCGGCATCCGGCTCTTCATCGGATGTATCGGTATCTATAACGGAGCTTTCCTCGGGAACAGGCAGTGATACGGCGCTTTCCTCGGTCTGCGTCTGAGACTCGGAGGATTCCGGCGCGGAAGAGCTTTCCGGCTCGGTAGTCGTATCACCGCCCGATTGAAAAACCTCCGTATCCGGCTGCGACGCTGTGCTTTCCAAAGCTTCATCCGGCTGCGACGCGGTATCTTCCTTGTTTCCCGACGATTGTGTATATTCCGACAGTGACGCCTGAAGCCGTTCTATCTCCGCCTGCTTGGACAGATTGTCGCTGAACAGGACAATGCTTATGATTATCGGTATCACGATAAGCAGAGCGGTAACTATCAAAATCAGATGTCTGAAAAATCTGACACTGCCAAAATACAAAAACACCGCCCCCGTTCCATATTTAAGTTAATCATACTATATTCGGCGCATTTTGTCAAGTAATGAATGAAAAATATTGTGAAATTTAATTAAAAAAACGTTAGTTCGGACTTGTTTTTAGTGCTCTTAGAAAAATGTTTTTGTGAATTTTTTACGAATTTACTATTAAATTTTGTAATATTTACATAAATTGATTTTTACCCGTTGTAAAAAAAGTGTGAATGTATTATAATTATTAATAGAACACCGGCGGACTAAATGCTGAAAGGAGATATGCTTTTTAAGAAAGCATGACCGAACCAATGAAAACCGAAGAAATCAAATGGATACTGTACCATGGCAGAAATACCGATCCTGTCAGCCGTTCCTGTAATGACAGACTGCGCCGGTTCGGTTTTTGTTTTGTCCTGGACGAATACGGCTCGGATATCTCCCGAACCGCTCAGCTTGCCATACTGGATACTATGCTCCAAAAAGAGCTGCCCAACATACTCATGATATGTCCGCAGAACCTGATGTTCAACCGGTATGGCGAAATGATAGCCGGCTGCGGAGCGGATTTCAAGCTGCTGACCTCGTCGGAGGGCACGATAGAGTATTTTGCCGAAAGCTCCTCCAACATGTACATAGCGTCGGAAAAGGCGCTCACCGGAGGGAGCGAGGTGCTTAAGCTCGCATGCGGAAAGCTGGTGTGGGATCTTGTGATAATCGACGCCACCCTTTCGGTAAACGGAATAGACGAAAAGCTGTACACCCGCAATCTCAGGATAAAGACGAATAAGCTGCTGATCTTCGCGCCTTTCCCCGCGGGAAGAAACGGGGACGGCGGAGCGCTCAACCGGACCGCCGCCGCCATGCTGAACGACGAAAACGCCGCCAATCTGGCGTTAAACACAAAGATAGACAAGGACTGCATCGCTTTCGAGCATGACGCGCCGGTAACGAGAAATTTCGAGCCGGAGGTATACCGCGGCGATACGGCGCGCCCGGTCAAGGTGCTGCACTACGCTTTTGACAAGAGCTACCTTAACGGCTTGCGCAGGCAGACCGACCTTAGAACAGGGCAGCCTTTATACCCTTACGGCGGAAATATTTTTGAAGAATACGCCACCGAGATAACCCGCTTGTATGTCAAGCCCGTTTACACCGTGAGAGACGTAAACGAGCTGAGAGCCACCGATAAAAAGCTGGATCGCTTTCTGGAAAGTCTGGACGACATTATACGCGGTTCGGACGGGCGCGCGGTGGTCTACTGTGTTACCCAAGCCACCGCAAACTATCTGTCAAAGGTGGTATACGCGCTTTATCCCAAGAGCACCGGAATTTTAAGGGTAGAACGCGGCGGGATATTCAACACCGAGAATATCAACGCAAGCTTTGAGCGGCGCAGTAAAACCTATAAAGACAGGATATTCATCACGGTGGACGACGCCGGACATTCCGCGTCCTCCTCCGCCGGATATACTCATATTTTCAATTACGAGCTGCCGGACGATCCGATGATGTTGGAAGTACGCGCCTCGCGGCATGCGCGCAGCGGAGGAAAGGAATTCATCCTATTTGCGGACGATAACGGCATGTTCGATTCGCGTATGTTGTCTAAAGTAATATTCGGCAGGATATACTACAGTCTTATCCCCGGCGTACCGGGGAGGAACGTACTGTTCGACATACCGCAGGCGGCGGAATATACGGCGGGCTGCATATACGAGCTGATGAGCATAGTTTCCTTTGCCGACCGTTTCACCGGAAACGACGTTATCCTTAAATTCAAGGGCGATTTCAACGTTCCGGATACGCTTGTTCCGAACAGTGCGCCGAAGGTGCTGGAATTCGTCAAGCTGAAATTAGCGCGGCTGCTGCGCGCTTTGAGCATAGATAACGCTATGAGTGAATGCGGGCGCGACCTTAATAAGCTGACGGAAAAGCTCAGGCCGGTATTTGAAAGGCTTAAAAATTCTTTGCTGTATATCGATGAAGATCACAGGATACAGGCTGTGGATAAAAGCTTTCTTGCCGGGTGCTTCGATCCCGAAAAAGGACGGGAATATATAATGAGCCTTGCGGACAGCGAGGCAGACGTCGGGCTGAAAGCCGCGAGAAGATCGCTTACCGACTACAACGGCGAGGAAAGGGACGCGCAATTGCGCGACTGCGTAAATCAGCTGCCGGACGTGCTTAAAATGCCGGTGCTGCTCAACGCATGGAAATACCTTTCCGATGAATATATCATACAGGACAGCTTTAAGGAATTCATGAAAAAGTTCAACGAAGGGGTGATGTGATATGCCGATAGGACAAAGCAGTGAAATAACCGCGCTGATAGGCGATTTTTTCCATGCCCATGCCAAAAACAACCGCGAGCTTATCGATCAGTCGATAGCCGAGATGCAGCGCATGCTGTATCACGAACAGGCGAGCAGCGCCCCGTTCAAGGATTATTTCAACAGCGTATATTCCGACCGCAACCCCTACAACACCTATCTTTCGGTAAGCGATTACCCGAAAGAATCCATACTGCGTGAGCTGCTGCAAAACGCGTTCGGCTGTTATTATTCCGAAAGCGATATGAAAGTCGCCGTGGATTTTGAATCGGCGGACGTTATCCGCATTTCCTACAACGAGGACGGCTTTACGCTCGAACAGCTGCTTTACTACCTCAGTATCGGCAGGAGCGACGGCGACAAGGCGAGAGAGGGTCGCTTCGGCGTCGGCGCTAAGAGCGTTTTCATGAATGTGAGATGGTTCGAGCTGCGCTCCGGCAACTTCAGCTTCCGCATGACAAACGAGGACGGCGTGCTGCTGCTAAAAGAGCTCAATTTATCCGAGCCGCAGCATCAGGGAACGGAATTAAGGTTTTGCACCTCGGCGGAGGAAGTCGCCGCGATAAAGGAAAATCTGCTGACGCTGACCGAGAAAAAGGGCAAATATATCAACCTTGTGGAGCTCTGCTTTGCGTTTATCCGTAAAAAAACGCTGGGTCGGTACGACACCGCGGAGGATACCTCCCGCAGGATAACTCTTGCCGCTGTTGAAAACGGTGAGCCGCTGGCGGTATATCAGGTAAGCCGCTTAAAAAACAAGCAGGACGAGAACGATCCGCTGATAAGATTTTCCTTTAACGGGAAAAGCGTTATAGATTTCATCTGGCACGAGGCTGCGGGGTATGTATATCTTATCCCCTACGCCATATCCTCCGCACGCAGAGCGGGAATAGCGCGGGTGATACTGGATAAGTACAACTATTTTTCCACCTATGAGCTTACCGGACTTATCAATTCCGCGAAAGAGCAGTTTATAAATCAAAAGCTGTCGGCGTTTTTCATCAGCGTGCCTAACTCGCTGATAACCTCTCACCGTACCGGTATCAAGTACGAACGCGAGGAAGAGATAATGCAGGCTATCTCCGGAGATCTCAGGGATATGTGCGACAAATATTCCCGCTATTTCGTACTGGAGATATCAAAGCGCAGCAACAGCGACAAGCTGTATTTAAGACCTAAGCACTATGTATTTGAGTTTTTCGCAAACTTTATCCATACAAGCCCTATGGCGGCGCAGCTGGGCGATAAGTTCCAAAACAGCATTTCCCTATGTCCGCCCGGAGGAGCGGCGATACCGTATTCCAAGCTTTGCGAGATAGGCTTTTACAATGAAGAACTGGATATCCCGCATGAGATGCACGAATCCGGCGCGGCATACGAGGAATGTATAAACGGCAGGCTTAAAATGCTGTGGGAGGAGACCGGAGAGTTTACCGACCGCGTACTTACCGCCTCTTACGTCTGGAACAACGCCGACACCGGAGAAAGCGGGCGCGAATTTGCGTATCTGTTCTGCTTTGGCGGCAAGACCTGGCGTGTGGAGAGCGACAACAATCCCGCGATAAAGGACTACGGACTCAGCGTGGGATTCCGCACGGTAGTCAGCATAAAGCTGAGCGACTTTGTAAAGGACGGCTCGGTAGCGGACGACGACGCGCTTATCGGCGCAATGCTGCTGTTTGACGATATATTCGGCAACACCTACAGCCTGTCCATGCGCTATTACCAGCTGAACGTGCGCTGCCGCTCCAGTCGGTTCACTTTCGACGTGGCGAAAATGACGGTGCACAATCTCAAACGCACCTATGATTTCCTGACGGCTCATGCAGACAGATTTGAAAACAGCCATGTACTCGGCGAAATGCTTCACATGCTGGTGAACAGCTTTACTCAGGGCAAGGACAGCATGACCTTCCTGCGCGAGATGAAAGCGGAGGGCACCGAGATAGGTCTGCAAAGGGATATAAACAACAAATACCGGTTCTGCGCATACGGCATACAATTTTTAGTACCGTCAAAAGTGACCTGCAACGATCTGCTGGAGATAGTAGGAGACGTGTATCTGCTGATAAGCTGCGGAATGTTCAACGGAAGAGCGTTCGATTTTGAGATATCAAGGGCGGGCTATTCCTTTGACCGAGCGAAAGTTATCGAGCTGCTCAGCGCCGAAGAAACGGTAGCCGCGCGCTTTGACATGATAATCCCGAAGCTGTTCGTCTGCGACCTTAAAATACCGCGTATCGCGCTTATAAACAAAGAGGGACGGGTAGTCCGCGTGCTGGATACCAACACCGTACCCACCGAAGAGGACGAGGCTCAGACGGAAAGGTACGTTATACTGAAAGACGGCTGCCAAAAGCCGGAGTTTTCGCATTATCTTGAATTTCTGCTGACCGGAATGGACGACGGCAAGCTTGGCAGATATTACTCCACCACCGAAGAGCCCAACCGCGTGCTGCTGGATCAGATACCGTACTATTACAAGCCGCTGCCTTATATCACCTCGCAGGAATTGACGCTGCTCAAAGACCAGTACAGGCGTATACGTGAGTTTGGCAACGCCGGGATATTCCGCAATTATTTCGCAAAGGACATAAACGGCAAGCTATTCGGCTACGGCGGCACCTGTCAGTGCTGTCCGCGCGAATCCCCGATAATAAACAACCGTCTGGTAAAGAGCTTCGAGGTAGGCATATTCCGCAACGAGGAGGAAAAACGGTTCAATTTCTCGCTGTATCTTTGTTCGGACGACGCGGCGGCGTCCAGCGGCTGGATAATCGAGGACGTAAGCATAGGCGGCATGAATCCGTTCCTTTGGTTAGAGGAGATAAACGAGGTCGAGCTTATCCCGCCGGAATTTCTGCTGTGCAGCATAAAATACCGCTGTCAGCTCACCTACGATATAGCCGGCTTTGAAAATACCCACAGCGGTCTTATAAGCTCCACCGAAAGCGAGCGCATGTCGATAAGTACCGTGCTGTCGCCTCTTATGGCGGCGAAATGGATTGTGGACAACACCGAATCCTTATCGGTAAGCAAAAAGCAGCCCGACGCCAAAGAGTCCGAAACTATCCAGCCCGCACCGGAAGAAGAACCGGAGATAAGAGTGCTCGACCTTTCCGAAACGGAATAACACAATATATACGATATATACAAAGTATCCGGCGTGTAGCAATGCGTCGGATACTTTTAATTGACACCGAGGGTGAATTATGTTATACTTTAATAGGCTTAACGGAATGTTTATGAAAAATATCAAATAAATATAAATACGGAAAGGAGCTTTGAGATATGTGCGGAATAGTTGGATATACCGGAGATAAGGAATGTGCCGACATACTGGTGAACGGGCTTAGAAAGCTGGAATACAGGGGTTATGATTCGGCGGGGATCGCATTGTTTGAGGGCGACCGGATAAGGACGGTAAAGGCTAAGGGAAAAATAAACGAGGGACTTGCTCCGCGTTTAGCGCAGCAGCCGCATTTTTCCGCGTCTGCGGGGATAGGGCATACCCGCTGGGCTACCCACGGAGAGCCGAGCGATATAAATTCCCACCCGATAGGAAACGGACGCGTGTCCATCGTTCATAACGGGATAATTGAAAATTACCGCAAGATAAAGGAATTTCTTACCGAACACGGATACGGCTTTGAAAGCGAGACCGATACCGAGGCGGTGGCAAAGCTGCTAGACTACAACTACAACGGCGATCCGCTTGACGCGATAATAAAAACCGTCGCGGACTTAGAGGGCGCTTATGCTTTGGGGATAATCTTCCGTGAGCATAAAAACATGATCTACGCCGTGAGAAAAGAAAGTCCGCTGATAGTGGGACAAGGCGACGGAGAAATGTTCATCGGCTCGGACGTTACCGCGATAATAGAGCATACCGACAAATATTATCTTATGGAGCCGGGCGAGATAGCCGAGATAAGCAAGGACGGCGCGACGTTCTACGACATACACCGCAACATCATCGAAAAAGAGCTTCAAACGGCGGACTGGGACGTATCGGCGGCGGAAAAGGGCGGCTTTGCGCATTTCATGTTAAAAGAGATACACGAGCAGCCGGACGCGCTGAAAAAGACTATACATCCGAGGATAAAGGACGGCATGCCGGACTTTTCGGAATGCGGTCTTACCGATGAAAAGCTGAACGGATACCGCCATATCTATATAATCGGCTGCGGCTCCGCCATGCACGCGGGGATAGTCGGCAAATATATAATAGAAAGCCTGGCGAGGACGCCGGTCATCGTGGACATGGCGAGCGAATTTCGCTACCGCAACCCGCTGCTTAGCAAGGACGACCTTGTGGTGGTGATCTCCCAGTCCGGCGAGACCGCCGACACGCTGGAGGCGCTGAAGCTCTCTAACAAAATAGGCGCGGATACTCTTGCGATAGTAAACGTGGTAGGCTCGTCTATAGCAAGGGAAGCCAAGATGGTAATGTACACGCTGGCGGGGCCGGAAATTTCGGTATGCTCCACTAAGGCGTACATGGTGCAGACCGCGTTCATGTATCTGCTGGCGTTTCGTGTAGCGTATGCGCGCGGCGAGATAAGCGAGCAGGAAACAAAGCAGCTTATAGCCGAGCTTAACGAGATACCCGACAAAGTGCAAAAATGTATAGATTCCCAGGAGCAGTACCAAAAGGTAGCCGCCCGCCTTATGAGCGCGGACAGCCTGCTTTACATCGGCAGAGGGCTGGATTACGCGCTTAGCATGGAGGGCAGCCTTAAGCTCAAGGAAATATCCTACATACATTCGGAAAGCTATGCCGCCGGAGAATTAAAACACGGCACTATCTCGCTTATAGAAGAGGGTATGCCGGTAATTGCGGTGGCGACGCAGCACGACCTTTATAAAAAGACCGTCAGCAACGTGAAAGAGGTAAAGTCGCGCGGCGCTATGGTGGTATTCATCTGCGGGGAGGATATGGAACCGGCGGAAAACGATATAGACTGTCCGGTATATCTGCCCTCCGCGCGGGATATGCTTATGCCGCTGGTGGCGGTAGTGCCGTTACAGCTTATCGCCTATTACACCGCGGTGCTGAAAAACTGCGACGTTGACCACCCGCGCAATCTTGCGAAATCGGTCACGGTGGAATAATACGATACCGCCTTTGGTAAAGAAGATTTTTTGATGATTTTTCCGTCGATGAAGAAATCGGGCTGATGCCCGACGTTCAGGCGGGCTGATGCCCGATGATGAAGCGGCGGGAAAAGCGCGAAAAATCTTTACCAAAGGCGGCGTTTATTAACAGGAGGAAATATGCCTATAGTTGACATCGCGGCTCTTCCCTGTCTGTGGGAGCGGCTGCAAAGCGCGGATAAGCCTATCGTGCTGTACGGAATGGGCGACGGCGCTCAAAAAGTGCTGAACGTCATGAAAGAAAAAAACATATCCCCCGCAGGAATTATGGCAAGCGACGGCTTCGTTCGCGGGCACAGCTTTGCGGGCTTTGAGGTGAAAAGCTACTCCGATACAAAGTCCGCGCTGGGGGAATTTATAGTGCTGCTCTGCTTCGGCACTCAGCGAAAAGAGGTAATGGAAAATATCCTGCGCATATCCCGCGAGCAGGAGCTTTACGTTCCCGATGTTCCGGTGACGGGCGGCGGACTGTTCGATAAAGAATACGCGCTGGCTCATTCTAAGGAGCTGGAGCGGGTCTATGATATGCTTTCGGACGAGCATTCCCGCAGGCTGTATAACGGCTGGATAAGCTTTCGCGTCACCGGAGAGATAAACAATTTGCTCCCTTTTCAGACCGACAAGCGCGAGGCATATTCCCTGCTGGAACTCACCGAGCATGAAATATACGCCGACCTCGGAGCGTTCAACGGCGACACTATCGAAGAGTTTCTAAGCGCCGCCAAATCAGTCGAAAAAATATACGCGTTCGAGCCGGACGCAAAGAGCCTTGACAGGCTTAAAAAGCGCCACGCCGCGCTGGGAGACAGGCTTATCGCGATAAACGCCGGCGCGTGGGATAAAAACGAGCAGCTGCCGTTTATCGCAAACGGAGGGAGAAATTCCCGCTTTCTTCCATGCACCGGTCAGCCGCCGAAAGCGTCCTCGGTAAGGCTCACCGATATGAAAAGCCTTGACAACACGGTAAACGGTGAAGTCACCGTGATAAAATTCGATACCGAGGGCTGCGAGGATAAAGCTATAGACGGCTGCCGGAAGATTATCGAAAGCTGCCGCCCCAAATTGATAGTATCGCTTTACCACCGCACCGAGGATATTTTCGCGCTGCCGCTTAAAATAGCCGCGCTTTGTCCAAATTATAAAATGTATCTCAGAGAACCGCCGTATCTTCCCGCGTGGGATATGGAATTGTATTGTGTGTGATATAAGGGCTTACTTCGTTGAATGACGTGGTAAGCCTTTTATTTTATACAGAAAATATCAGAAAATTCACCCAAAACTGTTGACTTTCGTTACAAAATGTGGTATCATAATATAAATAAATTGAGTATCAGTTAAAATTTAATATAACAATGTATTCTTGCAACAAAAGGAGTAATTTTTATGAAAAAAGGCGCTTTACTTTGCGGGATAATTCTGACCGCTTTTGTTCTCTCTTCCTGTGCGGAAAATACAAACAGCCATACCAACAATATCGGCGATTCATCGAGCCCCTTGAATACTTCGAACACGTCGAGCACTTTGAGCACTTCTAGCCAGTCGAACACGTCCAGCCAGCCAAACCCGTTCTTAAATCCAAATCAGCAGATACAAGACGGGGATATGGCAGATATATCGGAGCTTTACAAAAACAAGGATAAATACACGGATGAGCTTCATTCGCAAAATTACGGCAATCTGAATATCGGAAAAGACATAGAGATAAAATTTCCCAAGGAATTAGGCGAGTATAAAATAAAGGATCGCGATGACCTGAACAGCTTTTCCGACGTACTTTTAGATAAATATGTTCCGAAAGACAGCTTTGATAAAGCAAATCTCACTTTCGGCAGCGAAGAGAAATACGGGGCTCAGTTCGGCTACGATTATGTGGACGAAAAAACCGGCACTACCGTCCTTATAGGAAACTGCGGCTTTATAAATACCAAAAACGAAAAACTCGATTTTGAAAATTACAGCGACAAAGAAGAACGCGTCTATGTAGGGCAAAAATATGAGGACAGAACGGTAAAATTATCGGACGGAGAAGCAAAAATTTCCGAGCTGCTGGAAACGGCGGAAAAAGAGCTTGCGGAATATGCGGCTTTGGTAAAATCCGAAATGAGCTTTTCTCCGGTTTGGTGCGAAATTTACACCGACAACAAAAGCGGCGAGCAGGTCTGCGATTTTGAATTCTGTGAGGACTACAAGGACGTCCCTTTGATGAGGTGCATAAGCGGCAGCTATTCATCATTCGGCGGCGCATCCTCATTCGGAGATAATACGCTTTTTGATGCAGCCGGTGCCGATGTGTTTTTCTCCTCGTCAAAGCACACCGACGGATTTGTAGTGCAAAACGACTTTGTAAGCGTGAAAAAAATTAAAAAACATTCCGAAATACTTACTCCCGCGGCGGCGGCGCGTATAGCCTCCGCTAAATTATCCGGCTACAGAAGATATAATGTTGTAGATGTGCAGCTTACATATATTCCCATAGCCGACGCCGACATAAGGGAGCAGGGATATGAATATACTCTTACCCCCTACTGGAGATTCAGCGCGCCGGATACTGAATCCTACGACGGCGAAGAGCATCTTATAGAACATGCTGTTTTCATAAACTGCATTACGGGAGAACTGGAAACAATATTCGGCTGATGAAAACTCAATTTTGAATAAATTGTTTTCTCTTATAAATTATAAATAAAGGAGTAATTTTTATGAAAAAAGGCGTTTTGCTTTGCGGGATAATTATGACCGCTTTTGTTCTCTCTTCCTGTGCGGATAATATAAACACCGCCGCACAGATAACTGATGGAGATCTTGTAGATATATCGGAGCTTTACAAAAACAAGGATAAATATACGGATGAGCTTCATTCGCAAAACTACGGCAATCTGAGTATCGGAAAAGACATAGAGATAAATTTTCCCAAGGAAATAGGTGAGTATAAAATAAAAGATCGTGATGACCTGAACAGCTTTTCCGACGTACTTTTAGATAAATATGTTCCGAAAGACAGCTTTGACGAAGCGAATCTCACCTTCGGCAGCGAGGAAAAATACGGTAATATGTTCGGCTACGATTATACGGACGAGGAAACCGGCACTACCGTCAGTATAGGAAACGCCGGCTTTATAAATACCAAAAACGAAAAATTCACTTTTTCAAATTACAGCGACAAAGAGGAGTATATCTACATAGGGCAGAATTACGAGGATAGAACGGTAAAATTATCGGACGGAGAGGCAAAAATTTCCGAGCTGCTGGAAACGGCAGAAAAAGAGCTTTCGGAATATGCGGCTTTGGTAAAGTCCGAAATGAGCTTTTCTCCGGTATGGTGCGCTATCGGCACTGACAACGAAAGCGGTGATCAGGCGTGTGATTTTCAATTTGATATATGCTGCAAGGATATCCCTTTGCTAAGGGGTATAGACGGCAGCTATTCATCATTCGGCGGCGCACGCGAAAATAATACGCTTTATACAGCGTTTCCCGCTAACTTGTTTTTTTCGTCGTTAAAGCAGTCCGACGGATTTATCATTGACGGCGACTTTGTAAACATGGAAGAAACGAAAAAATACTCCGAAATACTTACTCCCGCGGCGGCGGCGCGTATAGCCTCCGCTAAATTATCCGGCTACAAAAGATATAACGTTGTAGATGTAAAGCTGACGTATGTTCCCATAGCCGACACCGACATAACAACGCCGGAACATGAATTTATGACTCTTTATCCGTATTGGCGGTTTACCGCTTATGACAGTACGGAATCTACTGAACATGCTGTTTTGATAAACTGCATTACGGGAGAAATGGAAACGATGTTTGACGGAACTCCGAAAGTACTATATTAAACAGTCCGTGAAATATCTATCCTCGCCCATTTGCGCAACATAGCAACAGTCCGGTCTTGAACGAATTGGTTTCTAAACTTGCATTACAGGAGAACGGGAACGATATTTAGCTGATGAAAACGATAAGAGCAATTTTTACCGAACTTAAAAAATACATGCTGTCGCTGTCATTTGCGGTATGTATAATAATAGCGTTATTGCTGTGCTTTTGCAGTCTGCTGCGCTATACCGCCGACGGCGCGGAGCAATCGGTGTTCGAGGTGATGATCTCCACCTCTTACGAGGATAAGCTGAGCGACCCGGCGCTTAATTTCGTAAGCGTATTCAGATGCGGCAGCGGCATCTGGTTTTCGATGTTTGTTCCGGTAGCGGCGGCGTTTGCGTTCGCTCCGATAATATGCGACGAGCGCAGCGGCGGAAATATCCGGCTTACCATGTCCCGCACCGGAAAATTAAGATACTGCGTCGCAAAAACGGCGGCCTGTGCGATAAGCGCGGGCGCGGCGATAACCGCGGCGTATATCATCTACGGGATAATAGTGTTTATTGCGTTTCCTATGCCGCAATGCTACCCGCCCGACCTTTTAACGGCAGAAACGCTTAACAGTCAGCCTTTCCTCGTCGTGTTGGAAAAGCTGGGCAGACTGTTTATTTACGGAGCGGTGTCCGCTCAGCCCGCGCTGCTGCTGACTCCGTTCATACGCAATAAATTTTTGGTGATGTGCATACCGTTCATGCTGAAATATATACTTATGCAGGTGCATTCCAAGCTGCTCAGCGACATAGTATTTTTGGATATGGACGTGCCGACGATAGTTTACGCTGTCTCGCCGGATTCGCTGCTCAGCAATTTTACCGATTCCGCGGCGAATATCATGGTGTTTGTCCTGTACGGCGTATTTTTGCTTTTATGTCCTGCGGCTTATTGGCTTTTTACGACAAGGAGGCTGGACTGCGGTGCTTAACATAAAAAAGATCTTCCTTGTATCAAAGAACGAATATCTGCGGTGGCTGCTCAGCCCGCGCATTTTACTGTTTTTCATGGTATGGGTATTTATAAATACCATCGCGCTTCAGCCGCTGTTTGAATGTGCGAACGACACCGGAAAGAACCTGTGCATATTCGAGCCGTTTGTCGCGGTGGGAAATTCCCCGCTGCTCATGATGATAATCCCGCTGGGATACGTCACCATGATGGCGGATTTTCCCCGTACCGACCGAAACGCGCTGTCGGTGGTATCTCGGTGCGGAAGACTCAACTGGGCGCTGGGGCAGATGTTGTTTTCTATTTATGCAGCGTTAAGCTACTGTATCGCGGCGGTGATATTCGGCACGCTGCCTATCATCGGGAAATGCTTTACAGCTAACGAATGGAGCGACGGCATAAGGCTGTACGATATTATCTTCCCGGACAAGGCGGGAAGCGCGGTAACAACGCTGCTCCCTAAAAATCTGTACAATCAGCTTTCCCCGCTGGACGCGGCGATAAACACGTTTTTCCTCATGCTGTTGTGTCTGCTTATGCTCAGCACCGTAATGCTGCTGTTCAGGCTCGCGGGATATAAGAAGATGGGATTTTTCCTATCCTGCGCGCTTACCGCGTCGGGTGCGGCGCTTGCGATGATAAGCAGTCCCGCGATGTGGGCGATACCCACCGGAAACGCGATAGTATGGAAGCATTTCACCGAATACTTCCGAGAGCCGGTATTCCCGCTGTGGGGCTCGTATCTTTACTTTGCGCTGTTTATCGTCTTGCTTATCACAGCGGCAGTCATATTTTCCAAAAAGAGCAATTTTGAATCTACAACGGAAGAAGATTAAATATCCACCCCTGCTAAAAAACAGGGGTGGAGCTTTGTTAGGAATATCAAGCGATAATAAATGCAATGATGATCGATATCACGTTTGCAAGAATGTGCGAAAAGGTGCTGATAACGCAATTTCCCGATTTATAATATATCACCGAGTATATCAAGCTGTCGATAAATACAGAGGC
>CANQKE010000013.1 GCA_947624435.1 uncultured Ruminiclostridium sp.
TCGACGCCTGATAGAACTTGCAGGTCTTTTCAAGTCCCGCCATTCTTATCGCTTCAAGGCAGCGCAGAGTTCCCGCCGCGTCAGCGTCGGCGGTGTACTCCGGGACCTCGAACGACACCTTGACATGGCTTTGCGCCGCAAGGTTGTACAGCTCGTCCGGACGAACCTCGGAGATAACCTTCAGCAGGCTTATCGAATCGGTCATATCCGCGTAATGGATATGGAAATTTTCATTTCCCATCAGATGTTCGATACGCTCCCTGCGGTCTATCGACGAGCGGCGCACAATGCCGTGTACCTCGTAGCCCTTCTCAAGCAGAAATTCTGCAAGATATGAACCGTCTTGCCCGGTAATTCCGGTGATTAGGGATGTTTTCATTTTTGACCTCCTTAAAAATAAAAATCAATTCTTACTTTTGCAGCGCTTTAGGCTTCATCTTGGATCTATCGGGTTTATAGTCTTTTGCAAAAGGCTCAGTCTCATATTTATTTCTCCTTACATAATTCTGCAAAAGATCAGACCGTCGTTTTCCGGCGCAAAAGATCATCTCCCACTTATCCGAATAAACAGCCGCAAGATTGGAAAACTGACTGTATCCTATTATCATTATTTTGCCAAGCGCCATAAGCTGAACATCACGATAACTGTCAGCCTCATTGTTTCCTTCAACAAAATATATTTCACAATCTCCGATCAAATCTAACCCGAATTTATCCTTATGTTCTTTGCAATACTGAAGATCGTCAGAGAAAATAAAGAATTTTTTGTTTTTGTACTGGTTCAATCCCATGACTCTTTTAATAGCTTCAATATAAAATTCATTGTCAATATTCCAACCTACTGATACATAATCTCCCAATCTTATATGAATAACTACCGAATCACAAGAAAGCAATTCGTTGGAGAGCCGGATATGGTAATCTTTCTCAAAAGGAGGAAATTCAAAATAATCCTTTAAGTTGTAGTCGAAATGCGACTTTAATTCATCCAAAGGCGCTAAGTATTGATGAAACGAATAAAGTATTTTTGTATTGACGGCTGATTTGATATTCTTAGCTAAAAACACCGAATTACCATTTCCGGAATATTTTTTATAATCGGCTTCCGTCAACGCAACATATACAAAATCAGCATCTATCTTTGTAAAAAAGCTTATAAAGCTGTTTTTGCTTTGCTGAATATAGCCGAACAATCTTTCGGAAAGTATTTCAGACAGCATAGTAGCGTTGATATCAAATAATTCTTTTATTTTTGGTCCCATTACGACCCATGAATCATCAAATATGACTTTACGATTTGTAAATTGCTCTATTATTCTTCCCTCAACATAGTAATTTATCTGGTCACCTAAGCCGGCACCTATCCTGATATGAACTGTCTTGGGATCTATCACTGTCGTCAGGTCAACCAAAGGAACACAGCTTTCGCAATTTTCGGGCTTAATACCGGATATGGAAAAAATAAACGGTTCGTTTTGAAGCAGCTCTGTATAATCTATATATCTCAGGCTCTCATAAAACTCATTGACACTGTCAAACACAATTACGGTCGGCTTCTTTCCCAAACCCCTGCGCGCTTTTTCGATATAGTATTCACAACTGTAGGTAAGAGCATCCGCGCAGTCTACCCTGCAAACACAGCCATCGGAAATAATACGATCAACATCTATTTGTTGTTTAATGAGATCATCGATTTTTCTGATAGGTACGTCTGCTCGTGAATTCAGCTCGAGCCAACTGTTATTTTCCAATCTGATATAAATACTGTTTCCTTCATTTCTTCCTGCAAAACGGCTGTTGATATAAGGATAATCTATAAGCGTTTTTACATTTTTGTTTTCAAGCTCCTCCGATACTTTTACAGCAATGCTGCCTGATGACATTATATTGTTTATTATAATGTTAAATCTATCACGGTTCTCAGAGCGTTCAAAAAGCAGATAAACGGCAATAATATCATTTATATCCGCTTTGAAGTATTCAGTATAACGCTCGACCAAATCTAAATCCGGAGCATTTTCTCCCAACTCGTAAACATAATCGGATAAAGTGTAATCATTTCCGATAAAATGCTCTAAGCTGAGTATATCGGCATAAAACGTTCCCGCCGCAGCTCCGACACGTTTAATATCGTTGATATCGAGCCATTTTTCTTCTATCTCACTGATAAATTTTCTGTTTTTTTCAATTGCGGTATCATTAAACCGCAGCAACATATTGCGCACTAACGAGCAGCCTGTTCTCGGAAAAGATGCTCTGTATATTTCTTTATTTTCACAGGTAACGATTTCTTTTATTTTATATGCGATAGTTTCCCATGCATATTGGCTTATACGTATATAAGGAAACCAACATTTTATATAGGACGGAGTAATAAATCTATATAGATCATCTACAATTAAGCAATTTGTCTGTTCAATAAAGTACTCGTCCATCTGAGCTATAAGATCTCTGAAGGCAGCGGTCTGCGGTCCGAAAGCTTTGATATCCTTATTATCCATATACCAATTCGAGCAATTTGTGCGTATAAGTATAATATGATCGCTGTCATATTCTTTCTTTATAGCAGCGATAAAATTATCAAAATAATATTTCCAATTGAAATCACCGCTGAAAGGAAAATTCCTTTTTGTGTATCTTTGATCTTTGGAAACAGCGGCAGTAATACCATTTGAGGGTGAGCAATCGGAATATACCATTCCATTCTTCTCGAATAATGGTATTTCAGAAGATGAATTCATAAAAATAAGATACTCAGAGGTGTTTTTCACACGCATTTCCTTTGCAAGAGGCTGCAAATTATAATTCTGGCAAAAATTATCCGAATCACGCGACAGCATCTGATCTAAATTTTTACGTATGTTAAGCAATCCAGACATCGGCATATTTATATCATTACAAAGGTCAAAATAACTTTTGTCTTTTTTGCCCGACATTGCCAGCGGATTACAGCTTTGGATAATACTCTCCGATATAATATCTAACTTGTCAAAATACTTTATCAGATTATCCAGAAAGCTGCCTATCATTTGCACTCTAACTTTCTTACCCATATTTTTCTCCGATCAAAAATTTTAGTTTTCATTTAATATTTTTGAAAAATTTTCCGATATAAACGAAACATCAAATGAGATGTTGACCTGATTTATATCTTCTTTATCGACAACTATATCAAACGCTGCCTGCTTGCCCTGATACAGGTCCTTATATTGCGGGCTGCTCTCAACAATCGGCACTACTTGACATTCGCCCTTGTCGCTTACGGCATTTACATCAGAAACCAACATATTATTATACCCGAATGGTACAAGCAGCCTAAGCGCTTTAGGAGATGCGGAGAATGAAAAAGTGTGATCATATTTTCCGTTCCTGTCTATTGCACCACCTGAAAGCGTACAGAACCAATAAAAGCCCTTGCCGCTATAATCAACCAGCAATTTCGGTACAAGACTGACAGCGGCTGCTCGGCCGATAACTCCAAAGTCAAATTTCAACTCCTGATGTACGGTATAACTTTGTCCCGAAGCTATGCAAGGTTTGCAGTACGACAATGAAGTTTTTACGCTGTCTATTTCATCTTTGCTCATTTCAAGTATATTTCCGAGCCGTTCGTCGCTGCTGAGCCTACAGCACGGTATAAGCTGCCAGTTTTCGTCAACTACTAACTTTCTATGCTGAGGACATGAATAATCTTTAGGGGAGAATTTTGTTTCCTGAACAAGTGTTTCGACCATAAGATGTCTGTCAGCCATGCTTTTAAGGCGTTTATTCATTCTGCTGTTCAAATAGTCCTCAAACAGATAGTAATCATTAAAATAAGCTAACCTGGGTACGAACCGTATCCCACGGCTCTCGAAATATTTTTTTGCAGCAGGGATCTCGTGAATATTAAACTTATACACATGAAAATTGATCTCCATCACATGCAATAATCCGTTATTCTTTAAGATATGAGCCGCCTTGTCAATATTCTTCAAGATCATATCAAAATCAAAACCGTGGATCTTGCCGTAAGTAGTTTGACTAAAGCCGGACAGAGAAACCATGAATAAAGTAAGATTTTTCAAATGAGCTCCGGTAAAATGACTTAACTGCGAACAGTTAGTTGAGATATGAAACGGCATATCATGTCGTTCCAGCACCTCTAATATTCCGTCAAACTCGGGATTCAAAAGCGGCTCTCCCCAATTATACAGCTCTACGTCAGCATTTTCGGAAAGTATGCCGTCCTTTATCAGTTTATCTAATCCCGCTTCAAAATCCTTAGTCGACATAAAGCAGGACGTTTTTTTATCGGAATGATCGCTATACCGGTTTTTTCTTCCGGTATAGCACCATAAACACTTTGCGTTGCACACGCCGGATATTTCTATAGTAATACGTTCATACTTCATTATCCATGCTCCTTAAATAAAAACTATATACTGCTTCATATAAAAGCACTCAAATACTTTCTGATATTTTTGTTGTAAATGTCGTTATCTCCAAAGAAATATCTATATAATTTGTTTTATCTATAATTTTTTGAGGCGAAATGACAGTGTCTACAGAGTTAAATACTATGTTAGGATCATTAGTACGGAAGAACCAGCAATTATCCCCAAAGCTCTTGCCGTTAGTCTTGTAATCAAGCGCGTTTCCGTCGCTGTCAGCCGCTCTGATAACCTTTACTATACATTTTTTGCTTCCCGGATCGATCCTAAGACGTTTTACATCTTCACTTATATATATCTTAGCGTTTATAACTCCATCGGGGCTCAACACGGCGTCGCAGTTCCTCATTGATGAAATTCCGAAACCGTTTCCTACATCTTCAAAAATTTGAATCGGTTTTTCAAACAGTTTCATTTGTCCGTTTTTGCTAAATTGGCGCATGGGAATATGCCCTAACAGCACATATTGCTGGAAACTGTTTTCCATTTTTGTGAATTCGCTTATGATATCGTCGGTCAGATCATATCTTGAATACAACTCTTTGATCAAGGTATGAGGAACGATATTCGACGCATCGATAGACAAATATAATATAGACCTAAACAGAATGTAAAGCACCGGCACAGGAAAATTAAACGTCCATTCGTAATCCAGAATATTATACTTTCCGTCAGCATCTATAATTATATTCTGAAGTATAAGATCGATATCCCCTACAGTACATGCCTTTAATTCAGCAGGTAATGAAACGTTTCCGAAAACTTCTTTGAATTTACGGCAAGGTATAAAATAAACACTGTCCTTATTCAGCATATTATATAATTTATCTGTTTCAGCAAACACAGCATCATAATCCTCTGCCGCGATCATTTCAACGACCCGATCATACAACAGCTTACCGTCTAAAAACTCAAATTCGGTTTTATATCCGTCATATCGGCACGCATTAAAGCGATATATATCATCGGAATATTTTGCACTTAAATTGAGATAATTTTTATAAATCTTTTGTATATGGTTTTGAGAAAATTTTGACATAGGAATTTTGCAAACAGTTTTGATACCGTCTTTATTTTCCCGTATTTCGGTTTTTATACGGAAAGACTCATCCCTGTCGTTAGAATACTTAACATATACGATATCGTTAAGCCGACTTTGAATAGTTTTGTTGTTGCTGTTTGTAATTGTCAGAATAAATGAGTTGCTGAGCATATCAAGGCATCCCCTTGCCGAAGCTGCGGCATACGCCTTTTTTTCTTCAAATAATCTTATTTTGCCCTCCTCCCAGGCATAATCCGGTTCACCTATCTCCCCACCCTTTACACTGTAATCATCGGTGTATATGGAAAATGGTATATGATAATCGGGAAAAGGATAATAAACACGTCCGATCGTTAATCCGAGCCGTTCTATATGATCGCTGACCTCGCGCATAGTAAATGTCCGGTTATCTTTTCTTTCGTTGATACCTGTTATTGTATCAAAATACTGACCGGTTGCATCGCGTAAGCTGCCGTTAAAATATTTGATTGCATATGTATTATCAAAAGCTAAAACGATTATTCCTTTTTTCGTGAGATGCGATTTAGCATGTTCAAGCATTTTGATCTGCGGGTCATTTTCCTGCGGATAATATTTTGCCGCATTTTCAAATGCACCAACGATAAAAATATAATCAAACTTTTTTTCACCAAGCGAGCGGTAAAAAGCTTCCGCGTCATCGGCAATATAATATATAACATTATCGTAACCGCTGTTTCTGGCTTTATTTATAAGGATTTTTGACATTTCAGAATCAAAGCAAGTTATAGAATTGCACTTTTGTGCTAACGTAGGCACTATTTCTCCATAGCCTGCGCCGACCACGAGCACGTTTTCCGAACTGTCTACTGGGATCCATTCAATGGAATTTGCTCGCAATCCAGATAATGCAGATATGAAAAAACAGTCTGAATTACGTCTGAGATAATCATTTCTTTGTGCTTCACTGTATTTCAGCAGTAGCTCAAGCAGCTTTTCTTCATGACCGCTTATTTTATATTCTGATCTTTCGGACAGGTCTACGACATTATGCTGGCCGCTAAACGGTATTTTATTTGAAACCCTGTAAACGTCTCCGTTAAGCATATTTTTTTCGTAATGCACTAACGCATTTTCATTCAAATCGATTTTATTTTCAGCAACATATCCTGATGTCGAAAAATCTTCAGACGGATCATAAAATTTTTTTGCGCCATACTCATAATAATGTCTTGCCGCTTCTATTTTTGCGCCTATTCCATATTTCTTACGGTAAAATTTTTTATCAAAAAAAGTTGATTCTTCTATAATTTTTATGTTTTTTCTGTATTCTATATCTTTAGAAACATTTATGTCCTTGTCGATACAACCAAAAATAATATAATGAAGAAGAGGTACGCATTTCTTTTCCGAGTCCGGTAAAGAAGAGCAATATTCTATAAGATCGACCGTATCGCTCACCGAAAGACCGTTTTTCCATCCTTCGGCAAGATAATGACGCGCGGCTTCCCTTTCAGAAACATCATATTTGCCTTCCATATTTTTGATAATGTAAAAATACGGATCAAATACAATTGTATTATCAATTACTTCTTCATCTGTCATCCATTTTCTATTTTCCTTAAATTTGCTTATTTCGTAATGCAACAACGGATTGACGCCGGCTTTCAGCGTATCTTTGTTCAAAAAATAATAACCGGACGTTGAAAAATTTTCAGACGGATTATAGCACATCTTGTATCCGTAATGTAAATAATGCTCTGCCGGTGATATACCCTCCGGTATCGGATAAGTTTTGGTGTAATAACTCTCGTCAAAATATTCAGACGACTCTATTTTATTTGATTTCATAGTGACCTCCGTTTATCATTAAAATATCCGAACTAATCCAAATGTTCAACAAGGAGTCTTTACAGTCAATATTTGCTTAACGGTTTCGGCGACATACTGCATATCCTCTTCTGAGTATCTCTGATCCACGGGCAGAGGAAGAATATTTTCTGCATAATCCCTTTCGCAGCCGCTTTCAAGCTTCAAAACATTAGGCCAAAGCGTTGCTACGTATATTTTCTTATCTGCCAACTGTTTCCTTACGCTAGATCCGTTTGAACAATAAAACGGATAGGCGTAAGCTCCTTCAACAATTTTTCTCTCCAATTTATTGAATTTGCCGATCATCTTATCCAACAAGCAATAATTTGCATTTCTCTTTTTTTGTGCCTGTTCGTAATCTACAGCTTTTAACAAATTATGAGTGAGCCTCGACATTTTCATAAGCCCAAGCTGACGAAAAGACATATCGTTAGCTTTGAAACTGCTGTAATATTCCGAGGCAGAACATTCATATCTTCCTAAAATATGCAACATTCTATCTTTAGAAATATCGGTTTTTATTTCTTCCTGCAAAATCGTATCCGTCGATAAGTAAGCACCGTCAGGTACTCCGAAAAATTTACGGCATGAATAAATAGTATCTATCCCATTGACCGGCGTCTGAAAAAACGCCTGAACGTTATCAACTATTACGTTCTTATAGATAGCCTTGTATTTTTCAATGATTGTATTACTCAATCGTCCGTAATAATTTACCAAATAAATATACTCGTCATCTGACAGCTTTTTTTCAAACAAAGGTAAAAAATCTCTGCCGATATGGTAATACTCATATTGAAATCCATTGTTGTCGCACATAGCGCTTACGGAGTCGCAAAGGAAAAAAGGCAGATATATTTTCTTGATTTTTTTTGCTTTTAATATATACAGTAAAGCATTCCTTCCTGTATTCAATGCAATAAGCTCCGGATAGTATTCGCTGTTATTATTTTCCTCTAATTCAAGATATCCGCCTATTTCCTTCATACTTACTCCTATTTTAATTTTATTTCTATCCACTTATCGGAATTATCCATCATATCCAGCATCTCTTCCGATGAATCGAATTTCATTATAAGTATACCCAGCGTAGTATTCGCACCTGTAAAAGCCTTTATATTGTCTCCGGCTTTGGCGATAATGTGACTCTCCACTATTTTCTTTTGCGCGAAAGGGGCAATGCTTATATTTTGCAAAACTCCGTCTCTTAAGCTGTGTACAGCGTAGTAAGACCAATAACCGTCAACCGATCGCGGTGAAATTTGAATTCTGTCGCCCATCGCACCTTTAACAGCACATTCCGCCAAATCAACTCCGGTAATATACTGTATAACCTGAGGGATATAATTTCCTCCGTTTCTCGGCGCGATCTCCATAAGATAAACGTTAAATTCTTTATCTATACGGATATCGAAATTATAGCAGCCGGTTTTCATATTAAGCAAAGCTATAAGGCGCTGTATTTCAGAATGTATTTTTTCATGCACCTCTTTAGGCATATTGTACGGAAAGCTCGCCGATACAGGGACATAAGGATTAACGCAATTGCGATCAAAATGGTCGTTCGCAAAGCACCTAAAAACCAGCCGTCCATCTATTGCAAGTCCGTCTCCGGCGATCTGATAGCCGTATTTTTCTACATACTCCTCAACTATGATACGTTTTTCACGAGAAAAAGACATAGCGTATTCTAACTCCGAACGTATGTCACAAGCCGGATCTATAAGCCCCACGCCTTTACTGCCCGAAGAATCTACGGGCTTTACGATAACCGGCAACTTAAAGCAGCCTTGATTAATATCATACAGCGCTTCATCTAAAGAAAAATATCCCTTCGCTCTCGGAGTATTAAAGCCGTTGTCAGCAAGAAATTGTCTGAATTTATCCTTATTACAAAGAATCTCAACGGAACTATAAGGATTACCGGGCAAGCCGAGCTGTTCAGCAACGAATGCAGCTGTCGGAGCGGCGGGATCGGAAGCATAGGCGAGTACGCCGTCGACTTGTTCCTTTTGTGCCACTTTTAACACTGCGTCTTTATCCGTAGTGCTAACCTGATAAAAAATATCGGCGTGATACTGTCCGGGGTTGTCCGGAAGATAATCACAAAGCACTGTGCCGTAACCTAATCTTTTTGCCGTTTCTATTGCGATTATCTGTTGAGCAGAGCCGCCAAGCAGAAGTATCTTTTTCATGCTGCGCTCCTCTCAACAACTGAGAACGAATAAACAGCATATAAATTATGAGTTACCCCCCCCCGATGGTAAATTTTTACATCTATATGCTTATCTATTTCACTTAACATCTTTTTTTGCTGTTGTCTGTCATTAAACTTCATAAATACAACTCCTAACGCTTTTGAAGCGTTGTCAAAGCATTCCACTTTGTCGCCGTGCTGATTATATATGTTTTTTCTCACAATACACTTTTCTATTTCATCAGAAAAAAATATTTCGTCCAAATATCCGTTCTCCACCGAATGAAGGTTATAGGTAGCGTAAAACGTATCGGATTCGGATCGCCGAAAACAAATATCCAAACCCATCGCTGCTTTTATCGACATCTCAACTATATCCGCATTAAATATCATCCCTAGCAGTTCCGGTATCATATTTCCGCCGCAACGCGGTCCGATATCAATCGGGAAAACGTCACCTTGTTTATTTATAACAAGTTCTACATTCATTGCTCCGGAATGAATATGCAGCTTACTTACTATTTCCTGCAACACTGATTTGAGATTTAGTATATCATCACCGTCTAGATCAGGCGGATAGCTTTTTCCTACCGGCACCAATGGATTTACTCTCTTATCTCTGTGGCAGTTAAGAAATCCCCATAATTCAATTTTCCCATCTATTACGAACACATCGCCACCGATGAGATATGGTCCTTTCATTTCTACATATTCTTCGACGATCACCCTACCACATCTAGAGAAAGAAAATGCATATTGCAACGCCTCTTCCGCTTTGTTAATGCATTTTAATACCGTTACACCTTTACTGCCCGAAGAATCTACAGGCTTTATAATTACCGGCAACTTAAAGCAGCCTTGATTAATATCATACAGCGCTTCGTCTAAAGAAAAATATCCCTTCGCTCTCGGAGTATTAAAGCCGTTGTCAGCAAGAAATTTCCTGAATTTATCCTTATTGCAAAGAATCTCAACGGAACTATAAGGATTACCGGGCAAGCCGAGCTGTTCAGCAACGAATGCAGCTGTCGGTGCGGCGGGATCGGAAGCATAGGCGAGTACGCCGTCGACTTGTTCCTTTTGTGCCACTTTTAACACTGCGTCTTTATCCGTAGTGCTGACCTGATAAAAAATATCGGCGTGATACTGTCCGGGGTTGTCCGAAAGATAATCACAAAGCACTGTGCCGTAACCTAATCTTTTAGCTGTTTTTATTGCGGCTATCTGTTGAGCAGAGCCGCCAAGCAGAAGTATCTTCTTCATATACCTTCCTCATTTTCACAAAGATTTCTCGTCAAATCGTGTCAAGAATAATCTTTTCTATCCTTTCAACTACTTCGGTCGGAATATCGGTATACAGAGGCAAACAAAGTATTCTTTTGCTGATTGACGAAGAAACCGGGCACTCTCCGTCGGGGGTATAAGAAATATCGTTTATAGAAGGATAGAAATAACGTCTGGGAAAAATATTATCAGCAACGAGCTTATCATATACCTTTAATAACACTTTTTCACTTTCAAATATGACCGGATAATACGCATAATTATATTCTGTATTCTCCGGCAAAACCGGTCTTTGAAGACTTTGACTAAGGAATGCGTCGTAATGCTCGCAGGTGTTTTTTCTGGAAGCGATTATATAGTCGATATATTTCAAATTCACAAGACCCATTGCCGCATGAAATTCCGAATTTTTCGCATTTATACCGCAACAAATATGGTCATCTCCGTTATGACCAAAACGCATTTCTTTTTCGTATATCTCAAATAGTTCCTTACTGTTTGAAGATACTGCGCCTCCCTCAATGGTATGAAACAGCTTGGTAGAATGAAAAGAAAGCGTTGAAATATCACCATATCTTAAAATAGACTTTCCTTTATACCTTACGGAAAACGCATGCGCGGCATCGTAAATCAATTTAAGTCCATATTTTGCCGCAATATTTTCCAAAGCTTCAACATCACATGGAATGCCAAACACATGAACCGCCAAAATAGCTTTTGTTTTTGGTGTTATCAGCCGCTCAACGGATGCCGGGTCAATGCATAGCGTATCGGGCAGGATATCGGCAAAAACAGGGTGACATTTCTGCCACATTATTGATGATGTAGTAGCAATATAAGTAAACGGTGTTGTTATAATATCGCAGTTTTCAAGCTTTAAGGCGTTTATTGCAAGCATCAAAGCCAAAGTGCCGTTTGCTACATATTGGATATTTTCAACATCAAGATATTCTTTTAGCTTTTTGTTCAGTTCAGAAACACAAGGTCCGTTGTTAGTGAGATGTGCTCTGTTCCAAATCTCTCCGATATATTTTTGATATTCCTCTATCGGAGGCAAAAAAGGTTTTGTAACATTTATTCTTTCCATAATTTACCTCGTACTATTTGGTTTTGTATGCAGATATGATATGATCCATAACGCTGTTTGAAAAATCCGTTCGATGAGCGCTGAAATACGGATCCATACCTTTACCGGCGGCATCCTTGAATATAGGATACAAAATGCACCAATTTTCTATTCTGTCTATAAGGTCGATTTGGTGTTTTGTAAATTTATCGGCATACAGCTTTTTTAAGTATTTCATAAACTCAAGCTGCTTCCTTATTCTCGTTCCATCTTGATATTCGGAATAGGCTGTATTTTCACCGTGCTGCCTATATTTAGTTACGATTTCATCGGTAAAGCATATTCCTTTGCCATCCATTATACATTTTATCGTTATCCACCAATCATGATATGGAATTTCCTTTGGGAAAGGCAGGCAACTTTTTAATGCCGACGCTCTTATCAACGATGCGCAGCCAAGCATTCTTGGTACTTCAAGATAATCCTCTACAGATGTATACTGCACCTTGGAAATCTCATAGTTTGTGTGCATGATAGACGCAGGATGAAATTTATCATTTTCGTCTATGACCGTCAATCGACCGTGAATTATGTCAAAATCGTCTATTTGCCATAATAATTTTTCAATATGATCAGGCATCCAAATATCGTCCTGATCACACAGTGCTACATATTCACCGTTTATATGGTTCAAACCGTTTTCAAAATTCGTGGTTGTACCATGTACTCCATCATTATGATATACCGAAATATTAAGTCTGTCAGAATAACGCTCTATAATAGACAAAGTATTATCGGTAGAGCCATCATCGCTTATTATAAGTTCAATGTTTTCATAGGTAAGCTGACATAAGCTGTTCAACTGCTTTTCAAGATACTTTTCGCCGTTATAGGTAGCCATAACTATAGATACCAACGGTTTTTCAGCCATTCTTTTTTCTCTTTGCTCTTTTATATCCTCAATTGGGTAAGTGTAATTGCCCAGATAATAATTTTTAATATTATTTCTGTATCTCGCCTCATCCTTTTCTTCAGAATCTTTCTTTCTAAGAATGTCATTTAATTCTTTGTACTTTGCCGGGTCATCAAATTTTTTCATATCTTCTGCTATATTCGCCAGCATGTCCTGATAACTGCTGTAAATATTAGGAAGTCCTTCAAACCTTTCATTGAAGAAGGTGTGATTGAATACGGCAAATGATATAGCACCACTGCGTATACTTTCCATGGCATAACCGTCCAACCCTTCTCCGAAAGTTATCATCCATTTGGCTCTGGAAATAAGCTCAAGATACTCATTATAAGGAATATTTTTTATCATCTTCATCTTAAGATCGGGAAACTGACTTCCGATACTGTCTAATATCGCTTTTTTAGAATCGTTCAAGTCAGGGGAATAAAGCAGAAGCGGTTCTTTCTCCTTATATGGTTTGTATTTATATTTAACAAGATTGCTTGTTGAAAGCATATGAACAGGAATATTATAGCTTGAACGCTGATTCGGAGTACAATAACGTTGATGAGCGCACGTCATTGTTACGTCCTTCGCAAATGAACTGAGAAATTTAGTATAAGCAGGCCGGCTCATCATGTCATTATTCTGATTAAGAATGTTGATTTTAACATTTTCAATATTATATAGCCATGCGTAATCCTCGGGGGATATCTGAGTAATAAAACTGCCTACCATAACTTCAGGAATATGAATTATAAGGTTTTGCAGATTTGTGAAGAAATTTCTCAACATATTAAAACGATAAATATTAAAAGGACAATCAAATTTTGTATAATTGCTAAATGTGTAATTAGACGGATAAGTTGCAAGCAGCACCTTGTAGTTCTTTATTTCCTCTAATGTTTCTGTCAACTCGCAAGTAACCTTAGCTATCGAATTTATGGACATCACTCCGCCGCCAATGGAATCGGAAGTGGGCAATAAAAACAAAATGAGATTTTCTGTATCGGGCGAATATTCCTGCGATATTCTGCTATCCTGTATAACTTTGTCGTATGCTTTGACATTATCATCGTTCTTAAACAAAGTAAAAATATCATTTTTCCCTTTGCCATATTTTATATAATGATATAACGGATTCATGCCGCTGTCATAAACATCACGACGATTAATAAGATATCTTGCCGAACTAAATGAAGGCGACGCGGGAAAGCCTTTATATGCGCCTTCCTTAATATAATGAAATATTGCATTACAGCAAAAGTCGCCGTTCAAATACTTTTCTGCATACCACTTTTCGTTAAACAGTGCCGATTTTCTTATAACATTTATTATCGGGTCTGTCGGTGCATATCCTTTTCCTTTGCCAAACGACTCGTAATGTACCAAAGGATTGATATCATCGCTCAGCTCCTCCATATATTTGTCAAGATACCACTCCGTGCAAAAATCAGGCGATGGATCACATTTTAACTTCCAACCAATGCTGTAATAATGCGCTGCACATAAATTTTCAGACGAAATTCCATATTTATCCTTATACCATTTAGCATTGAACAGCTTTGATTTTTTGATTAATTCAATTCCTTGTTCATCAGATATTTTCAAAGAAGTTTTGTCTGACGCAGTAAGTGTCATTTGTATAAATGAAACAAATTCATTTCCCTCAACCGATGCGACAAAATCTTTATTTGGTTTTCTATGCTCTTTACTGCCATTAGTAATAAAATCCTTTGCTGCCCATTCAGCGTATTTTTTCTCATCAATATATTCGTACAAATATTCGGCACAATAAAAATCAACGTCAAATAAACTTGACTTGAGTATAACGCTTTGGGTCGACTCCCATCTGCGCTTTTCGTCTTTCCCTTTTAATTCATAATGATATAAAGGGTTGACGCGCTTCTCATATATATCCTTGTTAACAAAATAATAGCCGCTGGTAGAAAAATCTTTTGATGGGTCAAAAAAGTTGTCCGCACCATATTCAAAATAATGTCTTGCGGCATCAATATCTTTGTTTAATCCATAACAGCTTTTATAAAAAAATTCATCAAACAATTCAGAATTTCTTATGATTTCAATAGGTTCTATATCATTTCGCAAGATATCAAATTTATTTTTCACACATTCAAACACGATATAATGCAAGAGCGGTACGCATATTTTTTCGTTATCACACAAGCCGTCAATATATTCGTGCATATCTACATATTCGGATACATTCAGGTTTTGCTTCCATCCTTCTCTAAGATAATGTGCAACGGCATCCGATTCGGTATTATGCACAAAGCCTTCGAGATTAGCCATAATATAATAATATGGATCAAAAAGCTTTGTACTTTCCAAAAGTTCCTCTGAAGATAAAAACGACCTTTTTTCGCGCTCTTTTGTCTGCTCGTAATGAAGCAGCGGGTTTATCCCGGCCTTGAGAACGTCTACGTTTTTATAAAGATATCCGGCTGTTGAAAACTTTTCGGACGGGTCATAACACAGACGCCAACCGATACGAAGATAATGCTCCGCAGGCTCTACTTCCGAACCTATAGGATAATTCTTCTTATAAAACTCTTCATCAAAAAATTCTGACCGTTTTATTGCTTCAATAGGTGTTTTTCTCATTTCTGTTCTCCTTTTTTCAGCCAAAGTGTATTTTTATATCGGCTTCTCTATGAGCGTGTCAACAATGTCTACATCAAATACCGGTATTTTGCACTGAGATGACACATCTGCCCGTTCAGCAAAGCTATTGTCTATAAAAATAGAATTCTTTTGAGTTATATACTCGGATTTTTTTCTTCCGGCAGGTATGTCTATTATATCGTCAAAAATATCGATATCAATTTTATATTTTTTAAGCGACTCCATAATATTATCCTTGTGCCTTGTAAGCAATACGATTTTCTTGTTCCTGTTCAGACATTGATAAATAAAAGATATTGTCTGTATGTTTACTTTTCCTCTTGTTGTTATGGTATCGTCAAAATCTATATATACCGTATCGTAGCTTATGTTTATTCTAAAGCAGCCCTTCAAATATCTGTCAAGTGTGATGTCATACGAATTCTCAAGTATATCCGACTGCTTACCTGTAAGCTCATATACCCCAAGCAGCGGAAAATTAATTCCCTTATGGCGATAAAGTGTCATTGTACCTGATTGACGGCATGATATCTCCATAAGCTTCAGCTTTCCATTTTTATCCTCTTTCATTTGAAAATACCAAGCTCCGAAAAATCTCAGACGCGCATTTATTTCTTCTGCGGCTCTCTTGATTTCTTCTGTCAAATTGCAAGAAGAGGAACGAAATGCGATACCCATCTGTATTCGTTCCCTTAATCTGGCGCCGCAAAACTTTAACACACCATTTTTTGAAGTGAAGCAATCGATGGTATATTCTCTACCGGGTAAATTTTCACATATTACATACTTTTTTACATCAATATTATCAAAATCATTAGCTGTATATGCTAAAAAGCTCCCTTTACCACCCGCCCCGACATCGGGTTTTACAAAAACCGGAAAGTCAGTATCCGAAATAGCTGATACAGAGTCAAATACTTTGGGACAAAAATCGCTATCATGAAACAACTCAAGAGTTTTAGACTTATATCTGCAAATTTCCGAGGTTTTATATTCTGATACCAATACAGACGCATCTATTTTGTCTCGATTCTGCGAAAGTGCAAGAGCCACAGTATCATGAGTAGGTATAATAACGTCTATGCTCCAGTTTTTTATCACTGCGTTTATCTCTTTATAAAATTCCGGACTGTCTACATAATAATTTCCCAACACAAAATGACCAGGTGGGTATGTGAATTCGGAATTGTCTTTTTTCCCGGAAACGCCGAACACATCGACGTTCACATTATATCTTAAAGCCTCATAAATATCCAATGCCGATTCTGAACCGGCCGGAAAAATTAACACGTTTATTTTTTTATCCGTTGTTTTCAATCCAACGTGTCTCCTTTCAACATTTGTTTACTGAAAGTTGATGATCAACAATCATATTTGAGCAGTTTACTAATAATTTTGTATAAAGGCTTTGGAAACCTTTTTTTAGCAAACTTAACAAAAGCCGCTTTTAGTCCAAGTTCTTGATAAATTACTGTGGTAGTCCCCTGTGACACGGTGTTGCCTGCCGCTGTAGGAGGATTTTGTAACGCTGTGCTGTTTCGGCTTCTTTGCAGCAAAACGTTATATTCGCGCGAGGATTTCTCTATACTTGAAATCATGTTACTATAGGTTCTGAATTGAACATAAGGGAACTTGTGTATAGCTTTTAATGTTTCCGTATGCATCAACCTATAATTGGTTATTTCGGCGGACGCGTACTCAGGGTTCATCACGCATTCGGTATAATAGCCGTTATACTGAGCAATATATGGAAAAATACGCTCCAAAGCATGACTTATACTTCCGTCACCCGGTAATGGCTCGGCAGGAAAATCACTATAATTAAATTCATAATTAAATAAATTTTTCAGTGCATCGGTTTTGCACCAAAAAACAGATCCGACTGAAAAAGGTTCTTTTTTTCGGTCTAAAGGAACATCTATATTAAGTGCTGTCATAAGCGATTTACATCTTTCAAAACAAATTGTCCAGTAATCGGTAGCCGAGGAATAGTATGTTCCGTGATAAACATTGGGAGGAACCATTAAACCTAAACAAGGATTAGATTCAAAATGATTCAAAATATTAGTTATATATGCTTCGCTGTGAAGAATATTGTCCCATAAAAGGTCAGAAAAGAATGAGCCCACAGTCACATATTCTTTCTGACTGGATTTTTTGTCATGAAGAAAACATAAATAATCGTATTTTTCTATATATTTTCTGCATCCTACCAATAAAGCAGATAAATCTCTTCCTCTGGCATTGACCTTAATTATTGTCAACCTGTTTTTAAGAATAGGCCTAAACTTCTTTTCAATAAGTTTAATCTTTTCTTTACTGCTGTTAGTTACTATAACGTCAACTTCTTCCGGTATGTTTTTCAAATAAAAAAGCGTATAATCCAAAAGATCCTCGTAAAACGTATGAACAATTACAGCCACCCTTTTGTTTGAATATAACTTTTTCCCACAGAACATATCAACATCGGGTATTACTTTAACAAGATTCAAACTTTTTTTCAGATCATCCAAATTATACTTTTTCAGCAGATATTTATATATCAATGAAGTGTCATATTCTGTTTTTTCGTCTATATATTTTATAGCTTTTGCTAAATCGCCTCCCCAATTATATCTGAGAGTGTCTTTTTTATCTGTAACAAATGTTTTTCTTTTGATTATCGGCAAACGTCTGTTTGCTATCATTTCATATATATTAAACGTGTGAAATGACATGTTTTTTTCGGTTTGCTCCGATTCAAGGTCGGCTGTATCCGAATAAACCGACCACTTAAAGCCATTGTCCTCAAACAGCTTTGTAAAATAACATCCGAAATTCTCCGCCGCTTCTTCAAAGGTTTTGAAAACAGGCATATCGATCCAATATTTTCTGAATATCTCAGAGCAAGTAAGTTTTTTTCTGAAAGCGACGAAATATGTCTGGATATATCTAGGGCGATAACCATAAGGGCATAGTCCGTATATTTTAGGAGTTTCGCCGTGGGCTGTCAATCCCCAATAATCCAATTCAGCCCTTCTGTCCATCTCATCAAAAACTTTTCTGAATTCGTAAAACGGTCCGAAAAACGAATCGTTAAATAATACCACTTCTTCATACTCGCAAACAGTGTCAAAGCCTAAATAATTAACTATAGCATCCTTAAAGCCGCCTGCATCAAAACCGATGTTCGGACGCACTAATATCTGTGAGCTGTATTTTTGAAGTATTTGTATGCCCTCTTGTGATATCATTCCGTTGCAAACAATTACCAATCTGTCGAAATTTGATTTTATGTCGTCGAGCAAGTATCTGACATAATCATAAACAATACCATCGTCGTCAAAAAAAAGGAATATACCTAACCGCGTTCTTTTATTCATTAGTTACCTCAAAACAAATTATCTTTTTCCGTTAATTATGACTGACTTTTTATCAATAAAAGAAGTCGAGATCTTTCAGTGTCGGATGAATCTTATCTTTATCCGAAAGCAGCACCGTACCATCTGTGGGTATTTTCCAATCTATTCCTATATCCGGATCATTCCAAATTAAACCGCCTTCGTCATCGGGAGCATAATAACGCGTGCATTTATAGCAGAAAGTAGCGATTTCGGATAAAACGTAAAACCCATGCGCAAATCCTTCCGGTATAAAGAACTGCTTTTTGTTTTCCGCCGAAAGCACTATCCCTTCCCATTTGCCGAATGTAGGACTGTTTTTACGTAAATCTACCGCTACATCATAAACTTCCCCTTCAATGCATCTGACCAACTTACCCTGTGGGTTCTTTTTCTGAAAATGTAATCCTCTGAGTACACCTTTCTTTGAGCGGGATTGATTATCTTGAATAAAATCTACATCTATACCGTTTTCCTTGAAATCTTTTTCCACATATATTTCCATAAAATATCCGCGCTCATCGCCGAACACCTTTGGCTCGACAATAATAACATCGGGTATAGATGTTTTAGTAAATATAAAATTACTCATCTGTTTTTATACATCCTTTCATAATAATCACGATATTCTCCGCTTATTATCCGTTCCCACCATGATCTGTTATCAAGATACCACTGTATGGTTTTTTGAATACCGTCGGAAAATTTGGTTTGGGGCAGCCAGCCAAGTTCGTTATTTATTTTGGTGGGGTCTATAGCGTAACGCATATCATGTCCGGCTCTGTCTTTTACAAAAGTAATCAATTCTTCCGACTTCCCCAATGATTTAATAATCATCTTAACTATATCGATATTTCTCATTTCGTTATGTCCGCCGACATTGTAAACTTCTCCGACAGTACCTTTATGTATAATAAGGTCTATAGCGCGGCAATGATCCTCAACATACAGCCAATCGCGTACATTTTCTCCCTTGCCGTACACAGGTAACGGCTTGTCGTTAAGCGCGTTAGCTATCATAAGCGGAATGAGCTTTTCCGGAAAGTGATAAGGACCGTAGTTATTTGAACAACGGCTTATTGTGACCGGAAGTCCGTAGGTTCTGTAATACGCCTGAACCAAAAGATCGGCAGCCGCCTTTGACGCCGAATAAGGACTGGAAGTATGTATAGGCGTAGTTTCCGTAAAAAACATATCCGGTCTGTCCAAAGGCAAATCGCCATAAACTTCGTCAGTAGACACCTGATGATATCGTTCGATACCGTACTTACGGCAGGCATCCATCATGACCTGTGTTCCTATTATATTCGTGTTAAGAAATATTCCGGGATTCTCAATCGAACGATCCACATGAGATTCAGCGGCAAAATTAACAACTATGTCCGGTTTTTCTTCTTCAAACAACGCATAAACAGCTTCTCTGTCTGTTATATCGGCTTTTACAAAACGAAAATTTTTATTTTTGGCTACCGGCTCCAAAGTTTCCATATTTCCGGCATAAGTAAGGCAGTCGAGGCAAATGACTCTATAATCGTCATAGTGTCCCAAAAGATAGTGAATAAAGTTTCCTCCGATAAAACCGGCTCCTCCAGTAACTATAATAGTTTTCATAAGTTTCCTCTTTCTTTCTTTATAAAGTATTCAAGTGCATCCTGCCAGTTTCTCATTTTATCTCCTATTGTCAATCTAAGCATCATGTTATCCAAAGATGAGAAAGCCGGTCGTTTAGCAGGTGTAGGATATTCTTCCGTCGTACACGGATCCACGGTGCATTTCAAGTCATAAAGCTCCATGATTTTGCAGGCGAAATCATACCATGTACACTCTCCGTTGCCGGTACAATGGTATATGCCATATTCGTCTGTCAGAACAAGCTCAAGAATATGATGTGCAAGATCCGCTGCGTTTGTAGGATTACCACGTTGATCATTAACAACAGATATCTTATCTTTTGTTTCACCAAGCCGCTTCATAGTATGAACAAAATTATTCCCATCATATCCGTAAAGCCAAGAAGTGCGTATAATAAAATATCTGCTGCAAAATTCTCTAACATATTGTTCCCCCATGAGTTTTGTCTTTCCGTAAACACTTTGAGGCAAGCAAACATCATACTCACGATAAGGGACAACACCTTCGCCGGGGAAAACATAATCTGTCGAGACATGAAGCAGCTTTATATCTTTCTCTTCACAGGCAATCGCGAGATTTCTCGGTCCTATTGCATTAACTATAAAAGCCGTGTCCTGATTTGTTTCACACCCGTTGACATCAGTGTATGCGGCACAATTTATGACCGCATCAAAGTTATTTTCTTCAATAAAGCGGCGAACTTTTTTTATATTGGAAATATCCAATTCGTCAATGTCAACTGCACAGACTAAAGCTGACGACCACTCATCGCTAAGAGGTGCTATTTCGCTGCTTTTTCTAGCGATACAGCGACACAATTCTCTTCCAAGCTGCCCCTTTGATCCAGTTATAAGAATATTCATCAATACCTTATTTTCCCCTCCGCAACGCTTTTAAGATGCTCTCCATATGTAGACTTTCCGTATCGTTCAGAAATAGCTAACAGCTTTTGCTTATCTATCCACCCATTGTTATATGCTATCTCTTCCGGCGCAGAAATCTGTATACCTTGCCTCTTTTGTAATATATGGACAAAATCCCCCGCCTTGAGCAAACTGTCCATAGTACCTGTATCCAGCCATGCAAAACCACGTCCCAAAAGCTTTACATTGAGCTTACCCTCCTGCAAATACATATCATTAAGCGAGGTTATCTCTAATTCTCCTCTTGCCGAAGGCTGCACTTGCTTTGCCAACTTAGCACAGCGTTTATCGTAAAAATATAATCCGGTTATACAATAATTCGACTTAGGATTTTCAGGTTTCTCCTCGACCGATATCACTTTTCCATTTTCATCAAACTCGACTATGCCAAATCTTTCAGGATCATTTACATAATATCCGAAAATAGTGGAAAAGCCTTTCTCAGCATCCTCTTTCGCCTGTCTTAACAGTTTAGAAAAGCCGTTTCCATAAAATATATTATCTCCCAGAACCAAAGCACAGGTATCTTCTCCAATAAAATCTTCGCCTATAATAAAAGCCTGCGCTAATCCATCAGGAGAAGGCTGTTGAGCATAGCTGAATTCAACTCCAAAATCGCTTCCGTCTCCCAACAAGTTCTTAAAATGCGGAAGATCGGTCGGAGTAGATATTATCAGTATCTCTTTTATGCCCGCAAGCATAAGGGTCGACAACGGATAATAAATCATAGGCTTGTCATATACAGGCAATAACTGCTTTGACGTAACCATTGTGAGAGGATACAGACGCGTCCCTGCACCTCCTGCCAGAATAATTCCTTTCATTACTTACACCTCTTTTATTTTTAGCCGATAACGGCAAAATTCAACTACGATTTTGAACATATATTTGTCATAAACCTAATTAACATTTACTTAAAATGCTTTTTCAGGAATCGAACAAGGCATGAAAAAATCAATCCGAAAGACTGAAACCAGATGTGTATCGCGCCTTTGATTCCTACTTCGCTGCTTGTTTTACCTACTGCATACGGGATCGGAGCATCTGTTCGTTCGCTCCTTAATTTATTTTCATATAAGTATACATGACTTTCAAACACGGTCGGCCAAAGTCTGTTGCTCAATATCCAGCCTGTTAAAAATCCGTTTTCCAAAGCGGCATATGGTAATAACCTTTCCAAAGCGTGACTTTTGGTGCCATCTATCGGAAGCGGTTCTTCATCAAAGTCCTCATATTCCCATGAATGGTCATATAACACGTCTAAAGCGCCTTTTTTGCACCAAAAAGCAGTACCTATCGCAACTGGATTTATTTGATTGCTTATTTTTACGTTAATCCCAAGATCACGTGCCAATTCTACAGTTTTTTCATAGCAAATAGTCCACATATCCGGTTTTATGTTCAAATATCCTCCCCAATATGGAGGAGGAGGAACCAAAAGTCCAAGCTGCGGATTGCTTTCAAATATTGATATTATCTGATATATTGCCTTGCTGTCCGGCAGCAAATTATCCCACAGGCACCTTGCAAACGCTCTTCCTACCGAAGAAAACTCATTACCGTGAGAATGTTTATCGTGCAAAAAACAATAGTAATCATAATTTAAGATATAAGGCTTAAAAACAACCAAAAGTGATGAAAGATCTCTTCCGCGATTTTCTGTCAAAAAAATTTTTACCGCAGACTTTAATTTGCTGTCGGCTAGAGATAATATTCTATCCCTTTTATGACGACCGTCGACAGAAATATATATATCACAATACCCGCTTACTCGGCTTAAATACTCCAAATACAGCGGAAAATCATCTTCATAATATAAATGTACAAAGATAGCTACCTTAACATCTTTTTTCAAATTCTGGTCTGTCTTTTCGACTAACAGATAATTCAGCTGCAAAACATCTTTAAGAAATGAAGGATCGCATTTTTTCTTAAAAAATTCAACTAAGCACTCTGCTGTCTGCGTATCATCCTGCAAAAGCTGTGCAACAAGAGCCACCTTGTCATCTACGCCATAATCTATCAGGAAAGACCTTTTATACTTAAAAATACCGAAATAAAAAAACGGAAATCCATTTTTTAACGAATCTGAAGCCATAACAATATATGGCTCCTCACAGGCACATCCCGAATACTTTTCTATCCAATATCTATAAAAACTCTTTCCTTCAGCCAACGATAAAACATTTCTGAACAAGCACTGCTCATTTGGGGCTGTAACAACGACAGATTTCAATTCTTTGGTTTTATCAGAGCTGCAATCCAAACAAACAAACATAGGAATATTTATATCGTCTTGATCCTCAAAAAAAACATTTGAATTATCTTCATTGCCAAATATATCGCTTCGATCCCATAAAAAACAAAACAACTTGTTTTGCTCAAAATAATCCATTACTTCACCAAAATCTACGGCTTTTTTAGAGATAAAAACGTTATCATTTACCATATAAATTTTTTCATAACAATCACACCATTGATCAAAATGATTAATAAAATATGAAAAACTTACGTGATTATCTTTTTTATCTTGAGAAACACAAATAATATTTTCAATGTATTTGCCCGCAATTTTCTTAAAAACATCATGTATCAAACAGCATTCAGACATATTCTCGAAATATATCATTAACCGTTTCTTCATCTATTGCTCCTCCGTACATACGCTTCAAGCAATGTTCCTCAATCTCTCAAAGCCAGCTCCACCGTTCTCATTTTGCTGTCCATAGTGGGTTTGGAGCAATACGGCAGCGTGCTTTGCACGGTGACGTTGCCGAGTATTTCAGACAGCGTGGCGATATCCGCGCCGTTGCTTACACACCTGTTGATAAACAACTTCCTAAGCTCTCTGAAGCTTATATCCGGCAGCTGTTCCTTTTTAAGGAATGAGCGAAGGCGGTATTGCATAGTTCTCGGCTCGGCGGGAGAATTTTTGCCGGATAAAAAATATTTTTCGCCGTCAGCCTTGAACTGCCTGAGATATTCCGCCAAAAGCGGCACTATAGGCACTATACGCTCTCCCGCGCGGCTTTTCGGCACGCTCATCACCAGCCCGCCGCTTTCTCCCGCGGAAACCCGCTGAAGGCTCTTGCTTACCGTAATGACGTTGTTTTTTAAGTCTATATCTTCCCATTTCAGCGCGCAAAGCTCCCCTATCCTGAGTCCGGTAAACAATGTCACCAGTATCCCCGCTTTGGTAAGGTCCGGCTTATCCCAAAGCGCTTTGTACAGCCGCTGAAAGCTGTACTCGTCATACAATTCAGCGGTATTTGCACCGCGCTGCGGTCTTGGCAGTTCTAATCCCGCCAAAGGATCGACAAAGCCGTAAGCGCCGGACAGATACTTCATTATCATCTTGAGCAGCGATAATATATTCGCCGCGTATCTCTCGTTCATATTATCCTTCAAAAGCTGTCCGTAGAACGCTTTTACACTGTCCGCGGTGATATCTTCCAAAGCCGCGTCGGCAAAGTACGGCAATACGTTCTTCTCCAGCTTGACCTTGTACTGAACGTACGAGGAAAGCCTTACACGGCTCTTTATATGTTCAAGCCACTCATAGACCGCGGCGCTGAAAATCATATCTTTATTGCCCGTTGTCACTGCTGCACCTCCGACTTGTTTTTTATGATTTTTTGCGTTATATTAAATTAAATCGCTGTATGATTTTTTCGGGAATTTTGTCATTTGCGAAATAGGTCAAGCCGAACGGTCATATTTAATTTTCAAAGAGCGTTATCTGCGGTGCTATACAGTAAAACACAGCTTTTTCATAAACTTCTTCTTACGCTCAAGCGACGAATGTACATATCTGTTCAAGGTTATCTCAACGCCGGAATGTCCCAGTATCTCGGACAATGATTTCACGTCAAAGCCGAGTTCAACGCAGTTTGTAGCGAACAGGTGGCGCAGCGCATGGAAATGCACTGACGGCAGTTTTGCTTTTTTCAGCACAGCCTTGAATCTATACTGCATGGTGCGCGGTTCGACCGGCTTTTCGGTGCCTGACAGCAGATAGCTTTCATCAGAGCTTTTATACTGTTTCAACAAGTCTAAAACATGGTCGGGGAGCGGTATTACCCGTATTGACGATGTACTTTTCGGCTCGGTGATTATCAGCTTTGTACCGTGGTTTGTACGTATGCGCTGTATGGTTTTACTGATAGATAACGTTTTAGCTTTGAGGTCAATATCTCCCCATTTGACGGAGCATAATTCTCCCAATCTGATACCGGTGTACATACATAATGTTATTCCCAGCGACGTAAGACCGGGGTTATGCATTAGCCAGCTTTCCAAGCGCTTTTGCTGTGCTTTATTCGGAACGGCTATCTCGGCTTTTCTTCTTTTGGGGATAACAACGCCGGATATATTATTCCGGATATTATGTATCCTCTCGCCGTATTTGAGCATGGATTTAAGCAGCAGTACAATATCTGCGATATACCCGGAAGAAAGCCCATCCGACGAGCATGCCGCGATGAATTTTCTTACCATATCCTCGGTCAGCTCGTCTGTATAAAGCTTTCCGAACAGCGGCAGGATATATGCCTGTGCCTTGCCGATATAGTTGGAAAGAGTAGATTCTTTGACTTTTACTTTCACAGAATCTACCCATTCATTAAAAAGTGTTTTGACCGTCATTCGCCGGTGTGAAAACACCCGCCCGCCGAGAAAATCCTTCATCTTTTCCTCAACGTCCGACTTGGTCTTACCGTAAAAGTATTTGATCTTTACCGTTCTCGAATCGCGAAACCGCCCCTCAAAGCGTCCGTCGCTGCGTCTGTAAATATTTTTCATTAATTTCCTCCTTGTTTTTATTGACATCTCGGTTTTTTTATGATAGAATATAACGTGTGATAAAGTGTAAAGGTGTATATTATTAATATATCGCTGATCCGTCGTTTTCGCAAATGACAAAATTAGCGAAAGATATTTTGCCTCCATTTAACAATCACAACTTGTAATTGAAAATCTGTAATACACAAAAAGAATAAGGACTTGTCCCGTTATGCCGAAAAATGTCGGTTTAGCAGGGCAAGTCCTTATTTCTTTTTAACGCTTTCTATATATTTATTAAAATCACTTGAACTGCGCGGAAAAATCTGATATACTTATTGTAAAGAAAAGGTATGCGGAAATCGAACTTTAGCCGCTAGCCTAAAAAGAAAAGAGGAATCAAGATGAAGCAGGGAGATATTCTGCATGGCTTTAAGGTGTATTCGGTGCAGGAATTGCCGGAGCTTAAAGCCGTATTATACAAAATGAAATATGAGAAGAACGGGGCGGAGCTTGTCTGGCTGGATAACGGCGAGGCAAACAAGCTGTTTTCCATCGCGTTCAAGACGCTGCCGAAAGACGACACCGGCGTGTTTCATATACTGGAGCATTCGGTACTGTGCGGCTCGGACAAATATCCGGTCAAGGAACCGTTCCTCGATCTGCTGAAAAGCTCGATGAACACGTTCCTCAATGCGATGACCTTCCCCGACAAGACCGTGTACCCGGTATCCAGCAAGAACGAGCAGGATTTTCTGAACCTTATGCAGGTTTATCTTGACGCTGTGTTCTGCCCCGCGATATACCATAACCCGAACATCTTCCGTCAGGAGGGTTGGCATTACGAGCCGAACGGCGACGAAATGATATACAAAGGCGTTGTGTTCAACGAGATGAAAGGCGCGCTGTCCTCGGAGGATTCGCTTATCGAGGACGGAATGAATAAGCTGCTGTTCCCGAACAATTGCTACAGATTCGTTTCCGGCGGCGATCCCAAAAAGATACCGGAGCTGACATATGAGCAATTCACCGCGACGCATAAGGAATTTTACCACCCCACTAACGCGAAGATATATCTTGACGGCTCGGTTCCTATTAACAAGGTGCTTACCATACTCGACGAGGAATATCTCTCGAAATATGAACACAGCGGCGTAAAGCATGAGATCGCAGTACAAAAGCCGGTCCCCGCCGCAGAGCTTGAAGAATATTACGCAATAGGCGAGGATATGGACACTAAGGGCATGACCCACGCGGCGGCCTGCAAGCTGCTGTGTGATTTCACCGACCGTAAGGCTATATATGCGGTAATGATACTCAGCTCTTACCTGACCGGCTCGAATGAAGCGCCGTTAAAGCAGGCTATACTTCAAAACGGACTGGGCGAGGACGTCAGTCTGTCCGTCATGGACGGTATCGCGCAGCCGTATGTATTTCTGAGAGTTTACAACACCGACCGCGACAAGTGCGACGAGATAAAGCGCGTTATCTCCGATACTATCGAAAAGGTGCTTAAAGACGGACTGGATAAGGAAGAATTGGAAGCGGCCATAAACCGTATGGAATTCAACACCAGAGAGGGAGAAGAGCCGCAGGGTCTGCTCAGGAATATAAACGCGCTCAGCTCATGGCTGTATGGCGGCGAGCCGGAAATGTATCTGCTGAACGACGAATTATTTGAAGATCTCAGAAATGCGATAGACACCGATTATTACGATAAGCTGCTCAGGTTTGTATTATTAGACAAGGAAAACACCTGCTGGCTGTACCTGCTCCCCTCCAAGACAAAGGGCGCCGAGGACGCTGAGGAGGAACGCGGCAGACTTGCCGCTGTTAAAGCCTCTTTAAGCGAGCAAGACTATAAAAAGATAGTTGAGGAAAACGATTCGCTGCTCAAATGGCAGTCCGATCCGGATTCTCCCGAGGCGCTGGCGACGCTTCCGGTGTTGTCTATCGACGAGGTAGACCCCCTGCCGGAGAAATTGGGTACCGAGAATACCGCTCTTGCGGGAGTGCCGGTGATGTTCCACAAGGTTTCGGAAAGCGGAGTTGTGCATTTCAACCTGTATTTCAGTCTTTCGGACTATCCTATTGAAACAGCGGGGGATATCTCGCTTATCACCGAGCTTATCGGAAAGCTGCCCACTAAGAATAAAACTGTTACCGAACTAAGGCGCAGGATAAAGCACAGCATAGGTATTCTGGATTACAACGTCTCAGCTTACGCCGTGCCGGAGCACAGCGACAGATGCAGACCGTATTTTACGGTAAATTGCAGCGTGCTTAAAAACAAGCTGCCCGAGGCGATAAAGCTGATATCCGAGATACTGACCGATACGGTCTATGAGGGAGAGCGCAGCGCGGGGCTTATAAAAGAGCTGTTCGTTCAGTGCAACGAGTGGCTGCGCCGCAGTATATCCGACAACGGGCACAGCTTTGCGTTAAAGCGCGCGATGTCACGCTCCACCGCAAGCGATATGTACCGCGAGCAGGTATCCGGCTTTGATCTGTACCGGCGTTTGAGCGGATTTGTCAATGATTTTGACAGCCGCATAACAGATTATCAGAGCTTTGTTCAGTCGCTGGTGAAAAACGTATTTACCGCCTCGCGACTTATAATGAGCGTGGCCGCCGACGAGCTGCCAAAGGAGCTTGCCGAGCTTATAAACGCTTTTGAAAAGGGTATGCCCGCTCCGGAATATCTTGAAGCAAAGCCTAAGAAGAGCAAAAAGCAGACGCTGGTAAAGATACCCTCCATGGTGTCCTATGCGTCCAGCGCGGGAAATCTTGCAAACTACAACGCAAAGTACAACGGCAGCTTCAGAGTATTGTCAACCGTTTTGTCCTATGATTATCTTTGGAACAAGATAAGGGTGCAGGGCGGCGCATACGGCTGCGGCTTCCAGGCGGGATATAACGGCAACATGGGATTTTATTCCTACCGCGATCCCGACCCCAAGCGCTCTGCCGAAATATTCGCAAAGACTGCGGATTATATACGCGAATTTGCAAACAGCGATGAGGATATAGTAAAGTATATCATCAGCACTATCGCCTCCACCCAGCCGCTTATGACGTTAAGAGAAAGCTGCCTTAAGGAGGATACCGAGCTGCTGAGCGGCATAACCTACGACGATAAAGTCCGCACATATAAGCAAATGCTCTCTACAGATAAAGAAAAGCTGTTAAGCTGCGCCGGACTGTTTGAAGAAATGGCAGAACAAAACGACGTCTGCATATTCTGCGGCGCGCAGACCGCCGGAGAATTTGAAGGCGATTGGGAAGAATACAGCATATAAAGTCTTATTGGGGGAAATATGAAAAAATATCTTGACAAAGCACTTTCCGCGCAGCAGCGCGCACAGGCATTGGTCGATGAAATGACCGTAGAAGAACAGGCGTCGCAATTAAGATACGACGCGCCCGCGATAGAGCGGCTGGGAATACCCGCCTACAACTGGTGGAACGAGGCGCTGCACGGACTTGCGCGTTCCGGTACGGCGACGGTGTTTCCGCAGGCGATAGGAATGGCCGCCGCATTTGACGGTGAATTGGTACGCTGCGCGGGAGAGATAGCCGGACTGGAGGCAAGAGCGAAGTACAATTCCTACACAAAGCACGGCGACCGCGACATTTACAAAGGGCTGACGGTCTGGGCTCCGAATATAAATATATTCCGTGATCCGCGCTGGGGACGCGGTCACGAGACCTACGGCGAAGACCCGTATCTTACCTCGCAGCTTGGAAAAGCGTATGTACACGGCTTGCAGGGCGACAAGGACACGCTGATGACCGCCGCTTGTGCAAAGCACCTCGCGGTACACAGCGGGCCGGAAAATCTCCGTCATGAATTTAACGCCGAGGTAAGCGAACGCGACCTGGAGGAAACCTATCTTCCGGCGTTCAAGGCGCTGATATCCGAAGCTAAGGTAGAGGGCGTTATGGGCGCATATAACCGCGTAAACGGCGAACCCGCCTGCGCAAGCAAAATGCTTATGGGAAAGCTGCGCAAGTGGGGCTTTGACGGGTATTTCGTTTCGGACTGCTGGGCGATACGGGATTTTCACGAAAACCACCACGTCACCTCTACTCCGGTAGAGTCGGCGGCTATGGCTCTGAAAGCGGGCTGCGACGTAAACTGCGGCTGCACCTATGTAAATCTGCTTGCCGCTTTGGAAGAGGGACTGATAACCAAAGAGGATATCCGAAACGCCTGCGTACATCTGATGAGGACGCGCATACGGCTCGGAATGTTCGATGACGACTGCGAATACGGCAACGTACCCTACACGGTGGTATCCTGTCCGGAGCATAAAGCCGCCTCGCTGCGCTGTGCGGAACGCTCCATGGTGCTTTTGCACAACAACGGCATACTTCCTCTTGACGAAAGCAAGCTAAAGACTATCGCGGTAATAGGGCCTAACAGCAACAGCGTAGCCGCATTAGAGGGCAATTACTGCGGCACTGCCGACGGATATGTGACATTCCTTCGCGGGATAACCGAAAGGTTCTCCGGCAGAGTATTGTATGCCGAGGGCTGTCACCTCTATAAGGACAGAATTTCCGGACTTGCGCTGTCCGGCGACCGTTACGCCGAAGCGATAGCCGCCGCGGAAAACGCTGACGCCGTGATCTTATGCGTAGGCCTTGACGCTACTATCGAGGGAGAAGAGGGCGATACCGGCAACGAATTTTCCTCCGGCGATAAAAGAGACCTTTCACTTCCCGAAAGTCAGCAAAAGCTGCTGGAGCTTATAAAAGCGGTAGGCAAGCCGATGATAGTTGTCTGCGCGGCGGGCAGCGCGATAAACACCGGCATGACTCCCGACGCGCTTATACACGCGTGGTATCCCGGCAGCGAGGGCGGAACGGCGCTTGCAAAGATACTCTTCGGCGATATATCCCCCTCCGGCAAGCTGCCCGTAACGTTTTACAAAGACGCAGACAAGCTGCCCGACTTCACCGATTATTCCATGAGAGGCAGAACATACCGCTTTACCGAAGATAATATACTGTTCCCGTTCGGCTACGGACTGACCTACTCAAAGGTGATATGCACCGAGCTTGAAATAAACGGCGGCGCGGCCGTAGTTACTGTGGAAAACACAGGTAGATTCGATACCGAGGACGTGGTGCAGCTGTACATATCCGCTCCTGCCGAGAACGCTCCGCTGCGCAGTCTGTGCGGATTTTCGCGTATCAAGCTTGCTGCGGGCGAAAAGCAGACTGTCAATATACCGCTTGATAAAAATGCGTTTACGGTGGTCACGGATAACGGAGAACGGATAACGCCGCACGGTAAATTCACGCTGTATGCAGGTACTTCACAACCGGACGAATTATCCGAAAACTTGACCGACATAAAATGTATAAAAATTGAAATCGAAAAATAAAATAAAAAAACACGGTTCAGATCGTTTGTCGGTCTGAACCGTGTTTTTATTGCTCTTTCTTTGAGGTAAGTCTGAAAGTAAGCTCGGTCATGGTTATCATCAGTAAAGCGAAAATCGTCAGATATATCGGGAATATGCCGAATCCCAGCTTACTGCCCAAAACTCCGTATATCGGCGGCATAAATGTGGAACCTATGTATGCACTCGCCATTTGGATGCCGATGATCGCCCCTGAATTTTCCGCCCCGAAATTTTTCGGAGTGGAATGTATTATGCTCGGGTATACCGGAGCGCAGCCAAGTCCCATAGTGACCAGCCCGGCAAGCGCCGATATCTCGCCTATCGGGAGCAGCAGCACGATAACTCCGCATAATATAACGCAAGTACCTATTATTATCATTTTCCTGTCGCCGAGCTTATTTGATACCACGCCGCTTACGAATCTTCCGACCGTTATCCCTATATAGAAAAGCGAGGCGAACAACGCGGCATTTTCGGCAGTGATATGTCTTACTTCCACAAGGTAAGTGCTCGCCCAGCTCATTGCGGTAGCCTCCGCCGCACAGTAGGCGAAGAATCCCAACAGCAGACAAGGCACGCCTTTTATCTTAAGCGCGCCGATAAGTCCGACGCTTTTCTTGTTTTCCAAGGAATCGGGACGGTTTACTTTCCATATAGGAAGCGTTGCCAAAAGCAGCACGCCGATACCTATCTGGATACAGCCTACTATCAGATAGCCGTCATTCCAGGAGGAATTTGTCAGCGCGTAACTCATTACAAACGGGCTTATTACCGTGCCCACTCCCCAAAAGCAGTGCAGCCAGTTTATATGCCGCGAGGTATAATAAAGCGCTACATAATTATTGAGCGCGGCGTCTATCGCTCCCGCGCCGAGTCCGTACGGTACGGAAAACACTATCAGCATCCAGAATTTATCCGAAACATAAAAGCCGAGCAGTGCCGCCGCCGTCAAAAACACGCTTATCACCGTGACGTAGCGTGTTCCGAGCTTTCGCGTCAGCCGGTCGGAAAACAGGCTGGACACTATCGTGCCGCCGGATATGACCATAGAAACTATGCCCATATATGACACCGGCACGTCCATCGAAAGGTGCATTTCCGGCCAGCCCGCGCCGAGAAGAGGATCGGGCAGTCCCAGACTGATAAAAGCTATGTAGATAAGCGCTAACAGTGCGATGTACATAGTTTTCCCTCCTCTTTCGCGACTAAAAATGCTTTATTTATAGCGATATATAGATATCTTTTCAAAGCCGTCCAGCAGCTCGTCGGTGTAGTCGAACGCCTTTTGCACGCCGCGCGCGACGCATTCTATCGGATTATCCGCTATACGGCAGGGCGCGCCCACCGCGTCGCTTATCAGCCGGTCAAAGCCGCCGAGCATCGCGCCGCCTCCGGTCATGATTATGCCGTTGGAAAGGATATCGCCCACCAGCTCCGGCGGAGTAGCCTCCAGCACCTCTTTGACCTTATCGACTATCTCCATTACGTTGTCTATCAGAAATTCTTTCATGTCCGTATCGCTTATCTCGACGCTTTCCGGCAGACCTTTCAGCAGATGACGACCTTTTACGACGACCTTTTTGCTGCCGTCCGGGTCGTAAATATTGGCTATCTCTTTTTTCGCCTGCTCCGCGGTCTTTTCACCGATAAGTATTTTATACTTTTGCTGTACGCCTTTGATTATCGCAGCGTCGAACTTATTGCCCGCCATTTTTATAGAGCAGCTTTTTACTATGCCATTAAAGGACGCTACCGCAATATCGGCGGTGCCTCCCCCTATATCCACCACCATTGTGCCGTTGGGCTTGGAAATATCCACCCCCGCGCCGAGCAGCGCGGCTATAGGCTCTTCTATAATGTAGACCTTGCGTGCGCCGGCGGAGAGTGCGGCCTCTACCACCGCGCGGTTTTCAACGTCGGTGACCGAGGACGGCACGCAAAGGATTATCCTCGGCTTCATTATCTTGCCCATTACCTTGCGGATAAACTCCACTATCATCGCTTCGGTCATTTCGTTATCGGAAATAACGCCGTCCTTAAGCGGCTTTACCGCGACGATATACTCCGGCGTTCTTCCTATCATCTTATACGCCTCTGTCCCCACCGCAAGCACCTGATGCTTTTTCTTGTCATAAGCGACGACGGACGGCTCGTTTACAACTATGCCCTTATTGCCGAGCGTGATTATAACGTTGGCTGTGCCTAAGTCTATGCCTATATCGGTAAGTGCCATTATAATATCTCCTTTCTTCTTTTACATATCTTTATCAAAATGCTCGTTCAGATATTTAAGCAGCGCGGGCTTGCTGTTCTCGCAGTTTCCCTCGGCGGTTTCGTTCAGCAAAAACCGCAATGCCCTGCCGATGTCGCTGCCCTTATACCCAAGCGATATCATATCCCCGCCGCTTACCGCCAAATTTTTAAGCGAAAGCGCGGGCTCGGCGGAGAAGAACTCTTTAGCGTGCTGTTCTATCCTGCGAAATTCCTCCGCCTCATGCATATATTCCGGGGCTTTTCCCATATTGTCGTAAATATGCACCTGTATCAGGTCAAAAAAGCCCTGCTCGCCGTATTTTGCCGCGGCTCGGCGGAAGTATTTGGGATTATCCTGCATAACTATCCCGTGGTGTTGTATCAAAAACAACACCTTTTCCTTTACCGCGTTGGAAAATTTGAGCCGGTTCAGCACAACGCGCGCTTTTTCAACGCTGACGTCCGCGTGTCCGTAAAAATGCCCTACGCCGTCCCGCATGAAAAACGTATCCGGCTTTCCGATATCGTGCAGCAGCATGGTAAGCCGCATTACATCTGAATTATCAGCGGCGCACATTGCCGTTACCGTATGACCGTACACCGTCTTATCGTGATATTTGGTATGCTGCTCAAAGCCGATACAGGGGGCAAGCTCCGGTATTATCTCACAGATAACGTCGGAATATTCCAGCATTATCTGCATACAGTTGCCGGTAATGATACCGCAAAGCTCGTCGCGTATCCTCTCGGCGGAAATATCATGCAGCAGACCTTTAAGCTCATGCACCGCGGCGGAGGTGTCCTTATCAAGGCTCCACCCATATCGGGAGGAAAACCGCAATGCGCGCAGCATTCTCAGTGCGTCCTCATAAAAGCGCGTTTTCGCGTCACCTACCGCGCGGATAATTCCGGCTTTCAGATCCTCCTGCCCGCCAAACGGGTCGATGATAATGCCGTCAAGTCCGCACGCCATCGCGTTTACGGTAAAATCCCTGCGGCCAAGGTCCTCCTCCACGCTGTTTGAAAAGCTCACGCTGTCCGGCCGCCTGTGGTCGCTGTAATTGCCGTCTACCCGAAAGGTAGTAATTTCGACCGGCCTGCCGTTTATCACCACGCTGACCGTGCCGTGTTTAAGTCCGGAGGTGTAGATATGATACCCGTCAAACACCGAGATTATCTCGTCCGGCTTTGCCGAGGTGGTTATGTCATGATCGGCGGGCTGTCTGCCGAGCAGATCGTCTCGCACGCAGCCGCCCACTACATACGCCTTATACCCTTGCTGCTCCAGTAAGGAAAGCGCATAGCTTATATCATCGGGCAGTACCATATTTCCCCCTCCTTCCTCTAAAAAACAATATCCGCCGGTTAGGGCGGATACTGTCTATTGAACGTTTGATTATTCGTTGATCTTGGTTACGACGCCGGAGCCTACGGTTCTGCCGCCCTCACGGATAGCGAAACGCAGACCTTCTTCAATTGCGATAGGAGTGATAAGCTCTACATCCATCGAAACGTTATCGCCGGGCATGCACATTTCCTTGTCAGCAGGAAGAGTGATAACGCCGGTAACGTCGGTGGTTCTGAAGAAGAACTGGGGTCTGTAGTTGGAGAAGAACGGAGTATGACGGCCGCCCTCTTCCTTCTTAAGAACGTAAACCTGACCGCTGAACTTCTTATGAGGATGGATAGAACCGGGCTTGCAAAGCACCTGTCCACGCTCAACCTCGGTTCTCTGTACGCCACGGAGCAGAGCGCCGATGTTGTCGCCTGCCTGAGCGAAGTCAAGCAGCTTACGGAACATTTCTATACCGGTTACAACGGTCTGTCTGGGTTCATCTACCAGACCGGTGATCTCAACAGTATCGTTGAGGTTAAGGATACCACGCTCAACTCTGCCGGTAACAACGGTACCACGACCGGAAATGGTCATAGTGTCCTCGATAGGCATAAGGAACGGAAGGTCAGCCTTACGGTCAGGAGTAGGAATATACTCGTCAACAGCCTTCATAAGCTCAAGAATGCAAGCGTACTCGGGAGCGTTGATGTCCTTGCTGTCGGAATCCAGAGCCACCTTAGCGGAGCCGCGGATAACGGGGATATCATCGCCGGGGAAGTCGTGAGAAGTAAGGGTATCACGGATATCCATCTCAACGAGGTCGAGCAGCTCGGGGTCGTCAACGTCGTCGCACTTGTTGATAAATACTACCATTGCGGGAACGCCTACCTGGTGAGCCAGCAGGATGTGCTCCTTGGTCTGAGCCATAGGACCGTCAGTACCTGCAACTACGAGGATAGCGCCGTCCATCTGAGCCGCACCGGTGATCATGTTCTTGATGTAGTCAGCATGGCCGGGGCAGTCAACGTGCGCATAGTGACGCGCGTCAGTCTCATACTCAACGTGAGCGGTGTTGATAGTGATACCACGCTCTCTCTCTTCGGGAGCCTTGTCTATCATATCATATGCTTCAAACTGTGCGTAACCCTTAAGCGCGAGCACCTTGGTGATAGCTGCGGTTAATGTAGTCTTGCCGTGGTCAACGTGACCGATTGTACCAATGTTTACATGGGGTTTGGTACGTTCAAATTTTTCTTTTGCCATTGGAATTTCCTCCTTTATTTGTGTATTCCGTACACTTCACTTGATATTGTAACAGAAATCCGTTAAAATTACAAGTGTTTTTTCTGATTTTTTTAAGTTTTTTTCAATTTATTTGCGCCCGAAAACTATCAGTCCTTGGTGCGCTTATTGATAATGCTGTCCGCTATGGACTTAGGAACCTGAATGTAGTGGCTGGGCTCCATTACATACTGTCCGCGTCCCTGAGTCTTGGAACGCAGGTCGTTGGAGTAGCCGAACATTTCCGAAAGCGGCACAAATGCGTTTATCTGCTTGATGCCGTTCCTGTCGTCCATGCCCTGTATCTCGCCGCGGCGTGAGCTGAGGTCGCCGATAACGTCGCCCATGTATTCCTCGGGCACGGTAACAACTACCTTCATTATAGGCTCAAGAATAACGGGGTTAGCCTTGCGGCAAGCCTCCTTGATAGCCATTGAGCCTGCTATCTTGAATGCCATTTCAGACGAGTCTACCTCGTGGTAGGAACCGTCGTAAAGGTCTACCTTTACGTCCACCGTCTGGTATCCCGCAAGTACGCCGGATTCCAGCGCGCCGCGTATACCCGCGTCAACTGCGGGGATATATTCCTTGGGAATAGCGCCGCCGACAACGCTGTTGGTGAACTCATAGCCCTTGCCGGACTCGTTGGGGTAAACGTGCAGCTTAACGTGGCCGTACTGACCTTTACCGCCGGACTGACGCGCATACTTGGTATCTACGTCTGCCGGTATGGTTATGGTCTCCTTATACGCTACCTGCGGAGCGCCGACGTTTGCCTCTACCTTGAACTCACGCAGCAGTCTGTCTACGATTATCTCAAGGTGCAGCTCGCCCATTCCGGCGATGATGGTCTGGCCTGTTTCATCGTTGGTATAGGTCTTGAAGGTCGGATCCTCCTCCGCCAGCTTAGCCAGCGCGATAGCCATCTTTTCCTGACCTGCCTTGGTCTTGGGCTCGATAGCAAGGTCGATGACCGGCTCCGGGAACTCCATGGACTCAAGTATTACAGGATGCTCTTCATCGCAGAGAGTATCGCCGGTGGTGGTGTTCTTTACACCTACCGCCGCAGCGATATCGCCGCAGTAGCATATCTCAAGGTCCTGTCTGTGGTTAGCGTGCATCTGGAGTATACGTCCGATACGCTCTTTCTTATCCTTGGTAGCGTTCAGCACCGAAGTACCTGTAGCTATCGTACCGGAATAAACTCTGAAGAAGCAGAGCTTACCTACAAACGGGTCGGTAGCTATTTTGAACGCCAAAGCCGAGAACGGCTGATCGTCGCCCGCGTGTCTTTCAACCTCTTCGCCGGTTTCGGGATCGGTACCCTTTATAGCGGGTACGTCCAGCGGGGACGGCATATAGTCTATGATAGCGTCCAGCAGCTTCTGTACGCCCTTGTTCCTGTAAGATGTACCGCAGACAACAGGAACTATCTCGTTGTCTATGGTAGCCTTACGCAGAACTCTTTTTACTTCCTCGGTGGATATTTCCTCGCCCTCAAGGAACTTATCCATAAGCTCCTCGTCCTGCTCGGCGACAGCTTCCATCAGATCGTCATGATACTTCTGAGCGATCTCTTTCATATCCTCCGGAATATCCTCGACGCGCATATCCTTGCCGAGGTCGTCGTAATAGATGTCGGCATTCATCTCGATAAGGTCGATAATGCCTCTGAAGCTGTCCTCCGCACCTATCGGCAGCTGGATCGGAACGGCGTTGCATTTAAGCCTTTCCTTCATCATCTTTACAACGTTGTAGAAGTCAGCGCCCATTATGTCCATCTTGTTGACATACGCCATTCTCGGAACGGCATATTTGTCAGCCTGACGCCATACGGTCTCCGACTGCGGTTCAACGCCGCCCTTCGCGCAGAATACGGTCACCGAGCCGTCAAGGACTCTGAGTGAACGCTCTACCTCAACGGTAAAGTCAACGTGGCCGGGCGTGTCGATGATGTTTATCCTGTGCTTTTTCCAGTATGCGGTAGTAGCAGCGGAGGTTATCGTTATACCTCTTTCCTGCTCCTGCTCCATCCAGTCCATCGTTGCGGCGCCGTCGTGCACCTCGCCGAGTTTATGATTGATACCCGTGTAGAACAGTATACGCTCGGTGGTGGTAGTCTTACCCGCGTCGATGTGAGCCATGATACCGATATTACGGGTCATTTCGAGAGATACGTCTCTTGCCATATTTCCCTCCGTCTTATCCTATCACCACTTGTAATGAGCGAAAGCCTTGTTAGCTTCTGCCATTCTGTGGGTGTCGTCTCTCTTCTTGCAAGCGCCGCCCTGACCGTTCAGAGCGTCAAGTATCTCGTTTGCAAGTCTTTCTTTCATTGTCTTTTCGTTTCTCTGTCTGCTGTAGAGTGTAAGCCATCTCAGGCCGAGCGTACGTCTTCTGTCAGGACGTACCTCCATAGGTACCTGATAGGTAGCACCGCCGACACGGCGAGCCTTTACCTCTAACTGAGGCATGATGTTTTCCATTGCCTCTTCAAATGCTTCAAGAGCGCCCTTGCCGGATTTCTCGGCTACGATGTCGAACGCACCGTAAACTATCTTCTGGGCTACTCCCTTTTTGCCGTCAAGCATGATGTTGTTGATGAGTCTGGTCACCAGCTGCGAACCGTACATAGGATCCGGCAGCACATCGCGCTTAGGAACATTACCTCTTCTTGGCACTTTACTTCCCTCCTTCATACATAATGAAAATCATAGGTACTCGAAAGTGATTAACTCCCGCCGTCCAATTCCAGAGTTACGTCCTGATGACCCGCCTTTCAAAACATAAGCGTGACCATAAGTATATATCTCCACGAATTGTGGCTATTAATCAAAACTTTACGATTTCTTACCCGCCTTCGGGCGTTTTGCTCCGTACTTGCTTCTGCCCTGCATTCTTCCGTCAACGCCCTGCGCGTCAAGAGTTCCTCTTACGATGTGGTAACGCACACCGGGGAGGTCCTTTACACGTCCGCCGCGGATAAGCACAACGCTATGCTCCTGGAGCTTATGACCGATACCGGGGATATAAGCCGTAACTTCAAATCCGTTAGACAGTCTTACTCTGGCTATCTTTCTCATTGCGGAATTAGGCTTTTTCGGGGTAGCGGTACGAACAGCGGTGCATACTCCTCTCTTCTGAGGGGACGGCAGATCTACCGTCTGCTTTTTCAGCGTGTTCATAGCCTTTTGCAGTGCGGGAGCCTTGGACTTTTTCTCGTGTACGGCTCTGCCCTTACGAACCAATTGGTTAAAGGTTGGCAATATTTACACCTCCTTAAAGTGATAATTATGCGCTTTTAGTTTATTTTCCCGATTATGTGAAAATATTCTGCGCACATTTTATTATTATATACAAAAATCCGGTGATTGTCAAGTTTTTGCGGTTTTGCCCCAAAAATTTGTAGCTTTCCCCGTCTTTTTGTTTATAATGCGTTTAATTTTGTGCAGTTTCACCAACGGACTGGTCGGGTGATTCCGGTATTTCAGCCGCTGCTGCCTCTTCCTCGGCAACAGGCTCCGCCTGCTCCTTTTCGGAAGTGTCTTTCTTTATCATTCCCGTGCCGGCAGGTATCAGCTTACCGATTATGACATTTTCCTTAAGTCCCAGCAACGGGTCTACCTTGCCGTGTATAGCGGCGTCGGTGAGCACTCTCGTGGTCTCCTGGAAAGAAGCCGCGGACAGGAAGCTGTCGGTGGCAAGAGAAGCCTTTGTGATACCCAGCAGTATAGGATTGTAGGTAGGATATTCGATATCCTCGCCCGCCTCCTTGCGCTCGTCAAGCTGATCTATGATATGCTGGAGCTCGTTCTTGTCGATAGTAGAGCCAGGCAGCAGATAGCAGCTTCCGGGATTGTCTATGCGCACCTTGCGCATCATCTGGCGCACGATGACCTCTATATGCTTGTCGTTGATATCAACACCTTGTAAGCGGTAAACCTTCTGGACTTCGGCGATGATGTAGTTCTGTACTGCCTCCTCGCCCTTTACCGCAAGCACGTCATGCGGATTTATGCTGCCCTCGGTGAGAGGCTCGCCGGCGGTTATCGTCGCGCCGTCCTCTATCTCCGCTCTCATCTTGTAGCCGAACGGTACGGGATAGGATTCCTCCGTTCCGTCCTCCGAGGTGATTATCACGTGGCGGGTCTTTTTGATCTCCTCTATGCGGATAGTACCGCTGTTCTTCGCTATGATAGCGGAGGACTTGGGGCGGCGTGCCTCGAAAAGCTCCTCTACACGCGGAAGACCCTGCGTTATATCCTCGGCGGACGCTATACCGCCGGTGTGGAAGGTCCTCATGGTGAGCTGAGTACCCGGCTCGCCTATGGACTGAGCCGCGATGATTCCTACCGCCTCGCCGATATTGATAGGCTTGCCGTTTGCCAGCGACGAACCGTAGCACTTTGCGCATACGCCGTGCTTAGCCTGACAGGTAAGCACAGAACGTATCTTTACGGTCTTTGCGCCGGTGGAAACGATAAGCTGCGCGTCAGCGTCATTTATCAGCTTATCCTTGGATACCAGTACTTCTCCCTTTTCATTCAGGAAATCTTCCGCAAGATATCTGCCGACAAGACGCTCTGCCAGCGACTCTATAAGCTGCTTGCCCTCGCGTATCTCGTAAATATCTATGCCTTCTTCGGTGCCGCAGTCGTCGTCGCGGATTATGACCTCCTGAGATACGTCCACCAGACGTCTGGTAAGATAACCGGAGTCGGCGGTCCTCAGCGCGGTATCCGCAAGTCCCTTTCTCGCACCTCTTGAAGAAATGAAGTATTCCAGTATATTAAGTCCCTCACGGTAATTAGCACGAATAGGTATCTCTATCGTTTCACCGGAGGTGTTGGCGATAAGTCCGCGCATGCCCGCGAGCTGTCTTATCTGGTTCGTGCTGCCGCGCGCACCGGAATCCGCCATCATATATATCGGGTTGTATTCGTCCAGACCGTCGGTCAGCGCGTTGGTAACGTCGGCGGTCGCCTTGTTCCATACGTCCAGTACGGCGGCTTTTCTCTCCTGATTAGAGATAAAACCGTTGTTGAAGTAATCGGTTATCTCCAAAACCTTTTCATCTGCGGCAGCGAGGATATCTTTCTTCTCGTCCGGTATAACGGCGTCAACGACCGCGACGGTTATCGCCGCCTTGGTAGAATACTTGAAGCCCATCGCCTTTATCTTATCCAGCACCTGTGCGGTCATGGGAGTGCCGTGTATCTTAAGGCAGCGGTCTATTATCTGACCGAGCTCTTTTTTACGCACCTTAAAGCTTATCTCAAGGTCGTACTTTCTCTTGGGGTCGGTCCTGTCAACGAATCCGAGGTCCTGCGGGATATGCTCGTTAAAGATTATCCTGCCGACGGTGGTATCTATCAGCGCGGTATCGGGACGCTCCTTGCCGATATCCTTGCTTACTCTTACCTTTATCTTGCTGTGCAGAGTAACGTAACCCTCGTTATATGCCATTATCGCTTCGTTAAAGTCGCGGAATATCTTGCCCTCGCCGGGTTCTCCCTCTTTTACTATCGTCAGATAGTAAGAGCCGAGCACCATATCCTGAGTAGGAACGGTGACGGGTCGTCCGTCGGACGGCTTTAACAGGTTCTTAGCGGCGAGCATGAGCGTGCGCGCCTCGTTCTGCGCTTCATCGGAAAGCGGCAGATGTACCGCCATCTGGTCGCCGTCGAAGTCCGCGTTGAACGCAGTACATACCAGCGGATGCAGTTTTATCGCGCGTCCCTCTACCAATACCGGAGAGAACGCCTGTATGCCCAGTCTGTGCAAAGTAGGCGCACGGTTGAGCAGCACGGGATGATCCTTTATTACGTCCTCAAGTACGTCCCATACCTCGTCCTTTGCGCGCTCTACCATCTTTCTAGCGCTCTTGATATTGTTGGAAAGTCCTCTCGCCACCAGTTCTTTCATTACGAAAGGCTTGAACAGCTCGATAGCCATTTCCTTGGGCAGACCGCACTGATCCATCTTAAGATCGGGGCCTACCACTATAACCGAACGTCCGGAATAATCGACACGCTTGCCCAGCAGGTTCTGACGGAAACGTCCCTGCTTGCCTTTGAGCATATCCGACAGCGATTTATAAGGACGGTTAGAGGGGCCTGTTACCGCTCTGCCGTGTCTGCCGTTGTCGATAAGCGCGTCTACCGCCTCCTGAAGCATTCTCTTTTCGTTCCTGATTATTATTTCGGGAGCGGAAAGCTCTTTCATCTTGATAAGACGGTTATTTCTGTTGATAACTCTGCGGTAAAGGTCGTTTAAGTCGGAGGTAGCAAAACGTCCGCCGTCTAACATTACCATAGGACGAATATCCGCCGGAATTACCGGTACTACGTCCAGTATCATCCATTCGGGACGGTTGCCGCTCTGCCGGAACGCCTCGATAACGTCCAGCCTCTTGAGCAGCTTTATGCGCTTTTGCCCCTGCTGGGTGTTCTCAAGCTCCTCTTTAAGCTCTGCGGAAAGCTTGTCAAGGTCGATCTCCGAAAGCAGCTCCTTGATAGCCTCTGCGCCCATCTCCGCCCTGAAGTCGTCCTCATATCTTTCCTTCATATCGGCATAATCTTTTTCGGTGAGGAGCTGACCCTTTGTAAGCACGGTATCGCCGGGGTCTACCACTATATATTTCGTGAAGTAGAGTACCTCCTCCAGTCTTTTCGGGGAGATATCCAGCACCTGACCTATACGGCTGGGCGTGCCCTTGAAATACCAGATATGGGATACCGGAGCCGCAAGCTCTATATGACCCATACGCTCGCGTCTTACCTTGGCACGGGTGACCTCAACGCCGCAGCGTTCGCATATTTTGCCTTTATAGCGTATTCTCTTATACTTACCGCAGGAGCATTCCCAGTCCTTCTGAGGGCCGAATATCCTCTCGCAGTAAAGTCCGCCCTTTTCGGGTTTTTGCGTTCTGTAGTTTATGGTCTCGGGGCGCTCTACCACGCCGTAGCTCCATTCGCGTATTCTTTCGGGAGAAGCCAGACCTATTTTTATCGAATCAAAAGTATTAAATCCCACTGTGACATTCGCGCCTTGTGAAAAAGCGCGCCTCCTTTTTCATCGTTTATTTCGGATCCCGCCTGTCTGACGGTCAGTCGTTGAAATCGTCGTCCTCGTCGATATCGTCGAGTTCGTCATCGTCGTCGTATTCCATGTCGTCGTCCATATCGTCCTCGTCGTCGGCGTAGAAGTCCTCGTCCTCGTCAACATCACGGGTAACGAATGCGTCGTCGAGCGAACCCTCTTCCACGACATAGTCGCCGAAGTTATCGTCAATAGGCTGAAGTCCGACGTCGTCGTCCTCCTCAAAGGTGTGCTTAAGGTCGATCTCGTTATGATTCTCGTCCAGCACGCTTATATCCAGACCCAGAGCCTGAAGCTCCTTGATAAGCACCTTGAAGCTCTCCGGTATGCCCGCTTCGGGAACGGGATCGCCCTTTACGATAGCCTCATAGGTCTTTACACGTCCGTCTATATCGTCCGACTTTACGGTCAGTATCTCCTGAAGAGTATATGCCGCGCCGTAAGCCTCCAGCGCCCATACTTCCATCTCACCGAAACGCTGTCCGCCAAACTGAGCCTTACCGCCCAGCGGCTGCTGCGTAACCAGTGCGTACGGACCGGTGGAACGCGCGTGTATCTTATCGTCTACCAGATGGTGCAGCTTAAGATAATACATATATCCTACCGTTACCGGGCTGTCGAACTTCTCGCCGGTACGTCCGTCGATAAGCTCGGTCTTGGAGTCGGGATTCATCGGTATCTTCGAGAAATCTATCCGCGGGCTGTCCTTATCGGGATAATCATGCCGCTTTTCCTCCGCCAGCTTGAAGCATTCTCTGATGTCCTGCTCGTGAGCGCCGTCGAATACCGGCGTCATTATCTGCCAGCCGAGCGCCTTGCAGGCGTAGCCTAAATGCACCTCCAGCACCTGACCGATATTCATACGGGACGGAACGCCGAGAGGATTCAGCACGATGTCCAAAGGAGTGCCGTCCGGCAGGAAAGGCATATCCTCCTGCTTTAATATGCGGGAAACGACGCCCTTGTTTCCGTGACGGCCCGCCATCTTATCGCCGACAGATATCTTTCTCTTCTGTGCTATATAGCAGCGAACCACTTCGTTCACGCCGGGGCTCAATTCCTCGCAGTTCTGTCTGGTGAACACCTTTACGTCTACTACGATACCGCTTTCACCGTGCGGAACGCGCAGCGAGTTGTCCCTTACCTCTCTTGCCTTTTCGCCGAATATCGCGCGCAGCAGTCTTTCTTCCGCAGTAAGCTCGGTCTCGCCCTTGGGCGTTACCTTACCTACCAGAATATCGCCGGACTGAACTTCCGCGCCTATGCGGATTATTCCGCGCTCGTCAAGATCCTTGAGCGCGTCCTCGCCGAGGTTGGGGATATCTCTTGTTATCTCCTCCGGACCCAGCTTGGTATCGCGGCATTCCAGCTCGTATTCCTCGATATGGATAGAGGTAAAGGTATCGTTGTATACCAGTTTTTCGTTTATAAGGACTGCGTCCTCGTAGTTGTAGCCCTCCCAGGTCATAAAGCCTATCAGCGCGTTTTTGCCAAGCGATATCTCGCCCTGGCTGGTAGCGGGGCCATCGGCAAGAACGTCGCCGGTCTTTACCTCCATGCCCTTGCTTACGGCGGGCTTTTGATTTATGCAGGTGCCCTGGTTGGAGCGTTTGAATTTTATCAGCTTGTAGCTGTGATCCTGTCCGTTTTTATCGGTAACTACTATCTCGTCCGCGCTGACCGAGGATACCACGCCGTCCTCTTTAGCAAGCACTACAACGCCGGAATCTATCGCGGCCTTGTACTCCATGCCGGTACCGACCATCGGGTTTTCGGTTATCATCAGCGGGACTGCCTGACGCTGCATGTTAGCGCCCATCAGCGCGCGGTTAGCGTCGTCGTTCTCCAAGAACGGTATCATCGCGGTAGCCACGGATACCACCATCTTAGGCGAGATATCCATGTAATCTACCTTTTCGCGCTCGACTTCGAGTATCTCCTCGCGGCAGCGCGCGTTTACACGCTTTCTTGCGAATCTGCCCTGCTCGTCCAGCGGCTCGTTAGCCTGCGCCACGATATAATTATCCTCGACGTCGGCGGTCATATAATGCACTTCGTCCAGCACTACGCCGGTCTCTTTATCCACCTTGCGGTAGGGAGCTTCGATAAAGCCATACTGGTTTATCTTCGCAAAGGACGCAAGATAAGAGATAAGTCCGATGTTAGGACCTTCGGGGGTCTCTATAGGACACATTCTTCCGTAATGGGAATAGTGTACGTCGCGCACCTCAAATCCGGCACGGTCACGCGAAAGACCGCCGGGGCCTAGCGCGGAAAGTCTTCTCTTATGAGTAAGCTCTGCAAGCGGGTTGTTCTGATCCATGAACTGTGACAGCGGTGAGGAGCCGAAAAACTCCTTGATGGACGCTACCACGGGTCTTATATTGATAAGCGAGTTGGGAGATATCTTATCCGATTCCTGCGACTGCAAGCCCATACGCTCTCTGATAACGCGCTCCATACGGGCAAAACCGATACGGAACTGATTTTGCAGCAGCTCGCCTACCGAACGGATACGGCGGTTTCCGAGATGGTCGATGTCGTCCACCGTGCCCACTCCGTCGCAAAGATTGATAAAATAGCTTACCGATGCGTAAATATCGTCTAAAGTGATATGCTTGGGGATAAGGCGTTCAAGGTTGTTCTTTATGCCTTCTGTTATCTGCTCGTCGCCGTCGGCGTTGTTCAGTATCTCCTGAAGCACGTCGAAGCTTACCTTTTCGTTTACTCCGAGCTCTTCGGCGTTTATCGAATCGGGGATATAGCCCTTGATATCCACCATGCCGTTGCCGACTACCTTGACCTCTTTTTCCTCGGCATAGATAACGCATTCTTTAACGCCCGCCTGCTCTATCTCGGCGGCCTTTTCGGCGTTGATGAATTCGTCCTTGTCGCAAAGCACCTCGCCGGTCGCCTGGCTGATTATCGGCATTGCGGCTCTGTGTCCGGTTATACGCGCGGAGATACCGAGCTTTTTATTGTATTTATAACGTCCGAATCTCGCAAGGTCGTATCTTCTCGCGTCGAAGAACAGCGCGTTGAGATGGCTCTGCGCGGATTCCACCGTCGGAGGCTCGCCGGGGCGCAGCTTTCTGTAGACCTCAAGCAATGCCTCTTCGGTATTCTTTGTAGAGTCCTTGTCGGTGACGGTCTGCACTATCAGCGGTTCTTCACCGAACTTGTCGGTAAGATCGCTGTCCGAGCTGTAGTCGCCCAATGCGCGCAATAAGGTGGTCGCGGGTATCTTTCTGTTCTTATCTATACGCACATAGAAAATATCGTTGGAGTCCATTTCGTACTCCAGCCATGCGCCGCGGTTAGGTATAACGGTGGAACGGAACAGCTTTTTGCCCGATTTATCGTAATCAAAACCGAAATACACGCCCGGAGAACGCACCAGCTGCGATACTATTACACGCTCCGCACCGTTTATTACAAAGGTGCCGGAATCGGTCATCAGCGGGAAATCTCCCATAAATATCTCATTTTCCATGACCTCGCCGGTCTCGGTGTTTCTGAGCTGTGCCTTTACTCTGAGCGGAGCGGCATAGGTAACGTCGCGTTCCTTGCACTCTTCTATAGTATATTTGGGCTGTTCGTCCAGCCTATAATCCACAAAGCTAAGCACCAGCTTGCCGTTTGCGTCCGTAATGGAAGAAATATCATTGAATACTTCCTTTATGCCCTCTTTCAAAAACCAGTTATAGGAATCCTTCTGGATCTCTATAAGGTTAGGCATAGGCTGTACCTCATTGATCTTAGAAAAGCTCAGACGCTCGTTTCTTCCCAGCTTGACCTGCTTGACATTCACCATGCGCTTTACCACTCCTTAATTATTCGACAGATATATGTCAAAAATGTTCATAAAACCTTTTATAATACGGGATAACGGCATTGTGTAAAAGGGTTTGAAAACAGTTAAGACGCATATCGATCCATTATGATACAGTATATCATTTTATCATAGTCCGCAAGATTTGTCAATACCAAATTTGAAAAAAAATTTCAAAGCTGAGAAAAAACGGACAAGTATATGTTAATACTTGCCCATTTGAATATCACCGCAAGGCGTTACCTCACAATTTTAATAAAGCATCGCGTGTTTTTGCGTCGTATTTTTCCAGTGCATAGCGAAATGCAACGCGCGGCATAACGGTGCGGCGGTCGATCAGGTATTTCTTCACGGTTTCGGGCTCTGCTTGAGAATAACATTTTAACATCCACCCAAAGCCCTTTAATACAAGCTCATGCTCATCGCCTATAAGCGCGTCGGAGATCATGAACGGAGAAATACCGTTATAGTCGTTATGTAGAATCGCGGGGATCAGAACCACCGCGGAAGCCCGACGTACCCAAAAGTCTTCATCTTTCGTCCATTCAAGGATCGATGAAAACAGTTCCTTGCGTCTTATCAGCAATTCTCCGAACGCATGGGTGCAGAAATCATCGCAGTCGCCCCAACCTCGCACATAATTTTTCAGCCACCCGAAAAATATCCCATAAGTTTTCGCATTATACTGCTCTCTCACACGGTACGCCCAATCAAAGGCAATTATGCCGAGCGCCCAGTCGTGCTGTGAAAGCAATTCCTCGCAAAGCGCAAGAACATTATCTATCCGCCGATCCTCGATTTTGCGGAAAAGTCTTGCTGACGATCTGCGAATATCGCCCGTTATAATGTGCTTTCCCTGCGGAACCGCTTCCTTGAGTTTTCGGATCTCGGTAATTGCCTCCAAAGTGATTATGTTCAAAGCAAGCCTCCTTCGCGTACAACAAAGTAAATAGATACGGTTTCAAGCATAGCATAATAACTTTTATAAACAAAAGGGTCCTGTATTAAAGCTTATCGAATATCCGCTGCTCGGGCTGCTCGCGAACGATATAATCGACGTATGCCGCCGCCGTGAGATAATATATTTCCTCGTAATGCGCGGGGTGCGCTCCGCCGAGCGGAAAGCTGTCGTCGGATATACAGTGCTTGGTGACGTCTATCACATAACAGCCGGTCTTTTCTATGAACCGTTCCTCGCTCATATTTATCACCTTTTGAGCGGCTCTTACGTTTCCGGTCTCTGTCGATGCCAGCGGGGAAATGTTGCCGTCCATATCGCGGTAGCGGTCATTGAGCCTTACGCGGTTGAGTATTATCCTGCCGCCGTATTTTTCGCTTAGCAGCTTTGCCGTTTTGTCCACGGCGGACAATATCAGCTCCTCGTCCTTTTGCGCGTCAAGGAAGAACAGCTCGGTCTCGCCGGATATATCCGCAAAATAATCGCTGCGCATTATGAAATTATCCACCGCAAAGCAGCCGCCGCGATATCTAGCCATTTGAGAGGACAGGTCGTAAAAGTCGACGATGACCCATTTGCCTATGCCCTTACGTATCATATCCGGCGCTTTACGCCTGAATACTTCTTCGGTCATAGTGCGCCGCCATACGCTGCCAAAACGTTCGGCGTTATCAAAAAATCCGTCCGACACCGGTATCGGCTCATCAAACGCCCACACCGGCGAATTTTTGAAGATGTACTTATCAACGCAGGCGACGGTGCTGCGGTTCATAGGCTCGCGGGAAACACAGCTTCCCCATATATCCACCGGTATCTGCGCGCATATTTTAAGATACTCGTCTACACGCTCTCCCACGGTGTCTATCGGTACGCCGCTCCACATATCATACGCCGCTTTTAGCAGGAACACGAAATTCTTCTCGGTAATGACTATCACCCGTCCGAGGTTTTTCTCAAGCTCCGCTCCTACCGCCTTTTGCAGCGGGCGGCGGATACGCTCGTTTTTCTTCATCACGTCCAGCACGTCGGAAAAGCTTACCGCGGACAGCTTGCCCCTTTCAAGCGCGGTAAGCACTTTAAGCGTCCTTTTGAGCGTTCTGTTATCGCCGCAGTCGGTGTTTACATAAGCGTCGTGTATAGTTTTCCAGCCGCGTCGGGTAATGTCCATCAGCAGCTCGCGGTTCTCACAGACAAATTCCCGCGAGGTCTGCATCATTATCTTCCCCGCTGCGCTGTTCTTATCAAAAAGTACGTTATAAAACCCGCGCGCCATTGCGCTGTCGTAATAATATATCAGGCGGTCGAACTGTATGTTTATATCCTCGCCGTCGTTGTAATAACTCGCCACGCCGTTTCTTACAACGTCCTCCACCAGCTTTGCAAGTCGGGCGAAATAAAACCTGTCCATAACAGTCTCGGTGCGGGTGGATCTTTCGTTATCGCTGAAATATCCGTGCGAAATATCCGCCACCACCGGATGTACAAGTCCGATGAACATATCCTCAAGCCTGTGTATATAATCGTTTACCGCGCTGTGACTGCCGCCTACTCTGATATGCTTATCCACCGAATAATATTTAGGCAGCGCAAATCTCACCAGTATTATTTTATCATGAGAAAAACGTGACAGCAGCTTTGCCGCGAAGATGTCCATCAGCGGCTTTGCCACATCTTCGGGAAGATACAGCGGCAGCCGCTCGTAATATTCCTTATGGCTGTTAAAATACTCGCTTTTCAAAAACTCCTCGGTCTCGGTGACAAAGGTGTCGTTCCATTTCGCCGTTCTGTGTACTACAGAGCCGTAAAAATCCAGCACAAAATATTCCGCGTCGGAGCGGCTGAGGTAATCCCCCGCCGTCTTAACAAGGTCCATATCGGAAAGCCAGTCGCAGTCCGGCACTTTATTAGGAAAGAACGCGCTGAACGGCGACAGCTTGCGCAGCTTATTATCCGCTTTAAGCCTTGCCGACTTGTCAAACGCAAGCTCTAAATTTACCGAACCCATGGTAAGCAGCTTTACCGGCTTTATCATCGCGGAATTGTCCGTTTCTCCCACCGTTATCAGCCTGCCTATCTTGTCCACTCCGCATACCCTGAACCGGCACAGAGCCGAGGTATCCACGCCGGATATAACCACCGACAGCCCGGTCGTGGTGTTTATCTTTTTATATGAATTGTTTTCCCTGCGGAAAAAAACATGATAGCTTTCGCAGCCCTCCAGCGCTTTCCAAGTGAGTCTTATCGAGCTTTCGCTGACAAGATCCGCCGAAAGCGAACCGATATACGACATTTCTCCGCCCCCTTAGGTAATGATACATATTTTATTTTACCACTATAATACAGAAAAAACAAGTAGGAAACCGTTTTTTGCTTGACAAACCGAATAAAAAGTAGTAGAATATAATTTGAAATTGATTTTCATTTTCAAATTCAGATCAGGAGAAGCTCATGAACTACAACACTAAGCAAAGTATGCTGATACTTGAATATATAAAGGCAAACGCCGACCGTCACTTAACTGCGGACGAGATATCCGAGGGGCTTAAAAATCTTGTGGGGAAAGCCACGGTATACCGCAATCTTGAACGGCTGTGCGGGTCGGGAGTAGTGAGAAAATATATTCTCACCGACGGGAAAAGCGCCTGCTATCAATATGCGGACTGTGAGCCGCACACACGCCATTTTCATCTTAAATGTCTTGAATGCGGCAGGCTGTATCATTTAGAATGCGAACATCTGACCGAGCTTGACGAGCATATCCGCGCTCATCACGGATTTTCGGTAGACCCGTCGCGCACGGTGTTTTACGGCACCTGTAAGGAATGTATGAAAGCAAAAGAAGGGAAAGCGCAATGAGGCGGATAATACAGGCGGTACTCCTGATATTGCCGCTGCTGCTTACGGGCTGCTCGGCGTATAAACAGCCAAAGCCGCAGGACGGCAGGCTTAAAATAGTGACTACGGTATTTCCCGCCTACGACTTTGCGCGGCAGGTGGCGGGAGATAACGCCGAAATTACCATGCTGCTCTCCCCGGGAAGCAGCGGTCACGGCTTTGAGCCTACCCCGCAGCAAATGCTGGATATAAAAAGCAGCGACGTATTTATTTATATAGGCGGCAGCGACGAACGCTGGGCGGAGGATACGGTGCGCTCCGGCGGGGCTGACGGTTCGGTGACGGTAAGACTTGCGGACAGCGCAAAGCTTTTATGGGACGACGACCACGACCACGACCACGGCGATACCCCGCATGAGGATTTATTCGACCCGCATATATGGACATCTGTTAAAAACGCCGAGCTTATGCTTAGCGCCGTATGCGACGCGATATGCCTTGCGGATAACGATAACGCGGAATATTATCAAAAAAACAAAGACGAATACGCGCAGCAGCTCGCCGCGCTGGATAGTGAGATAAAACAAGCGGCGGCCTCGGCTAAGAATGATACAATTATCTTTGCGGATAAGTTTGCGTTCAGGTATTTTACCGATGAATACGGGCTTAAATATATGGCGGCGTTCCACTCCTGCGACGAACATTCCGAACCGGGCGCAAAGACCGTAGCGACGCTGATAGACGCGGTAAGGGAAAAGAAGATACCGGCGGTGTATTATTTTGAATTTAACAGCGCTAAGACCGCCGAGGTCATCTCGGAGGAGACCGGAGCGAAAGCCGTCATGCTGTATTCCTGCCATACCGTTTCTGAGCAGGAGCTAGCGGCGGGAGAGACCTACGTTTCGCTGATGAATAAAAATCTTGAGCAGCTTAAGACAGGATTGGGGGCAGGATAATGGAAACGCTGATAGAATGTAAGTCGCTCAGCGCGGGATACGAGGGCGTGACGGTGATAAACGACTTGTCCTTTACCGTAAACAGCGGGGATTTTCTCAGCATAGCGGGAGAAAACGGCAGCGGAAAGACCACTCTTATGAAAACGCTGCTCGGGCTTAAAGAACCGCAGTCCGGCAGCATAATATTCGGCGGCGGGCTGAAAGCGTCGGAGATAGGCTATCTGCCGCAGCAGACCGCATTACAAAAGGATTTTCCCGCGACGGTAAAAGAGGTCGTTTTGTCCGGCAGGCTGTCAAAGCGCGGACTGCGCCCGTTTTACGGAAAAGAGGACAAGCAAAAAGCTAACGAATGTATGGAGCTTATGGATATAATCCCGCTCAAGTCCCGCAGCTACCGCGAATTATCCGGCGGACAGCAGCAGCGGGTATTACTTGCAAGGGCGTTATGCGCGACCGAAAAGCTGCTGCTTTTGGACGAGCCGGTATCCGGACTTGACCCGACGGCGACGCAGGATATGTATGACACTATCCATAGGCTGAACAGCGAGCGCGGCGTTACCGTGATAATGATAACCCACGACCTCAACGGCGCGCTGAGATATTCAAAGCAGATACTCCACATGGAGGCGGGACAGTATTTCTTCGGCAGTACCGAGGAATACCGCGCGTCGGATATATTCCATACCATGAGCACCTGCGACTGTCACTGCTGCTGCAATCATCACCTTAAAGGAGGCGGCGCAGATGCTTGAAATGCTTTCTTACGACTTTTTTCTGCGCGCGCTGCTTGTCGGTATGCTGGTATCGCTGTGCGCGTCGCTGCTGGGCGTTTCGCTGGTGCTGAAAAGGTTTTCGATGATAGGCGACGGACTTTCTCATGTGGGATTCGGCGCTTTGGCGGTAGCGGCGGCTATGAATCTTGCGCCGCTTCAAATATCCGTGCCAGTGGTGATGATAGCCGCGTTTTTACTGATAAGGGTAAGCTCCTCCGGCAGGATAAACGGCGACGCCGCTATCGCGGTATGCTCGTCGGGGGCGCTCGCGATAGGCGCGGTGGTAATATCCCAAAGCGGCGGCAGCGCGGATATAAGCAGCTATATGTTCGGCAGTATAATGTCGATAACCGGAGAAGATCTGCTGCTGAGTGTTATCTGCTCGGTAGTTGTTATTGTGCTGTTCATACTGTTTTACAGCAAGATATTCGCGGTGACGTTCGACGAGAGCTTTTCCAAAGCGACCGGAGTAAATACCGGACTGTATAATACCGTTATCGGGCTGCTCACCGCGCTTACCGTGGTGGTGGGAATGAGGATAATGGGCGCTTTGCTCATCTCGAGTCTGATAATCTTCCCGGCTTTATCCTCAATGAGGATATTCAAAAGCTTTAAGGGAGTGACTATATGCAGCGCGGTGCTGTGTGAGGTCTGCTTTCTTATCGGTATGGAGCTTACCTGCGAAGCCGATTGGCCGGCGGGCGCGTCGGTGGTGATAGCCGATCTTGCCATGTTCGTGCTGTTCGGTATAGCGGGAGCGGTCATAAAACGTGTAAAAAAATAAACCTGCGGAGGTAATTTATGAAAGTGTTATTCAACGACGGGTGGGAATTTTTCAAATTCTCATCGGAAAAATGCGAGGAAAAGCCGGACTATCAGCCGGTGCAGCTTCCTCATGACTGGCTGATAGGCGACGCGGAAAACCTTTACGAAACGTCATACGGCAGCTATGTAAAGCATTATGACTTCGGCAATGTCGCGGGTAAGAGCATACGCCTTTATTTTGAGGGCGTATATATGAACAGCACCGTATACGTAAACGGTAAAGCCGCCATGGACTGGAAGTACGGCTACACCTCGTTCGAGGCGGATATAACGCCGTTTTTACAGGACGGAGAAAACGAGATAAAGGTATTGGTGCGGCATGAATCGCCGAACAGCCGCTGGTATTCCGGCGCGGGTATCTTCCGCGACGTGTACCTTATCGTTTCGCCGGAAAGCCGTCTTGTCACCGACGGGGTGTATTTTCATACCGAGCATAAAAACGGCGATTGGAACGTCACTGTAACCGCCGAAACAAAAAACGCCGACGGGCTTACCGTGAGGTATATCCTTTCAGCGCCGGATAAAACGTTATACAAAGCAGAATCCCCCGCGGGCGAAAAGGCAATATTCACGCTCAGCGATATATCGGATAAATATATCTGGGACATCGATTCGCCGAATCTGTTAACGCTTACAACCCAGCTTATAAAGGACGGTAAAGCGATAGACGAAACCTCCTGTCTGGTCGGGCTTAGGAATATAGAATACCGCCCTGACAGCGGCTTTTACCTTAACGGCAGGCATATCAAGCTGAACGGCGTCTGCCTGCACCACGATCTGGGATGTCTCGGCGCGGCGTTCAATAAATCGGTCGCAAAACGCCAGCTGCTCAAAATGAAAGAAATGGGAGCAAACGCCGTGCGCACCTCTCACAATCCACCTGCAAAGGGCTTTATGGAGCTTTGCGACGAACTGGGGATACTGGTGGACAGCGAGCTTTTGGATATGTGGGAGCGGCCAAAGACCGAATATGACTACGCGAGATTTTTTGACGAGTGGTACAAAAAGGACGTTGCCGCATGGATACGCCGTGACCGCAACTGTCCAAGCGTAATTATGTGGAGCGTCGGCAACGAGATATATGATACCCATGTTTCGCCGCGCGGCTGCGAGGTGGCAAAAATGCTGCACACCGCGGTGAGGGAAAACGATCCTTTATGCAACGCGCCCACGACGATAGGTTCAAACTATATGCCGTGGGAGGGCGCGCAAAACTGCGCAAGGCAGGTGGATCTTGTCGGGTATAACTACGGCGAGAATCTTTACGAAAAGCACCACGCCGAAAATCCCGAATGGAAGATATACGGCAGTGAGACCACCTCCGGCGTGAAAAGCCGTGGGGTATACCACTTCCCCGCCTCGGCGTGCTTTATGACGCATGCCGACCGTCAATGCTCATCTCTCGGAAACTGTAAAGCCGGTGAAAGCGCACAAACCGCTCAGAACATAATCGCGCTTAACCGAGATATCGACGTATGCGCGGGAATGTTCATCTGGACAGGTGCGGATTATATCGGAGAGCCGTCGCCTTATTCCACCAAAAACGCGTATTATGGCAGTATCGACACCGCCGGACTGGAAAAGGACAGCTTTTACCTTTACCAAAGCGCCTGGACAAATCGGCCGGTGCTGCACCTCATGCCGTACTGGGATTTCAACGAGGGACAGCTTATCGACGTGATCGCGTATACTGATCTTCCCGAAGTCGAGCTGTTTGTAAACGGCAGGTCGCTCGGCAAGAAAGCGGTAAAAGAATATACCGCCGCGTGGCAGCTTCCTTATGAAAAGGGCGAGATAAAGGTAAAAGGCATAACCGCAGACGGCAAAGAGCTTTCTGATACCAGACATTCGTTCGGCGACAGCGCCGCGATAGTTTTAAGTGCGGAGCGCGGCGAGATATCGGCGGACGGAGAGGACGTATCCGTTATCAGGATAAGCACCGTTGACAAGGACGGCTATCCGGTGGAAAACGCGCGCGACCGAGTAACGGTAACGGTGACCGGCGGCAGGCTGCTGGGCTTTGACAACGGGGACAGCACCGATTACGACAGCTATAAATCCGCATCCCGCAGACTGTTTTCGGGAAAAGCCGCCGCGTATGTTTCTTCCTTAGCAAAAAGCGGGGATATTACAATAACCGCCTCGGCGCCGGGTCTGACGCCCGCGTCGGTCGTTATAAAAGCCGTTCCCGCCGAGATACGAAAAGGGGTATCTTTCAGCGAAAATGTAACCGCCCTCACTCTCCCCGACGAGATACCGCTCAGAAAGATAGAACTTATCCGCAAGGGCGACGGAAAGCTGGACAGCTCAAACCCGCAGTGCGAAATAAGCGCGGTGCTGCTGCCCGAAAACGCAAGCTATTCCGACCTTGAATGGAGCGTAGTTACAAACAGCGGTATCAATACAAATCTCGGCACAGTGACCTTTGACGGAAAAAAAGCCGTAGTTTCCGGCGTCGGTGACGGCTCGTTCAGATTACGCTGCTGCTGCAAAAACGGCAGAGAGCAGCCGGAGATATTCTCCGAGCTGGAATTTACCGCAGAGGGTTTCGGTCAGCCCTGCGCCGATCCGTACAGCTTTATCTCCGGCTGCCTTTACAATGACAGCTTAAAGCCGATGGACGAGGTGCAGCGCGGCGGTATCAACATCAAAAAGGACAGCAACATCGTCGGATTTACCAAGGTGGATTTCGGAAAGTACGGCAGCAGAGAATTTTCGGTAAGTATCATCAACTGGCATTCCGACGCGCCGTTCGGATTCAGACTGTGGAGCAAAAAGCCGCATGAGGAGGGCTCGCGCTGTCTCGGCAGCTTTACCTATCAGGCAAATTTTATATGGCAGACGTATATTGAAAACACCTACACGTTAGACGAGCCTATCACCGGACAGCAGGATATTTATTTTGAATTTGACAAGACCGATCTCAGGATAGACCTCGGCGGATTTAGATTCACCCCGATAATAAAGGCGTATCAAAAAATAAACGCCGCCGACTGTGACGAGCTGCACGGCGATACCTTTAAGGTGTGCGGCGGCTCGGTAAACGGGATAGGAAACAATGTGTTTATCGACTTTGAGGAGATGGACTTCCCGCTCGGCACTTCTAAGATAATGATAACCGGAAAGACCCGCCACGATAACGATTCGATACATGTGCATTTTGAAACGGACGTAAGCGGAGCAGTTCAGGAGATAGTGGAATTCCCCTACAGCGAGCAGTCGACGACCGTCGTTTGCAAGCTGCCAGATATCAGGGGTAAAGGCAAGGTTCGATTCGGATTTCTCCCCGGCTGCGATTTTGATTTTGATAATTTTGAGATAAAACCTAAAGATTAAAAAATAACAGCAGACGCCAAAACGTCTGCTGTCAGCTTGTCGAAAAACCTCCCTGCGGTCGGATTTTTCGACAAGCTGACCAAAAAATTGGCAAGTATGCAAAACATACTCGCCAATTTTTGCCGCTCTACGAGCGGCACTTATCACTAATGAGGGTGAAAACCCTGATGGTTTTCCCCTCATACTCCTCTTTCCTTCCGGCTTTTGAACACTTTTTCTACAGCCTGACAGCAGACGATAAAACGTCTGCTGTTGTTTTATGAAAAGCAATTATCAGTTTTTCTTTTCACCTGCGAGGAACTTGTAAACGACAGCCGCAAGCGCGCCGCCGATGAGCGGAGCTACGATAAATACCCATACGTTAGCGAGAGCGTCGCCGCCTACGAACAAAGCGGGGCCGAAGCTGCGCGCGGGGTTTACCGAAGTGCCGGTAAGACCGATACCGATAAGGTGTACCAGCGTCAGCGAAAGGCCTATTACCAGACCGGTAACGGCGGTGTTCTCCGTCTTAGAGGTAACTCCGAGTATCGCGATAACGAATATGAAGGTGAGTATTACCTCGATGATTATCGACATTAATATGTCGCCTTTGAAAAGCGCGTTTGCGCCGAGACCGGAATCCACGCCGAGTATGCCCATCAGAGCAGCCGCACCGGCGATAGCACCGACAAACTGTGCAATAACATAGCCGCAGAAATCGGTGACCGACATTTTACCGCTGATAAGCATAGCGAGCGAAACCGCCGGATTGATGTGGCAGCCGGAAATGTTGCCTATCGAATACGCCATAGCGACGATAACAAGACCGAACGCAAGCGCGGTAGCAACATAACCGCCGGTCACGTCGCAGCCGATGTTCGCGGCAACTCCGCAGGCAACGAACACCAGTACGAACGTACCGATAAATTCCGCAATATACTTTTTGATAGCTTCCATAGTGTGACCTCCTATACACTGATATCCCGTAAGGGATGTACTTATCATTATACTAGCATATTCCGATAAAAATGTCAACGGTAATATGTAAATTTTGGGATACTGAAATTTCCTACCATGGCATTGATACAGCTTGTCGAAAAAACCGATACTTTAAGAACCTGCTGCTTTTTAACGGATAGTGCAGTTTCCCCCTTACAAGCCGTCAAAATTTATCCATAGCTTCCTCCCCGACGCCTCCGTTTTCATTTCCCGCTGGTGCGGGAAATCCCGCCCGCCCGCCCCTATTTTTGTGCCTCCCAACCCCCTCTTGTTTCACCTCAACTCAAAACCTCCCGCACTATTGCACGGGAGGCCAGCTTGTCGAAAAACCCCTGATTTGCAACAAATCAGGGGTAAAATTTTTCAAATCAAGCAATTTTTCTGATAGGAA
>CANQKE010000014.1 GCA_947624435.1 uncultured Ruminiclostridium sp.
ACCAAGATCTCTCTTAGTCGCTTTGCATAATTTTTCTTTTAAATTTTTGTCTAACTTTTTGGGGTCAGATCATTTTTGAATGGCTTTTTTATTTGCGAAAATTGCGAAAATATCCCCAAAGTAATTGGAAGTACATGCGCATATTATGTCCGTGACAAACATATATTTAAGCGAATGACCGTTACGGCCGGGTAAGGCTGCCTGTGGCGTGCGGGAGACAGACAAAAGGAGGATCATATGGATTTAACAATTTCAAAGGAGCCGTTATATCTGAATGAGATAATATACGACGGTACGGCTGAGCAGGGCGTAGAGTTCGATTACATTCTGCCGGACTATTATCCGGATATTTTTAAGATACTCAAATGCTCGTTAAAGCCCGGTATCGTATCCTACAACATATCCGGCGATAAGCTGATATGTGACGGTATCGTATATATTTCAGCTCTGTATCTCAGCGAAGGCAGCAACGACCTTAACTGCGTGGAGCATAGATATACCTTTTCCAAAACTATCGACCTTTCAAAAGAAGCGGACGGTGCATCGGTATCAATAATACCGAGGACGGATTACTGTACGGTAAGGGCGATATCCGGCAGAAGACTGGACGTAAGAGGTGCGGTAAGCTGCAAGATAAAGGTCACCAACAGCCAAATGACCGAGATAATAACCGGAGCAAAGGGCAACGGCGTTCAGGTGAGAAGAACGCCTATATCCTGCGGCGGGAAAAAGATCACAGTCAAAAAACAGTTTATCGCGCGCGAGGATATCGAGGTGGGCGACGCACGAGGCTCGGTAAAGGCGATAGTAAGCTGCGATACGGTGACCTCGGTAAGCGACTGTAAGATAATAGAGGATAAGGTCATACTCAAAGGCGAGGTAAAGCTGAAAGCGCTTTATCTTATAGAAAACGAAGGTACGGTAAGCACCGAGATAATGGAGGCGGATATCCCGCTGAGCCAGATAATCGACGCAGACGGCATTACAGACAAGCACAGCACATACGCGCAGTTTGTCGTGCTGTCCTGCGATCTTTCCGTAAAACAGACCAACGATAACAACAGCCGCGTTTTTACCTGTGATATTTCAGCGGAAGCCGGCGTATCTGCCGAGCTTGAACAGGTAATATCACCCGTAACGGATATGTATTCTACCGATTATGAGTGCGAGTTTACCACCATGACGGTAAAGACTGAAAACGCTCCGCGCTATATATCGCAGAATCTCACGTTAAAGGAAACCGCAGAATGTACTCAGGGCGCTCCGCAAAGCGTGATAGACTGCCGCTGCGAGCTTAACAATATCACCTGCCGCGGTAAATCATCGGAAGAGCTTATCGTGTGCGGGCAAGCGTCATATCAGGTGCTTGCAAGACTGGAGAGCGGCCAACCGGTATATATCGAGAAAGTGCAGCCGTTCGAGCTGCCGGTATCGGTCAGCGGCTTATCGGAGGACAGCAGCATAGAGCCGTTTTTGCAGGCGGCGTCGGTAAGCTACAGCATAACCTCCGACAGTGAGATAGAGCTAAGGGTAGGAATATCCATGCAGGGCTGCCTTTACAAGACGCAGACGGTGGAGATAGTCAAGGACATCAGTGTTAATACCGACGCTCCCAAGAAAAAGAATAACGAATACAGCCTTAAATTATATTTTGCCGATGAAAACGAGGATATATGGAGTATCGCAAAGCAGTATAATACCGACTGTGAGCAGATAAAGGCCGAAAATGATATACAAGGTGACAGCGCTCCCGCGGGAATGCTGCTTATCCCGATAGTCTGATATTTGCCCTTTGTTCTTCCGCACGGGAACAAGGGCGGCAAAGACTTATAAACGCAATACGCGGCTTTACGAACTACCGTGCGGAGAAAAGGAGCAAATATGCCTCAATCTATTTATAAGGATATATCTGCACGTACACAGGGAAACATATACATTGGTGTGGTTGGACCTGTACGTTCCGGTAAATCCACTTTTATAAGCAAATTCATGAACGTGCTTGTAATACCGAGCATAGACAGCAATTATGTAAAAGAAAGAGCCGTTGACGAGCTGCCTCAGTCCGCGGCGGGGAAGACCATTATGACTACCGAACCGAAATTTGTTCCGGAAGAGGCGGTAAATATTGTCCTTGAGGACAGCACCACGATGAACGTCCGGCTTATCGACTGTGTAGGCTACATAGTACCGAGCGCAATAGGATATATCGAAAATGAAGCGCCGAGAATGGTAATGACCCCGTGGTTTGATGAGGAAATACCGTTTAATATGGCGGCAGAGGTCGGTACTCAAAAGGTCATAAACGAGCACAGCACCATCGGACTGGTGGTAACTACCGACGGCAGCATAACCGACATACCCCGCGAGGAGTATGAGGAGGCGGAGGAAAGGGTGATCGCAGAGCTTGAGTCGATAAGAAAGCCTTTCGTTATCGTGCTTAACTGCAAAGACCCGTCGAGCGCGGAGGCAAAGGCGCTGGCAGCGTCTATGTCCGAAAAATATCATAAGCCCGTCACCGCAATAAATTGCCTTGACATTGGTGAAGAGGACATCAAGGATATTCTTAAGACAGTCCTGCTGCAATTCCCCGTAAAACAGATAAATATAAAAATGCCTAAATGGCTGACAGCGTTGGATAAGGAGCATTGGCTAAAAAAAGAGGTTTTCGATACTATCAGAACAGCGGCGGCTGAGGCAGTGGATATGGGCTGCATCAAAAAGTTTGCCGAGGGAATGCTGGCGTGTGAAGCTATAACCTGCTGCACGGTGGACAACGCCGACCTCGGCAGCGGCGCCGGATATGTAACGGTCAACGTAAAGAACGAGCTGTTTTACCAGATATTGGGCGAAACCACCGGCTTGGAGCTAAGCGACGAGAGCGACCTTATGCCGTGCATGATAGAGCTTGCTTCAATAAAGAAAAAGTACGAAAAGGTCAAGACCGCTCTGGATGAGGTGCAGGCTACCGGCTACGGTATAGTTATGCCGGGCTTGGAAGAGCTTAAATTGGAAGAGCCGGAAATAATCAAGCAAGGCGGAAAATACGGCGTGCGCTTGAAAGCCTCTGCACCGTCTGTTCATATGATGCTTGCGGATATCACAACGGAAGTCAATCCGATAGTCGGCAGCGAAAAACAGTCGGAGGATCTGGTAAAATATCTGCTTAACGAGTACGAAGAAAACCCCACCCGAATCTGGGAAAGCAACATATTCGGCAAATCTCTCCACGAGCTTGTAAACGAGGGGCTGCGCAATAAGCTGTACCGCATGCCGACCGACGCGCGCGGAAAGCTTCAGGAAACTATACAGCGTATTATAAACGACGGCTGTAACGGTCTTATATGTATTATACTGTGATCATATTTTTATTAAATCTCTCCCGGCGGGTATCGTCGGGAGAGATTTTTGAGTTTATTTTTTATCACGCCGCGCGCAGTTTTTGCGAATAGCTGTTCATATCGTCGGTTTCGTCGTACATTGTCTGGGCAAAAATGCCGTAGCCTCTTGTCGGGTCGTTGATGAAAACGTGTGTTACCGCTCCGGCGAGCATACCGTCCTGTATGATAGGACTGCCGCTCATGCCCTGGACTATTCCTCCGGTGCTTTTCAGTAATTCGCTGTCGGTGACCTTGATGACCAGATTTTTATTTTCACCGCTAGCGATATCCACGCTTTCTATTTCGATCTCATATTCCCTCGCGGGTGCGTCGTCTATAGTTGTGATGATATACGCCTTGCCGGTGTGTACTTCACTTTTGTAAGCCATGGGCAGCGGCTCGGAGGATACCGGACACAGACTGCTGTAGCCGAAAAGTCCGCAGCGGGAATTTTTACTTATACTGCCTGTTACGGTATTTGACATGAGATTTCCGCAAAGCTCTCCCGGCAGTCCGTCGGCGCTTTTCTTTACCTCGGTTATCGTCGCGGGTACTATCTCGCCCTTTCCGAGAGGCAGAATTTCTCCGGTATCTATATCGCATACCGCATGCCCCAGTCCGGCAAACACCTTTGACGTTTCATCGTAATAAGTCATTGTACCTATGCCGGCGGTGCTGTCCCTTACCCATATACCGAGCTTAAGCTCGCCTTCATTATTTTTTTCCGGTACGGCGGTAACGTTGTGTACCGTTCCGTCACGGGTAAATTCTATATTGGTTTCGCGGCTGTTTTTCGCTACAAGCTCAGTAAACTGCTTTGCCGAGGTGACTTTTTCGCCGTTGACGCGGGTAATTATATCGCCCGCCTGCAAGCCTGCCTTTCCCGCGGGGGATAAATTGTCTGAACCGCGGTTTACCTGACCGAAATCGGTAACTATCACACCGTCGGTAAGCAGCTTTATCCCAAACGGCGTACCGCACGGGATAAGATACGGTCGTTCCTGAGCCACTGCGGTTACGGTTTTTATCGGTATCATTCCGAATAATTTTACATCCGCAGTATATTTGCAGCTGCCGTCATATAGCAGCTCGCTTTCTTTAGTATCGGCAGTCAGGGCTGCCGTAGATATTATTTCAATGCTGCCGTCCTTTCCTATGACACAGCCGTTTTCAATAGAAGAATCAACATAAGCGGATACGGCGAGCATAGATAATGTTATAAAAGACATGGCAGCGGAAAGAATTGACGTTATTTTTTTCATCTTACCACTCCTTGTGAATTGCAAATCAAAATCACAAACATAATATTTGCCCGACCGATTTTTTTATAAGAGGTATTTTTTAATTTTATGATTTTACTGTCATGGAAACCGCCGATGCCGTCCGCGCGCTATGTGCAGGAATTTACAAATGTTTTTCCTTTATTATACGGATCTTTATACTTAAAAATCGTGATTTGACATTGAACCGAAAATGTGATATATTATATAGTATAAACGCGATACGGAATTTGCCGCATGCTTTTATTTTTTGCCGGCAAAACAGAAAAATTCACCGTAGGAATAATTGAAATCATTAAAAGGAACAAATAAAATGAAAATTTTTGTGCTTGTGTTAAAAATACTGCTGATGATAGCTACCGGAGCGATTGCAATTGTATTTAACGTTTTCGGGGCTATATCGACGATGTCTACCGGTGTAGCGGAAAATAACGACATAACAGGTTATGTTATATTTTGGATGAGTTTTACCATCGTGCTGTTTGTCGTGCCGACATTTCTTGTAATGCTCAGAAAATACGTTATCGCCGCGTCGATGTCGGTCGCGGGCATGATATGTATATTTGTGCTTCATGAGCTTATCCACGGCGCGGCAAGAGAGTTATATCTGCCGATGCTGCTGATAACCGTATTTGACGTGCTTATTGCGATATTCGGCAATTGGGACAAGATACACGCTAGTATCGACGAAAGGGAAAGACGCAAAAACGCCGTCGCTCCGTCAGTGCTGGGCGGCACGACTGCCGAGACCGCAAGCGAAAAGAGATCATCCGGGAAGAATAAAAGGAGGTAATTATGGCGCTTTTATCAGACGATATACAGTTTCATCTTAAAATAAGAAACGGAGATGTAGGCAGATATGTTATTTTACCGGGCGACCCCGGCAGAGTACCCGCTATTGCAAAGTATCTTGACAACGCTGTCGAGATCGCGTCAAACCGTGAATTTACAACATATACCGGCAGTCTGCTCGGAGAAAAGGTAAGCGTTACATCTACCGGTATAGGCGGCCCGTCCGCGGCTATCGCGGTGGAAGAGCTTATCCGCTGCGGTTCAGACACGTTTATAAGGATAGGCACCAGCGGCGGCATGGCGCTTAAGGTTTCCGGCGGCGATCTGGTAGTAGCGACAGCGTCGATACGCAGCGAGGGCACCAGCAGGGAATACATCCCCGACGGTTATCCCGCGGTGGCTGATTTTGAAGTAATGAGCGCGCTCAAAGCTGCCGGCGACAGTCTGTCCGAGGATAAAGACGGCAAGCGCTGCCATGTCGGAGTAGTACACTGCAAGGACAGCTTTTACGGCGAGATAGAGCCGGAGAAAATGCCGGTGGCTCGCACCTTATGCGATAATTGGGACGCTTATGTAAAATGCGGTTGCCTGACCTCGGAAATGGAGTCCTCGGCGATATTTGCCGTTGCCGCTGCAAGGGGAGTGCGGGCAGGCTCGGTTTTCACCGCACTTTGGAATGTAGAGCGCACTAAAGCCGGTCTGCCGGATACCGTTTGTCTGGACAGTGACAGAGCGATACGCACCGCGGTAGAAGCGGTCAAATTACTGATACAACAGGATAGAAATAAAAATGGCGTTTGATTATATTCTTTTTGATCTTGACGGAACCTTGACCGATCCTTACGAGGGGATAACAAAATCGGTTCAATATGCTTTGGCAAGCTTTGGGATCGAGGAGCATGATCAGGATATACTGCGCTCGTTCATAGGGCCGCCGTTGAGAACGTCATTTATGGTAAATTACGGATTTGACAGGGAAAAGGCGGAGCAGGCGGTGCTTAAATACCGCGAACGGTATATTCCTATAGGGGTATATGAAAACCGAGTTATTGACGGCGTCCCCGAAACGCTGGAAAAATTGCGCAGTCACGGAAAAAAGCTGTATCTTTCCACTTCTAAGCCGCTGGATACCGCGACCGAGATAATGCGGCATTTTGATCTGGAGAAATATTTTGATTTTCTTGGCGGTGCGGATTTCAGCTTTGGCAGAGATGAAAAGCATCAAGTGATAGAATATGTGTTCGAGCATTGTAATATTACCGACCGTGAAAAAACGGTCATCGTCGGCGATCGTAAGCATGATATTATCGGCGGTAAAACGTGCGGGATAAAGTCTATCGGCGTTCTTTGCGGATACGGCGATAAGGCGGAGCTTGAGCAGGCGGGCGCTGATTTTATCGCTGATGATTTTGCCAGCATTTGTAATTTTATCCTTTAATAAAGCGAAAAAAATAAGTACATAATAAAAGCGTAAGGCGTATGAATGGTCTTACGCTTTTTCGCTATTTTGTAACGAAAATAAGTCTGAAAAAATAAATTTTTCAGACTATGAGTTTTGCGCTTTGCCGAGTAAGGCCGGCAATTTTGCTTCGCAAAACCGCACCAAAACTCGAAAGGAGAATGCTTGCTTTGCAAGCATGATAATAATTATGAACCAAGAACATGCAAACAAGCACATTGCCTGCACGATAAGGAATTGCAAGAACCACTGCTGCTGCGCGGATTATTGTTCTCTTGACAAGATCCAGATAGGTACGCATGAGTGCGATCCTACAGAAAAGGCATGCACAGACTGCAAATCCTTTGAATTAGAGCAATAACAACGAAGCCTCCTCCGGAGAACCGGAGGAGGCAGTTTTGTGTAAATCGTGTTTTGCGGTTATTAAGTGTTGTTCACACCATAGGAAAGTATCATAAGACTATCGCTCAGATGGACGTTTTCCACCACTATATCATCAAAATCGACGTTTATATCATAGTGTGAAAAATTCCAGAAGCTGCGTACATTAACTCCGGTAAGGCGTTTTACCAGGTCTTTGGTAACGTCTTTCGGCGTGCATAACACCGCTATATCCGGCTGTTCTGCATTGCAAAACTGCTCTAACCGCGCGACGTCGGTTATTTTTACTCCGGCAAGCTCCTGACCCTCGATATTCTTATTTGAATCGAATATACCGATAAGCCGGCAGCCGCTCTTTTCAAAATCAATGTGCATGGCAAGGGCAGTGCCGAGATTGCCCGCACCGATAAGTATGACCTTTTTTCGGCTGTCCACGCCGAGTATATGGCCTATCTCCTGGCGCAGCTCATTGACGTTATAGCCGTAGCCCTGCTGGCCGAATCCGCCGAAACAGTTTAGGTCCTGTCGTATCTGTGACGCGGTCAGCCTCATTTTTTCCGCAAGCTCGCGCGATGAAATTTTAGAAATTCCCGCGTCTGACAATTCGCCGAGAAAACGGTAATATCTCGGCAGCCTGCGTATTACGGAAACTGAAATGTTGCCTTGCTTTGACAAAATCAATTCCTCCGGAAAATGGTCTGCGTTCGTGATGAAAATTACTTCATCAGCTTTTCAAGTCTGACGTTTATTTCTTTTAAGAAGTCCTCGGTGTTGACCTTTCTCTTGTTTTCAAGCTTGGAGAGAATGTACAGGTCGCCGGTCATAACACCGTCCTCGATGGTAGCTATGGTAGCTTTTTCCAGCTTATCCGCAAAATCCGCGAGCTCCTTATTTCCGTCCAGTTCTCCTCTTTTTCTCAAAGCGCCGGTCCATGCGAAGATAGTCGCTACCGAGTTCGTAGAGGTTTCCTCGCCCTTAAGATACTTATAATAATGGCGGGTAACGGTGCCGTGCGCCGCCTCATACTCATATATACCGTCGGGAGATACCAGCACGGAGGTCATCATGCCCAGACTGCCGAAAGCGGTGGCTACCATGTCCGACATAACGTCGCCGTCGTAATTCTTGCAAGCCCAGATATATCCGCCCTCGGAGCGAACGACTCTTGCGACTGCGTCGTCGATAAGGGTATAGAAGTATTCTATGCCTGCGGCTTCAAATTTTTCTTTATATTCATTCTCGTATATTTCGGCGAAAATATCCTTGAAGGTATGGTCGTATTTCTTGGAAATAGTATCCTTAGTGGCAAACCACAGATCCTGCTTTGTATCCAGTGCGTAATTAAAGCAGGATTTTGCGAAGCCCGCGATACTGCCGTTTATATTATGCAGACCTTGAATTATCCCGTCCGAACCGCTGAATTTGTGTATAAGCTCTCTTGTTTCGTTTCCGTCCTTGTCGGTAACTACCAGCTCTGCGGTGCTGCCGTCGCTTACCTTCATTTCGGTATTTTTATAAACGTCGCCGTAAGCGTGACGCGCGATAGTGATAGGCTTTGTCCAGGTAGGAAGCAGGGGAGTGATACCTTTGACGATTATCGGCGCTCTGAACACAGTACCGTCAAGTATCGCACGGATAGTTCCGTTAGGCGATTTCCACATTTCCTTTAAGTCGTATTCCGTCATTCTCTGAGCGTTCGGGGTGATGGTGGCGCACTTTACCGCAACGCCGTATTTTTTGGTGGCGTTTGCGCTGTCAATGGTCACCTGATCGTCGGTCTCGTTTCTGTGAACAAGCCCGAGGTCGTAATACTCGGTATTAAGCTCGATATACGGCGTAAGCAGTATATCCTTTATCATCTTCCAGATGACTCTCGTCATCTCGTCGCCGTCCATCTCGACCAGCGGCGTTTTCATCTCGATTTTTGCCATAGTTGTTCCTCCTTCGATTTTGTCTGTAGTTAAATAATTCCCATACACATAAGGATAAATCCCGCGATAAGCAGTATTCCTCCCGCCGCCGTGACAGAACGGCTCAATACCGTCCAGCGTCCTCCTCGCTCTTTATTTCTGAAGATAACATATATTATCATCGTTACCAAAACAAGCGCCGCCAGAAAGGCAATTACCCATTTGTTTTGCAGAGCGTCGGCAAAAGCACCGGCGGAGTTTACTATCCTAAGAACCGTATAAGCCGCTATCAGAATAAAAGCAATTATTGTGAGTACAGCGACTATAATATCTCCCGTTCGACGGCGGCCGGGCTGCTTTTCGCGTTTCATAGCAAAATTATCCGTTTTGCTTGGTGTAATTGAGCAATCCTCCCGCAAGGATCATACCCTTGCCGCGCTCGGAAAGCTCGCAGGTGGTTTTTATCTCGCAGCCCTTTGTAAGGTTCTTTACCACTATCTCGCTGCCGTTTTCTATAAGCTCGCGTACATTTTCTATCGCCAGCTTGTCGCCCTGCTCGATCTTGTCGTAATCCGATTCATCGGCAAAGCACAGCGGGATTATGCCGTTGTTGATAAGGTTCTGACGGTGGATACGGGCAAAGGATTTGCAGATTATAGCTTTTACCCCGAGATATAATGGAGCAAGCGCCGCGTGTTCTCTTGACGAGCCCTGCCCGTAGTTTACGCCGCCGACAATAATGCTCTGTCCCAATTCCTTTGCGCGGGCAGGGAAGCTTTCATCGCATACGGTGAAGCAGTACTGCGAAATAGCCGGTATATTTGAGCGCAGCGGTAATATTTTTGCTCCGGCAGGCATAATATGGTCTGTAGTTATATTGTCCGTTACCTTGAGCGAAACCTCGGCTTCTATCTTTTCGGCAAGCGGTACATTTATCGGGAAAGGCTTGATGTTCGGCCCTCTCAGCACCTCTACCTTGTCCGCGTCCTCGGGTGCGGCGGGAGGTACTACCATATTGTCATTGATAAGGAATTTTTCCGGCATGATATAAGGCGGCATTTCGCCCGCAAGTCTCGGATCGGTAAGCACGCCGGTAAGAGCCGATATAGCGGCGGTTTCGGGAGAAACCAGATATATCTGACCGTCCTTTGTGCCGCTGCGCCCTTCAAAATTGCGGTTAAAGGTACGAAGCGATACGCCCTTGGAATTAGGCGACTGTCCCATGCCTATGCAAGGACCGCAGGCGCTTTCAAGTATTCTCGCACCGGCGGATATAAGCGTCGATAAAGCGCCGCAGTCCGCCAGCATATTGAACACCTGCTTTGAACCGGGAGCTATCGAAAGACTTACGTCGGGATTAACGGTCTTGCCCTTTAATATATGAGCGACCTTAAGCATATCCTGTAATGAGGAGTTTGTGCATGAGCCGATACATACCTGGTCTATTTTGATAGCGCCTATCTCCTCGACCGTTTTAACGTTGTCGGGCATATGAGGACAAGCCGCCAGCGGTACCAGCTCGGAAAGGTCGATGTTGATCTCTTCGTCATATACAGCGTCGGCGTCGGCAGAAAGCTCGGTATAATCCTCCTCGCGTCCCTGCGCTTTAAGGAATGCCAGCGTTGTTTCATCAGACGGGAAGATAGAAGTGGTAGCGCCCAGCTCCGCGCCCATATTGGTAATGGTGGCACGCTCCGGAACGCTGAGGCTCTTTACGCCCTCGCCGCAGTATTCTATTACTTTTCCCACTCCGCCTTTTACCGAAAGTATCTGGAGCACCTTAAGTATAACGTCCTTTGCGGAGACCCAGTCGCTAAGCTTTCCGGTAAGGTTTACCTTAACTATTTTCGGCATAGTGATATAATAAGCACCGCCGCCCATAGCTACCGCAACGTCAAGTCCGCCCGCGCCCATTGCCAGCATGCCTATACCGCCGCCTGTCGGGGTATGGCTGTCAGAGCCGATAAGCGTTTTGCCGGGCTTGCCGAAACGCTCAAGATGTACCTGGTGGCAGATACCGTTTCCGGGCCTTGAAAACCAGATACCGTGCTTTTTGGCAACGCTGCCTATGTAACGGTGGTCGTCGGCGTTCTCAAATCCCGATTGCAGAGTATTGTGGTCGATATAGGCGAGCGAGCGTTCCGTTTTGACCTGATCTACTCCCATAGCTTCAAACTGAAGATATGCCATTGTACCCGTGGCGTCCTGAGTAAGCGTCTGGTCGATCTTAAGCCCTATCTCGGTGCCCTTTATCATCTCTCCGTCTACAATGTGCGCTTTGATGATTTTTTCGGTCAGCGTAAGACCGGTGCTTTTGATTTCTTTCTGTTCCATTGTGTTTTCTCCTTTCTTTCGCATAGCGGTCAAAAAAACCGCCGGAGTTCTTATATAAAAATTATACAATAATTCGGTGCAGATGTCAATATTTTAACAACCGAAAAAATTAAAGAGATATTTTGTTAATTTCCTTATTATAGTGAGGAAAAACCGTCATTTTCGCTGACTACCGTATTGGAAAGATATCGAATTTTGATGATATTTTCAATTTACAGCATACTGTATCGAAAGGAGGGCATATACTCCCGTGCATAAAAGCGGAAAAATATATAAGCCCATTCTTTCGGTATTTATAGGAGCAGTTGTTTTACTGACCTCCTGCAAAGCTTCGCTGATACTGGCCGAACCCGATGACAACAGCGGATATGTTTATTATAACGGCGCGGAGATAACCGGCATGCCGTATATCCTGCCGCCTGTGCCGCAAACGCATACATCTGCTGCTACTACCACCGCCGCAGCGACCAAGAAGCCCGCAAAAACTACTACCGCCCAAACCAAGGCGGAAAGCTCAAAGCAGACCGCTCCTGCCGCTCAGGAAAAGCCGCAGACAACTTCCGCTCCAAAAACAACAGAGGCCAAAACGACGAAAAAGCCGCAGACTTCTACCTCTGCCGAAACAAAGGCGCCGCAGCCGGCTGCTCCCGCACCCGTACCAAACGATGAACTGCCGGTAAACACTTACTCCGCGCTGAATTACAAAACGGTAAAGGGAATGTGGATATCGTATTTTGAGCTGTATCCTATTTTGACCGGAAAGGATCCCTCGTCATTCCGCAAGGGAATAGGCAATTATTACGACAACGCCGTTTCTCTTGGGATAAACACCGTGTTTGTTCACGTCAGACCGTACGGCGACGCGATATATGAGTCTGAATATTTTCCGTGGTCAAAATACTGCACCGGTTATATCGGAGAAGATCCCGGCTATGATCCGCTGGATATAATGATAGATGAGGCGCATAAGCGCGGCTTGTCGTTCCATGCGTGGATAAATCCGCTCAGGTGCTATCAGCAGGACGACGCTCCGCAGGTCCCCGACGGATATCTTACCAAGCAGTGGTACGATCACAACGACGGAGATTATATCGTCAAGGTCAACGATTACTGGTATCTTAATCCCGCATACAAAGAAGTAAGAGAGCTTATCGCGCTGGGCGTTTCCGAGATCGTGTCGGGCTATGACGTTGACGGGGTACATATCGACGATTATTTCTATCCCACTACGGAGGAATGGTTCGACAGCACCGCGTATTATAATTCGTCATATACCGATCTGTCAGAATTCAGGCTGGACAATTGCAGCAAAATGACGGCGGCGATGTATTCAGCAGTTAAAAGCCACAACAGCACCGCGTTATTCGGTATAAGCACACAGGGCAATATCGCAAACAATATTTATACTTTATATGCAGATGTTGAAAGATGGTGTACGCAGCCCGGCTATGCCGACTATATGGCGCCGCAGATATATTACGGCTTTGAAAACAGCGCTCAACCGTTTGAAACCGTCGTCGAACAGTGGGACGAAATGCTTTCCGGCACCGGCAAAAAGCTGATACCGGGTCTAGCGGTATACAAGATAGGCGCCGAGGACACATGGGCAGGCGACGGCGCTTATGAATGGATAAACGATACGAACATAATAAAAAGGCAGATACAGTTCAGCAGTACGGCCGCGTCTTACGGCGGAGTGATACTGTACAGCTATCAGTTCATATTTAGCCCCGAAAGCAGCGTAGCGGCGGCTGTACAAAAGGAGATCGACGCTGTAAGACCGTTATTTGCCTGATACAGGATAAAGGAATACGCTATGAATATTAAAATGAAAAGAATAATTTGCTCGCTGCTTGCGGCGGCTATGCTCATGCCGGCGACCGCGATGCTTTCACAGGCGGAGGAGCAGGAAGAAGAGCATGTTACCGCTCCTCAGCAGGTGGAATCAAAGCTTTCCTTGTCAAAGGATCTGAAAGCGACAGTCATAAACCTTTCAGATTTCAAGGAGAAAACCTTCTCCGATGATTTTCCCGCAAAGCTTGAAAAGCTCGCCGGATACGGATTGAACGGCATATACATCGACCCGTACGGCAAGGAAAATTCATATTTCAGCACAGATATGAACGTTCAGGGCGATCTGCTGCAAAAAGCGCTTGACGCCGCGGATAAGCTGGGTTTTCAGAAGTATGTGTATTTTGATATAGGACGTGCTTTGGAAGAATGTCCGGAGGATACCGACAAGAATAATTTCCTGCTGACAGAAGCGCACAAATTCGCGATAAAATACCACTGCAACGGTATAATTCTGAGGGATTATTATTCAAAAAACAACAACGATACTTATAACGAATATATGTTAAACGGTTCCGGTATCGGATATAAAAACTGGCAGTACGGCATTGTTGAGCAGCGCTTTAAGATAGTCAGCGATGTTATAAGGCTTACCGACAACACGCTCGCGGTGGGACTGGACGCTAAAGACGTATGGGCAAACAGCTCTGACGATAACCCGGACGGTTCCGCTACCGACAGCAAGTTTGAGGCTTATTATAACGGTCACGCCGATACCAAGGGTTTTACCGAAAAGGGCTATGTGGATTTTATTTCCGTAGATGCTGCGGGTTCGCTTTCGGATGAAAAGGCGGACTTTGAAAGCGTATGCTCCTGGTGGGATACCATAGCGCAGGAAAGCAAAATACCGGTATATATCGTTCATCATAACGAAAAAATAGGAACAGACGCTCAGGGCTGGAACGCCGAGGATCAGCTCTTAAAGCAGCTTGCCGTTGCAGATGAGCTTTCCGCTTATTCCGGCAGCGTATTTTATTCAGCGTCGGCACTGGACGAAAATCCTATGGGTACGACCGATACGCTTCTTAAGTATTATAACGACCAGATAAACGTCGATTCACTGTTTGAGGATCTTCAGATGACTTCGCCTTACTATCTGGATTATTCCACCGATGAAACTTCGGTCGCGTTCATGGGTACTTTTGACGAGAATTTCGACGTGTTCTTCGACGGGGAAAAGCTGGAGCTGAACGAGGCGGGCAACTTCTACTTTGAGCAGCCGCTTGAGGTGGGCATGAACACCTTTACTATAGAGCACAAGGGCAGCGTATATGAGTACAATATAGAAAGAACTATAAACGTGCTGAAATCCATCAACAGCTCGCTTGCCGAGGGCAAGAGCATGAGCGTTGACGGCGGCACCGCTATTTCGCTGAGCTGTGTAGCATATAAAGGCGCGACGGTCACCGCATATCTTAACGGCAAGACGGTCTCTCTCACCGAAAATACCAAGTCCGATGAAGTGGATATAAACTCATCCTACGCAAGATTTACCGGCGTTTATGTCGCTCCGGACGGTATCGTTGACGAAGAACAGTATCTCGGCAATTTAGAGCTTACCGCGTCGTACGCCGGCTATTCGCGTACATATATCGGCGCTGCAATTTACGTTAATGCGATAACGCTGCCGCAGATACAGCCGGAGATCGAGATAGAGATACCGGCCGACCAAAGCTCGTTCGGCACCGGTGAAGTCGTGGGAAGAATTTCTCCCACCGTTACCGAGGATATGAGCGCAACATACATCAGACTTCTTAATGACTATATAGATATATATGACGCTTATTCCACAAACTCCGCCAATATGCCGAACTGCGGTCAGCTGCCGGCGGGTACGCTTGACTATTATCAAGGCGAATGGGACGAATTTTACATCACCACTTCCGGTAAGCGTTTTTATGCCGGCGACTGCGAGATACTTTACGATTACGGCATAGGGGAGAATAATCTTGTCGTTACCGAAATAGGAAATGCCGGCGGAGATTCGTTCATAAAAATGACTCTTGATGAAAAAATAGGATTTACCGTATCTCCGGCGGGCAATGATTATTATGCGGGATATAACGGCGACTGGTATATAGACAGCTTTACGGCGGATTACGTTTATATCACGTTTGATAATCTTACTCAGGTGACCGCTTTGCCCTCGTTTGAGAATTGCTCGGTGTTCAGCGCGGGTGAATGGCAGCAGGTCGAGGTAGACGGCATACCCAAGTTCCGTCTGGTATTGAAATTGCGCCAGCCGGGCGTATATGCCGGAAACAGCGCTACTTACGATTCCGAGGGTAATCTGGTATTCAAATTCGAGATACTTACGAACGATATAACAAACATGACCATAGTTATAGACCCCGGTCACGGGCTTACCGAGTACGGTTACATGGACCCCGGAGCTATCGGACATATTGAGGAGCAGGGCGTAAATCTTGCCGTAGCAAAGCTGGTAGAGCAGAAATTGCAGAATATGGGCGCAAACGCCGTAAGACTTCAGACCGAAAGCCAGTTCTACAGCACGGGACTGAGACCTGTATACGGCAGGAGCTACGGCTGTGACCTGTATCTTGCGATACATTCCAATAAGGCGGGCGACGAATCCGGCAGAGGTACCGAGTGCTATTACTTCACCTCGTATTCTCAGCCGTATGCCGAGGCGTTGTCGTCGCATGTGGCGTCGTATTTCAGCAATTATGTATACAGCGACGGAGCATATCTTGACCGCGGCGACCAGTACAGTACAATGTGGACCACCATGCAGCAGGATTTCCCGTCTGTGCTTATCGAAATGGCGTTTGTAAGCAATTATGAGGAGGCTATGGCGCTGGCAAATCCTGTTCATCAGGACGGCATCGCTCAGGCAATAGTTGACGGAATAGTAGAATATATCCAACGCAGCAATATTTCAAGCTATTAACTTTTGAAAACGGCTTATCAACAAAGAATAGCACAATATGTTACATCACGTCTTATATAAGGGGGAATTTGTGATAAAATTCCTCCTTATTTTGAATAATCTGAAAAAATCGCTTGCTTTTTTATGTTGGTTTTGTTATAATAAAAGCGTATGGGATTACCTATGCGCAATAGAAAAATAAGAAAAGGTGATATACATGCCCGCAAATATAGTAGTAGGCACGCAATGGGGCGATGAAGGCAAGGGAAAAATAATAGATATAATTGCCTCAAGAGCCGACATTGTAGTTCGTTCTCAGGGCGGCAACAACGCAGGACACACAGTAGTAAGCGGAGGAGAAACATACAAGCTGCACCTTATCCCGTCGGGTATTCTTTATAAAGATACGCCCTGCCTTATCGGCGCGGGAGTCGTGCTTGATCCCAAGGATATCTGCTCCGAGATAGATAACCTTTCCCAAAGAGGAGTTACTTTTGACAATCTTAAAATAGACCCGAGAGCGCATGTTATCATGCCGTGGCATATCACGCTTGACGGACTTTCGGAAAAATTCCGCGGAAATTCCGATATAGGTACGACTAAGAGGGGTATCGGTCCGTGCTATATGGATAAATATGAGCGCTGCGGTCTCAGAGTTTACGACCTTGTTCATCCCGAGATCTTCGCTGAAAAGGCAAGAGCTACCGGCAAGCTCAAGAATAAGATAATTACCGAGGTTTACGGCGGCGAGCCGCATGATATCGAAGCTGTCATAGCCGAATATACCGAATACGGAAAGAAGCTGGCAAAATACGTCGATGACGTTTCCGTGATCGTGTATAATGCTGCAAAGGCAAACAAGACAATAATGTTTGAAGGCGCGCAGGCTACCTTGCTCGATATAGATTTCGGTACTTATCCGTATGTTACTTCGTCTCATCCTGTTTCTGCCGGAGTATGCGTAGGTACAGGCGTAGGTCCTATGATGATAACTAACATTATAGGCGTTGCAAAGGCTTATACGACGAGAGTAGGTAAAGGGCCTTTCCCGACCGAGCTTGACGATGAAGTAGGCGATACTATAAGAAACAAGGGCGGAGAGTTCGGCACTACTACCGGCCGTCCCAGACGGACAGGCTGGTTCGATGCGGTGATAGTAAGACATTCCGTCAGGGTGAACGGGCTTTCCTCACTCGCTATCAATAAGCTTGATACTCTTTCGGATATCGGAACGTTAAAGGTCTGCGTAGCGTATAAAAAGCCGGACGGAAGCATGATATACGAGTTTCCTCCCGCTTTGGAGGAGCTGGCGGACTGCACTCCGGTATACGAAACATTCAAAGGCTTCAGCGGCGATATTTCTTCCTGCCGGACGTTCGACGAACTGCCTAACGAGTGCAAGGTATATATAGAACGGCTGGAAGAGCTCTGCGGCTGCCCGATATCAATGGTAGGCGTAGGCCCTGCAAGAGAACAGATGATAGAAAGATAAATAAAGATGAATATCATATTCATCGGAGATGTTGTCGGCAGTAAGGCTTGTGAGAATCTGCGCGGCAAGCTTCCGGAACTGAAAAAAACATATTCCGCCGATACCGTTATAATAAACGGTGAAAATTCCGCTGACGGAAACGGTATTACGCCTCATTCGGCAAAGTATCTGCTGGACAGCGGCGCCGACGTTATCACGACCGGAAATCACTGTTTTAAGCGCAGGGAAATGAACGATTATTACGAGAGCAGTGAAACGGTGATAAGACCGGCAAATTACGGCGACAGTGTAGTCGGACGGTGTTTTACGGTATTGGATCGCGGCGCATATTCACTTGCGGTCATAAATTTGCTAGGCAGCGTGTTCATGCAGAGCAGCCGGAACCCTTTTCTGTGTATCGACAGGATATTAGAGCAGATAAACACAAAAAATATCATTGTAGATTTTCACGCGGAAGCCACGTCCGAAAAAAGAGCTATGGGATACTATCTTGCGGGGAGAGTTTCGGCGGTCATCGGTACGCATACTCATGTTCAGACAGCCGATGAAGAGATACTGGACGGTCATACCGGCTATATCACCGATGTGGGTATGACGGGCGTGTTGGATTCGGTCTTGGGAATTAAAAAAGAAATTATCATAGAAAAAATGCTGACAGGATATCCGGAAAAGCATTTGTATGCGGAGGGGTCGCAGACAATATGCGCAGCAGTGATATCCGTTGACGAAAAAACCGGCATTTGTAATTCTATAAAAAGAATCAAATGTTGAATATAGGGAGGTAAAATAATGGAAGTAGTAAAGGTTTCAGCAAAATCTGTACCAAAGTCGGTTGCCGGAGCAATTGCGGCTGTGATCCGTGAAAACGGAGAGGTCGAAGTGCAGGCAGTCGGAGCGGGCGCATCAAATCAAGCTGTAAAAGCTATAGCTATCTCTCGAAGCTACATGGCATTATCCGGTGTTGATCTTGTTTGCATTCCCGCGTTTACCACCGTAAATATTGACGGTGAGGAGCGCACTGCGATGAAATTTATCGTTGAGTGCCGCTGATCTTATTGCGTTAAAATAAGAGGAGAACAAAAAAATCGGAGCAGGCGCTCTGATTTTTTTGTATATAAGAAAGAAAACGGAAGATATTATTTTTGATACATAATATTTCATGGAGTCGGTGCAACGGAAATGACTGATGTTATCGTAATTGAAAACGATCGCTCTTTATCCGCATTTATATCGGAGGAAATGAGTAAAAACTACTTTGTAAGGTATTATAACGGCGTTAAGCTTGAAGAATCCGGCAGCGGTTATATGCTGGATATACTGTCCGCCGACCGCCTTTCGCATATCAGCTGCAAAAGCGCTGCGGTGATACTTGCACAGGGCGCAAACGTTGATTTTTCCAATCTTGAGGGAAAGCTGACTTTCATAGCGGATCCTCATGATATAAAGCAGCTTTCTGCGCTCAGTCGGTGCAGCTGTCCGGTGATAACCTGCGGTTCTTATGAAAAGGATACGGTATCATACACCAGTATAGCTGAGGACAAGGTGACGGTATCGCTGAACAGGGAATTGACGGCGCTTTCCGGCAGGAGGGTACAGCCGCTGGAATTTCCGGTCGGGCTTGTGAGGGAAAACATCTATTATAGCCTTGCGCTTACCGCGCTCAGGCTGCTGCTGGACGATTTTGATTCGGATATAGGCAAGCTGTATTGACCTTTTGCCGTTTTATTAAATGCAGGCTGTTTTTTCTGCTTTTAGCTATTGTAATTTCTGTTTTTTTGGTGTATAATTAATGTATATGCAATTAAACGGCTGAAAGCAGCCATTATTATATGTGGGAAGGAACATGCTGATATGAGCAATAAGAAAGTTACGCGTTCTCCGGCAAGCCTTAAAATTTCAAATGACGTTCTTACAAAAATAGCAGAGGTAGCAGCTACCGAGATAAGGGGAGTTGCGTCACAGGGCGAACATCTTGTCGTATCCGACAAAGGCGTCGGAATAGCCGGCAAGTTTATCTCTCCCGTTAAAGTTGCGGTACGCAACGACGCTGCGGAAATATCGGTGAATATAGTCGTTCTTCAAGGCTATAAAGCAAACGAGGTCGCTCAGTCCGTTCAAAAAAGCATAAAATCGGCCGTACAGAGCATGGCGGGAGTGGCTGTTTCAAAGGTCAATGTACGCATATCTGATATTATGCTCAGTTCGGTGAAGTAATATGGCAGACAGAAAGCTTACAAAGCATGAATCCAGAGAGGCGGCGCTGCTGCTGTTGTATCAGAAAAGCCTGAACGCAGGCGAAACGCAGGAGCTTTTAGATGATAACGTCGAGGAATTCGGGCTGGAATATGATAAAAATTCTCTGAAGCTTGTTAACGGCGTACTGGATAATGATCAGATGCTCACCGATATTATCGCAAAATACTCTACCTCCCGTTCGGTGGAGAGAATACCGCTGATGAACAGGTCTATTCTTAAAATAGCGATGTATGAGATGATATTCTGTTCCTCTGTACCCGACGTGGTAGCTATAAACGAGGCGGTCGAGCTTGCAAAGGAATATTGCTATAACAACGACAAGGTCTTTATAAACGGGGTGCTTAATTCTTTTTATAAGGATAAGCAAAAAGAGGAAAAGGCAGCGGAAAATAATGACTAACGAGATCGAAACGGTAAGCGTTACGAACGTAAACCGCAGGCTTTCCTTACTGGTAGGCTCGGATAAGGTATTAAAGGACCTGTACATAACCGGTGAGATTTCAAATTATAAGCTCCACACGCCCAGCGGACATGTTTATTTTACATTAAAGGACGAACGCGCGTCGATAAAATGCGTTATGTTCAAAAGATACGCGTCGGGTATCAGTTTTTTTCCAAAGGACGGAATGAGCGTAATAGTACACGGCAGCGTCGGAGTATACGAGGACACCGGCGCAAATCAGGTGTATGCCACAGAGCTTTTTGAAGAGGGCAGCGGTCATCTTTACCTGAATTATCTTAAAGTCAAGGAAGAGCTTGAAAAAGGCGGTTATTTTTCGCAAAAGAGAAAGCTGCCGGAGGTTATCCGCACGGTCTGCATAATAACCTCAGAAAAAGCCGCGGCGCTTCAGGATATGCTGAATATAATCGGCGAGCGGTGCCCTGTCGTAAAGGTGATACTTATACCCGCCGCGGTGCAGGGCGATACCGCGCCGCAAAGCCTTATTTCGGCTATAAAAAGAGCGCAGGACACCGCCGCAGACGTTATTATCATCGGACGCGGAGGCGGCTCTTCGGAGGACCTCTCGGCTTTTAACGATAAGGAGCTTGCTATAGCGCTTTTCGGCAGCAAAATACCGACTATATCGGCAGTGGGACATGAAACGGATTTTTCCATTACCGACATGGTCGCAGATGAAACCGTGCCGACGCCGTCCGCCGCCGCAGTAAGAGTTACGCCGTACACAATAGATGAAATGTACCAGCGTCTGGATAATACCGTATATACTATCAAAACGGTGTTTTCAAGATTGGCGGAGGGGTATTCTTCAAAGCTTGAGTCTTATGAGAGAAGTGTAACCGCGCTTTCTCCGGTGAATAAACTGCGTTTTGCCGAAAATGAGCTTGCGCTTAAAGAGCGTGCCGTTAATAACTCGGTTTTGCGCATTATTGAAAGATGTTCCTCATCGCTTGATAAAACGGCAAACTATATTTCCGCGCTCAATCCTATGAATATACTGACGCGCGGGTATTCTATCGTAAAGCGCGGCGGAAAAACGGTGACCTCTCCCGATGACGTAAGCGTCGGCGATAAAATTGATATAACCACGAAGGACGGAAATTTTGCCGCCCGCGTTATTGACAAATAAAACAGGAAAGGACATAATATGGAGCTTTCATTTGAACAGGCAATGGCAAGGCTTGACGAGCTGACAAAAGAGATGGAAAAGCCGGATATAACTCTGGATAAGTCGATGAGCTGTTATAAAGAGGCCGTAGAGCTTGTCAGTCTGTGCAGAAAATATCTTGACGATGCTAAATTGTCCGTGACAAAGCTGGAGGAAGAGTAATTCCGAATGGATAAAAAAATCAATACTGTCAGCGACGGAGGATACTCTCTTACTTCGTTTGACGACAAGCTTAAATTTTACATAGATCATTTTAATTCGGAACTGGAAAAAGCATGCAGGGATTTTAGCAGCCGAGAGGGAAACGGCATACTCAGCGAAGCGATGGCTTACAGCTTAAAAGCTGGAGGAAAGCGTATCCGCCCTGTGCTGGCGTTTGAATTTTGCCGTATGTGCAAAGGAAATATTGAGGACGCTCTACCGGCGGCGCTGGCTATCGAGATGATACATACATTTTCTCTGATACATGACGATCTGCCCTGTATGGACGATGATGATTTCCGGCGCGGCCGTCCCAGCTGTCACAAGGCTTTCGGTGAGGCGGTAGGACTGCTTGCCGGGGACGCTCTGGCGTTTGAAGCGTGCAGGGCAGCCGCGGACATGATACCAGACGGCTCAAAAGCCAAAGCTGTTATCTCTCAGCTTTGCAGCTGCAGCTTAGGCATGATAAAAGGTCAGGTCATAGATATAAACGGCGTAACGCCGGAGCAGCTTACCGATATGTACGCTCTGAAAACCTCTATGCTGATAAAAGCCGCCTGCGTATGCGGGTGTATCTTAGCGGGAGCTGATGAAAAAATCTGCAAAGCTGCGGAGGAATACGGCTACGAGCTGGGACTTGCGTTTCAGATAACCGATGATATACTGGACGTTACCGGCGACGAGAGCCAATTAGGAAAGCCTGTAGGCAGCGACGAAAGGTCTGAAAAGCTTACGTATGTTTCCCTTTACGGGCTGGACGCTGCCGCAAAATCCGCGCGCGAGCATACCGACAAGGCTTTATCGGCGCTTAAAAAATTTGACGACAGGGAATTTACGGAGATTTTAACGGATAAGTTATTGGGGAGAAACAAGTAAATGATCTCGACTCATCGTTAAGGTCGTATACAACTGTAAAATAAGACGTTCTTTACAAAGGAATGATGAAATGAGAACAGATGAAATAAACGTTATACTCGTTATCGCTGTGATAAGCTGGGTCCTGGCGCAGGTGATAAAGACTGTGCTGGATCTTATCAAAACGAAGAAGTTTTCGGCGGAGCGACTTACCGGAGCCGGAGGAATGCCGTCCGCACATTCCGCGACCGTATGCTCGCTTGCAATAGCTACCTGTCGGGTCTCCGGCTTATGTTCGGCCGAGTTTGCTTTAGCGATGGTGCTGGCTATGGTAGTTATGTACGACGCTACCGGAGTACGGCGCGCGGCAGGCCTTCACGCAAAGGAGATAAATCGTCTGCGGCGTGTAGTAAACGAGCTTGACGAAGAGTTCATGGACAGATTTGACGATAAAATAGACGATATATCCGACCGCGGGGAGGATGTAAAGGACCTTAAAGAATATCTGGGACATACGCCGCTTGAGGTGCTGTGCGGTGCGCTGCTCGGCATACTTGTCGCAATGGCGTTTCCTATAGAGGTAGTACCGCTTACCGCGGTATAAGTTAAGGAGATAATGCTTTGCTGCTTAATAAAAATATTTCCGCCGATTACATAAAATCATTATCGCTGGATCAGCAGCGTCAGCTGTGCGCGCAGATACGAAGATTTTTAGTCCATACCGTAACCGAGACAGGAGGACATCTCGCGTCAAATCTCGGCGTGGTGGAGCTTACCGTCGCTTTGCATACGGTATTTACAACTCCGCAGGACAAGATAATTTTCGACGTTGGTCATCAGGCTTACGTTCATAAGCTGATAACCGGCAGAGCTAAAAGAATGAATACTCTGCGCTGCGAAAACGGACTATCCGGCTTTCCGCGCAGCGATGAATCGGAGCATGACGCTTTTCTCGGCGGACATTCCGGTATTTCTATTTCTGCCGCGCTCGGTATCGCGGAGGGCATGAAATTAGACGGCGACGACCACAGCGTCGTAGCGGTGATAGGCGACGGCGCATTTACCGGCGGAGAGGCATACGAGGGCATAAACAACGCCGGCAAGACCGATTGCAATCTTGTAGTCGTGCTGAACGAAAACGAGATGTCCATATCTAAAAATACCGGCGCTTTCGCACTTTATCTTGCACAAATACGCTCTTCCCAAAAATATTACCGCACTAAAAAATCCGTCGAGAGCATACTGGAAAAAACTCCGGTAGTCGGCAAAAGCATAGGAAAAGCCGCTCAACGTACAAAAAAGCTGCTGCGTGAAGCACTTTATAACAGCAATCTGTTTGAAAATTTAGGATTCAAATACCTGGGACCTATAGACGGACATGATCTTGAGGAGCTTACGGAGGCGCTTTCGGTTGCAAAGATGATGAAGCGCCCTTGCCTTGTACATGTATATACAAAAAAGGGAAAAGGCTATCTTCCGGCGGAAAACAATTCGGGGGAATATCACGGTATAATGCCTAAAAACCGTCCTGTCAGCACGGAAGAGACATTCAGCGAGACTTTCGGTCACGAGCTGTGCAGACTGGCTGAGAAGGATGAGAGGATATGTGCGGTGACTGCCGCGATGAAATACGGCACGGGGCTGCAATATTTTTCAAAGGAATTTCCCGAAAGATTTTTCGATGTGGGGATCGCGGAGCAGCATGCGGTGACTTTCTGCGCAGGACTTGCGGCTCAGAATAAGCTGCCGGTGTTCGCGGTGTATTCGTCGTTTTTGCAGCGGTGTTACGATCAGCTGATACATGACTGCGCTATCGAAAAGCGGCATATAGTGCTTGCCGTCGACCGCGCGGGATTTGTCGGAGAGGACGGAGAAACGCACCACGGCGTATTCGACGTACCGATGCTTACCTCGGTGCCGGAGGTGACTATTTACTCCCCATCAGACAACAACGAATTAAAGCTGTGCCTTGATAAGGCGTTATACGATACCGACGGGATAGCGGCGGTGAGGTATCCGCGCGGCTGTAGGCTGTATGACGGCGGCGGCTGCGATTATGCGGATCACAGGCTGTTTTCCTCAGGAAAGGATAAGCTGATATTTACTTACGGCAGGATAACGGCAAACGCGCTTGATTTGCGGGAATACTGTGATATTTTGCAGGCGGTCAAGATATTCCCGATAGAACAGGAAATCATCAACATATGTATGCGGTATCCCGAAATTTTCTTTTTTGAGGAAAGCGAGAAAAGCAGCGGCATAAGTGAAAAGATCGTTTCAATGCTTTTGATGAACGGATACAGCGGCAGGATAGTAATAACCGCCGCACAAGGGTTCATGCCGCAGGCGGAGGTAAGCAGGCAGCTTGAAAAGACCTCTCTTGACACAGAAGGAATGAGAAAAATTGTCACCGGAGAATAAAACGCGGCTGGACAGCTTTCTGGCTGAAAACGGATACATTAAAAGCCGTACTTTAGCATCGCAGCTTATCAGATCCGGCAAAGTTACGGTAAACGGAAAAATATGTTCGCGCCCGTCCTTTATGGTTTCGTACAGCGACGAGATAAAGCTGATCGGTGACATGCCGAAGTACGTCGGACGCGGCGGCGAAAAGCTTGAAAGGGCGCTTGAGCATTTCAAAATAGAATTAAACGGGAAAAACTGTATAGATATAGGCGCTTCTACCGGGGGCTTTACGGACTGCATGCTTCAGCACGGCGCGGCAAGGGTGTATTCGGTAGACGTGGGCGTAGGTCAGCTTGATCCTAAACTTCGGTCGGACAGCAGGGTGTTTTCTCTTGAAAAGACCGATATAAGAAACGCGGATATTCCTGCGGCAGAGTTTATTTCAGCCGATGTTTCTTTTATTTCGCTAAAGCATATTATCCCGTCGGTATATCGTTTACTCGAAACCGGCTGCGGCGCGGTATTGCTTATCAAGCCTCAGTTTGAAGCCGGCAGGCAGGATATCGGAAAAAACGGCATAGTGAAAGACGAAAAGGTACATAAAAGAGTGTGCGGCGAGATAGCCGATTTTGCGGAAAAGTCGGGCTTTATTGTAAACGGTATTATTCCGTCACCGATATCCGGCGGCGACGGCAATCGCGAATTTTTGATGTATTTAGTAAAGGGAAAGGCAGAAGTGTTATGTTAAAAGCGTTTATCTGCTCAAATCTCAAAAAGAATAACAGTATGGACACGGTCCTGTGCCTGAGCAAAACGCTGAGAGAGCTGGGCTGCGTTCCTATGATGTCTGAGATACACAGTGAAATTTTCGGTCACGAGGATATAAAGTTCGGCAAAGAGGACGAGCTTATCGGTGAATGTGACGTTTTTATCACCGTCGGTGGCGACGGCACTATCCTTAAATGGGGTAGAAAGGCGGCCGCCGCGAATAAGCCACTGCTGGGCATAAATACCGGCAGGCTCGGCTTTATGGCTACTCTTGAAAGCAACGAGCTTTATAAGCTGGAAAAGCTGGTAAACGACAGCTATTCAATAAGCCGTCGCATGCTTTTGGATATATATGTCGGAGATGAAAAGCATATCGCGGTAAACGACGTTGTATTCAGTAAAAGCCGATTTGCTAAACTGCCGGAGTTTTCGGTATCGACGGGGGATTTTGAGGTAACGAGAATACGGGCGGACGGGATAATATTCAGCACGCCTACCGGCTCGACGGCTTACGCGCTGTCAGCGGGCGGGCCTATAATCCAGCCTGACGCGGAGTGTATAGAGTTTACTCCGTTATGCGCGCATACGCTGTTTGGCAGACCGATGATATTTTCTGCGGGCTCCGACCTGAAAGTGAAATTTTTCGGCTACGAAAATTCCGACGTTATCCTCAGCATAGACGGCGACGACGCTATAGACCTTAACGAGGAAGAAACGGTGCTTATACGCAAATCGGAATTGGCGCTTGATCTTATAGATGTTGACGGCGGCAGCTTTTACGACGCTGTCCATAATAAGCTGATGAGACCGCTGAAGTAACGAGGTGCTGTATGAAAAGGGAAAGACAGGCCGAGATATTAAGGCTTATCGGCGCATACGAAATAGAAACGCAGGAAATGCTGCTGTACAAGCTCAGAGAAAGCGGATACGACGTTACACAGGCGACCGTATCGCGTGATATAAACGAGCTTGGGCTTACAAAAAAGACGTCGGAATACGGCGTCAGCCATTATACGCGTGCGTCAAGGGCGCGTTCCTCGCAGTTTTCAAATATTTTTGCCGAAACCGTCGTCAGCATAGATTATGCAATGAATATGGTCGCGGTAAAGTGTCATTCCGGCATGGCGAACGCCGCCTGCGCCGGACTGGATATAATGGAGCTTTCCTATGTGGTAGGTACTATTGCCGGAGACGATACGGTCTTTATACTTACCAGAACGGAAAATGACGCAAAAACGCTTTGTGAAAGGCTTAAACAGCTTATATAAAAGGAGGTGCCGGCGCTTTGCTGAGAGAACTGTATATTGAAAATCTGGCGATAATCGAAAAAGCGTCGGTCAGCTTTGGCGATAAGCTGAATGTTTTTACCGGTGAGACCGGCGCGGGAAAAAGTATCCTTATCGGTGGGATAAACGCCGTGCTAGGCGCAAGGGTAAACAAAGATATCGTTCGTGCGGGAGCGGATAAGGCGGTAGTTACCGCGTTATTCGACGGTATTCCCGACAGCGTGCGCAATATTCTCGAAGAAAGCGGATATTCCTGCGATGACGAGCTTTTACTTCAGCGTGAGATATTCCGCGACGGTAAAAGCACCGCCCGTATAAACGGGAAAACCGCTACCGCCGCGCTGCTTAAAAGCGCCGCCGAGGAGCTTATAAGCATACACGGTCAACATGATAACCTTTTACTGATGAGCAGCGACCGCCAGAGGGATATACTGGACGCATACGGTCAGACCGGTGAACTGCTGGAGGAATACCGTGCGGTGTTCAGAGAGTTTTCCGCGTTGTCGCGTCAGATAAAAAAGCTGTCCGATACAGACAGTTTGCAGCGGGAAAAGGCAGAGATACTTCGCCAGCGCATAAAAGAGATAGACAGCTTTAAGTTCTCCGAGGGAGAGGAAGCCCGGGTCACCGAGCAGCTCAATAAGCTGAGAAATTTTGAGGCGATACAAAGCGGCTTATACGGCGCGCTGTATGCGATATCCGGCGACGATGATTCCGACGGGGCATATATCCGGCTGAAAAACGCGCGGGAAAACATAAGCGCGCTTACCGACGCTTTGCCGTCGCTTTCATCTACAGTTGAACGGCTTAACGATCTACTTATAGAGCTTGAGGATATACGGGAGGAAATTTCCGACCGCTTACCAAGCCGCGGCTCAGACAGCGAGGCGACGCTTGAATATTACGAGGACAGAATGAGTACCATACTCAGGCTGAAGCGTAAGTACGCAATGGAGCTTGACGAGCTGTTAGAGCAGACCGAGCAGTGGAGGCAGGAGCTTTACAATATAGATAACAGCGACGACGTTATCGGCAAATTGTCGGAACAGCGGCGCGAAAAAGGCGAGCAGGTGAAAAAACTGGCGTCCCGTCTTACCGATATGCGCAGTAAAGCCGCCGAAAAGTTATCTAAGCGGGCAGCGGAGGAGCTGGAATTCCTTGATATGCCGGATATTCGTCTGGTGTTCGATATAAAGCGGGATAAGGTCACCATGAACGGCATGGACAGCGTTGAAATGCTTATCTCGGTGAATAAGGGCGAGGAGCTTAAACCGATAAGCAAGATAGCGTCAGGCGGAGAATTATCGCGCATAATGCTTGCTATCAAGAATGTGCTTGCCGACAGCGATAATATTCAGACTATGATATTCGACGAGGTGGATACCGGCATCAGCGGACACGCCGCGCAAAAGGTCGGGATAAAGCTGCACCAGACAGCGCAGTGCCGTCAGATACTTTGTGTAACGCACCTTGCACAGATAGCCGCGATGGCGGATACCCATCTATTGATAAAAAAATCCACCGATAACGACAGGACCTTTACCGGAATAACCGCGCTTGATTTCGAGGGACGAAAAAAAGAGATAGCAAGAATAATATCCGGTGATGAAAACAGCGGTATTTCTCTTGAAAACGCGGAAGAACTGCTCAGCCGCCGTGACAGCTTGTGAGAAGCTTTATAATATGCGGCGGGTTCTTAGAGTCGGAGATCTGCCGCCCTATCAACTATGATTTGCTAAGGAGAATGTATGACAGAAATATACGCCATGTCCGGCGGACATCAATATTGGAACGATACTATGTCATTTGCTGCAAAATGCTCATGGAAAGCGGGAGCTTACTTGTCTGAGAAAATGGCAAATAATGAATTTCGCGAATGGGAAAGAGTATTTTGTGCCGTTGAGAACGGAAAAGTGACGGGTTTTTGTACATTAACGGAAAAAGATGAGCTGCCGCCGGAATATGACTTTAAGCCGTTTATAGGCTTTGTTTTCGTTGATGAACAATACCGCGGAAAAAGATTATCAAAGTTATTGATAGATCACGCAGCCTCTTATGCACGCGAATTGGGGTATCAAAAAATATACATTATGAGCGGAGAGATCGGATTATATGAAAAATACGGCTTTAAGAAAATAGGAGATTGCAAAACGATATACGGCACGGTAGATCAGCTTTTTGTTAAGACAATAGGAAATGATTGAATCCTGATATTAAAGAATATGCATTCGCTGAACAGATGATCCTGCCATGTGGCTTGATTATAAATAAGCAAATAAGGAGGAATGTTTTTTGGCAAAATTTAGTAAATCAATGGTGATTGTAGCATAATCGGGAGGTTTGCCTACGATCCCGCAAGCCTCCCAAAGGGTTTATGATTTTACTTTTAGGAGGACAATCCCAATGAATAGGGAAAACAAGAAAAAATCATTTGATGAAGGTTACTATAAAACGCATCCATGCAATGACACTTTCGTTTGCAAAGTCTGTGGGAAAACCGTTGTACCCGCCGGAGCAGGAAGTGAACATCGAAACCATTGTCCGTATTGTTTGTCCAGTCAGCACTTGGATAATTTGCCGGGTGATCGAAAGGCAGACTGCGGCGGAGTAATGGAGCCGATCGCCGTATGGGTAAGAAAAGACGGCGAGTGGGCAATTATCCATCGCTGCAAAGTATGCGGAGCGCTGAGTTCCAACCGTATTGCAGCGGATGACAATCCCATGAAGCTGATGTCGCTTGCCATGAAGCCGGTATCTTCGCCTCCGTTTCCATTGGAACAGATCGAAGAAATGACCAAGCTTATGGGTGGCGACGGAGAACTGAAATGGTAAGGTAACAAAACCAAACCGTCCGGATAATTCCGGGCGGTTTTTGTCGTATATTTTCCCAAAATAAAAAGGTTCGTCCCCTCAATATCGACCTTTTTCACGGAGGTGACAGGCTATAATAAAACAGGGGTTAGGAAAATGGTGATATATGTTGATGTGCTGTTCTTAATAAACCTGTATGTTACATATTTTGAACTGCTGGCGGTCAGCGCATTCACTCATATGAAGATACGATCCCTGCGCATGGTGCTGGCGTCGGCGGTCGGCGGAGCGGCAGCGTTCGTTATCTTTCTTCCGCAGGAGCTGCCTATAACGTCCGCCGCGATAAAGATAGCGTCCTGTGTTATCATTACTCTGGCGGCATTCGGCTGGAGAGGCGGCAAAGCGTTTGTTAAAAACATGATCTGGCTGCTGCTGGTAAATTTTATATTTGCAGGGATAATGCTGGCGGTGTGGCTGTTCGCTGCACCGATGGAAATGCTGTATTCCAACGGGGCGGTATACTTCGATATAGACTTTTTCACTATCTTGTTCTGCACCTGTGCGGCATACTTTACCATAAGAGGGGTAAGGTATCTGCTGGACAAAAACGGCAGGGCAGACGGTCGGTATATGATACTAATCGAGAATAACGGCGGAAAAGTAACGCTGAACGCGCTTTCAGACAGCGGAAACGGGCTTGTGGACTGGTTCAGCGGGCTGCCGGTGATAATATGCCGTAAAAACGCCTGCGCCGATATATCACCGCCGGAAATATCCCACGCTAATACCGAGGAATACATCAAAGGCGTCAGGGTATTGCCGTTCAGTACGGTAAACGCACGCGGCTATGTTTACGCTTTCAAAGCGGATAAAATAGTGATATCGGAAGTCAAAAGCGGAAAAGAATACAGCGTCAACGCACTTATCGGGATATCTCCCGATTCCTTGCAGGAATATGACGCGATATTTAACCCAAAAATACTGGTATGATGAAAGGCAGGCAGAAAAATGACACTGGTCAAAACTATTTTACAGAGAATATTTATAAAGCTGCGTAAATACGGGATAAATGAGATAGATTATATCAACGGACCCGAATCTTTGCCCCCGCCGCTCACCGCAGAGGAGGAAAGCGCCGCGTTTGACCTGCTGAAAACCGATTTTGCGCGTGGACGGGAAATGCTGATAGTCCATAATCTGCGGTTGGTGGTCTACATTGCAAAAAAATTCGACGGTACCGGGATAGGCATAGAGGATCTTATATCAATAGGCACTATCGGGCTTATCAAGGCGGTGAACACATTCAGCGTAGAAAAGAATATAAAGCTCGCTACATACGCCTCACGCTGTATTGAAAACGAGATATTGATGTATTTAAGAAAGACCAGCCAGCAGAAATATGAAATATCCATCGACGAACCGCTGAACGTTGACTGGGACGGCAACGAACTGCTGCTTTCCGATATATTGGGCACGGACAACGATACCGTCAACGCAAATATCGAAAACGAGGTAGAACGTAAAATGCTGCTACAAGCGGTGGACAGCCTTGACGAAAGGGAAAAGCTGATAATGGAGCTGCGGTTCGGGCTGAATAATCATCCGGAAAAAACCCAAAAAGAAGTTGCCGATATGATAGGAATTTCGCAAAGCTATATTTCCCGCCTTGAAAAACGCATAATAAAGCGGCTTAAAAAAGAAATGGAAGCTTTATGCGGTTAATGCTTCAGCCCCTCGTTATTACACGAGGGGCTGTAATTTGTTTATCTTTCGCATAACGGTTAAAATCTTCGTTCATCTCTATGGAAGAAATATCCAAGGTCAAGCCTTACCTCACGTCTGCCGATATCATTATTTGTATAACAACATGTATCAAAGCCTATAAGCTCAAAGCCCTCGTGAAGATAAAACTCGATCGCGTTCGTGTTGCAGGACTGCGTTTCTAAAATGATCGCGCGTCTGTTCTGACTAGGCATGCGGGAATCAAATCCGAGCCGCCTCACGACGATGCCTTTGGGCTCTTTTCGTCCCTTTCGGCTTGACAGGCGCCAGCCTGCCTGCGCCTCAAGAAACAAAAATCACCTCAAATTCATTCGCCGTGAGGTGCAAAGCAGTTTTTACGGAGCAGATTTTCGTCAAGACAAGGAAACCGAACGAAGGCATACTCGCGTATGTCGAGCGAGGTCGACGCAGTATTGGCGGAAAGATGCCCGTAAAAACCGACTTGGGTTCGGTTCCCGCATGCCTAAGCGCTGTCTCTTTCGCCTTATCCATCAGCCTCTTGCCGATACCCTTACGGCGGAGCGATTCCGATACCCATAGCTCTGTTATAATAAGCCTGTTTGACCATTCCTCGGGGCAAACTTCGATACATGCAAGCAGCGCGCCGTCTAAACCGATAACGCCGTAGGCTTCGGCTTTTTCCCAATGATCCTGATACAGAGAATCGGGAAAATCATATTCCTCCGGCGTGTGAATAATTTCCTTTTCCGCCGGTTTCCTGACAAGAGCGACTGTACATCCGTTTTTATCCAGCAGACTCATTTCCAGATCATAGTAGCTGTCGCTTCTTGTCACTATCGGTATAGGTACGCCTTTCCATTTTTCCTTTGGCAGTGCCTTGATTTCGATTTCACAATGTTCCATTTGATATTCCTTTCTAAGTTGATTTTCTTCGCATATTATGTTCTGTCCATTACCGACATGGCGCATTTTATACCGTCGATCGCCGCTGTGACAATGCCTCCGGCGTAGCCTGCGCCCTCTCCGCAGGGGAAAAGTCCGGCGGTGGTGACGGATTGCAGACGGTCGTTTCGTACTATTCTTACCGGGGAAGAGCTGCGCGTTTCCGGTCCGGTAAGCACCGCGCCGCGATCGTTAAAGCAGCTTATTTTACGCCCGAACAGCGGGATAGCCTGTCTGAGCGAATCGCACACATATTCGGGAAGATATTCTTCCGGCATTACAAACGACGTACCGGGTCTGTATGTGGGAATAATGCCGCCGAAAGAGTTTGAAAGCGTTCTATCAACCAGATCTCCCACGGTGGTGACAGGTGCGCGATAATCTCCGCCCGCGGCGAAAAACGCAGCACGCTCTATCTTACGCTGAAACTCTATTCCGGCGGTCACCTCGGCGGAATCAAAATCAGCGGGTGTTACGCTTACCAAAATAGCGCTGTTGGCGTTTTTTCCGCTCCGGGCATGATAACTCATACCGTTTGTAACTATCGTTTCCTTTTCCGAGGAAGAGGCGACCACCGTTCCTCCCGGACACATACAAAAGCTGTATACGCCTCTGCCGCTTGGAAGATGTACCGCCAGCTTATAATCCGCCGCTCCGAGCGCAGGGTGGTTATAATAGTCCCCGTACATAGAACGGTTGAGCTGCTGCTGGGTATGCTCTATCCTCATGCCGACGGAAAAGTTTTTCTGCTCAAGTGCGACGTCCTTGTCCCTCATCAGATAGAATACATCTCTTGCGCTGTGACCGCATGCTATAATTAAATTATCGGTATCTACAGTGCAGATTTTTGCGTCTTTCAGATATTCAACGGAAGATATTCGTCCGTCCTTTGTTAAAAAATTGCAAAAGCGCGCGCCGAATACGACCTCTCCGCCGAGTGATATTATTTCTTTTCGTATGTTTTTTACGATCTCACGCAGCATATCCGTGCCGATATGAGGCTTTGCGCTGTACATTATTTCCGCGGGCGCTCCGTGCTTTACCAGCTCGGTAAATACGGTAAAAGAAAGGGGACTGTTTACGCCGGTGTTCAATTTGCCGTCTGAGAAAGTACCCGCGCCGCCCTCGCCGAACTGAACGTTACTTTCTTCATCGAGTATACCGGAGGAATGAAACAGCTCGACCTTTTTGATTCGGGTGTCCGCATCATCGCCGCGCTCCAGCACGATAGGCTTTACGCCGCATCTGGCAAGATACAGCGCGGCAAACATTCCCGCAGGGCCGAAGCCTACCACCACCGGACGTTTAGCCAGCTTTCCCGGTAACGGTACAACGCATTTCGGAAAATTATATACCGACAGCTTTTTGTTTTTGGCAATAAGCTCTTTTTCTTTTGCTTTGCTAAGCTCAAAGCATACCGTAAGTGAAAAATGTATATCTGTCTTTTTGCGTGCGTCTATTGATTTTTTCAGCAGGGTAAGCCGCGATATTTCACGGGGATCTATCCTCAGACGTGAGGCGATAATGTCTATAAGCCGGTTTTCGTCATAATCAAGCGGTACGGCGATATCCGAATACTTAATCATATTTGCCTCCTAAGATGTATTCGGCGGCGGCTATTCCGGCGAGATACCCGCTTTTCCAAGCCCAGTCAAGATTATATCCGCCGCATTGTCCGCATATATCAAGAATTTCTCCGCAGAAGAATAAACCGTCTGCTTTTTTGGACATCAACTTCGGAGTTACTTCCTTGGCGGGAATTCCTCCCTCGGTCGATTGTGCAAGGCTCCAGTCTGAAATATTCGTTACCGGAAAACGCCAGTCTTTGATAATAGCGGCGACGTTTTTTATATCACGTTCGGAAATATTTTTGCAAAGCGTGGAACAGCTTATACCGACCACTTTCAGCAATTGCTGACCGATACGCTTATGGACAAGACCGGTAAGCAGCTCTTCACACGGCAATTCATACCGTATCTCTGCGGCGGAGAAAAGCGCGTCGGTAAGCTCTTTATCGGAAAGCGACGGCGCTATATCCAGCGATATTTCGCATTTTCCGACATTTTTTGCGGCAAGCGCCGACAAATTGAAAATGCATATCCCGGACAGCGCTCCGTCGGAAAACTGTACCTCGCCGGTTTGTTTTGCGATCGGCTGACCGTTTATCAAAAGAGAAACTTCGGCATAAGTGCGCAGACCCTTGAGCGCTTTGACCTTGTTTATATCCGTTCTTATAGGGGCAAGGGCGGGGTAAAGCTCCGTTACGGTGTGACCAAAACGCTTTGCCAGCGTATAGCCTGTACCGTCGCTGCCGAACGACGGCGCCGCACGTCCTCCGGAGGAGATTATAACGCTTTTCGCACTATAATGTTCATTATTCGCGATAATTATGAACACGTCTTTATTCTTTCTTATATCGGAAACCATGACCTGACATAACATTTCGACGCCGCATGCCGCCGCTTTATGCCTTAATGCGTCCAGCACCGAGCTTGCCGCCATGCTGTGCGGATATATCCTGCCCTCGTTATCCATTCTCGTGATAAGACCTACGCCGCGAAAAAGCTCCTTTGCGTCCGGCACATCCTTTACAAAGGACAAAAACTGTTTATCACCGCTGTAATATTCGGGGGAGATATTTTCATTTGACAAGTTGCAGCGCCCGTTGCCGGTGGACAGCAGCTTTTTTCCTACTCTAGGCAGGCGTTCAAACACCGTGATACGACAGTGCGAATGTTTCGCTGCCGAAACGGCCGCCGCCAGTCCTGACGCGCCGCCTCCGATTATAGCAATATCAATGTCATGTTCTTTCATTTTGACCCCTTATCGGTATAAAATTTGCATTCCGTTAATGAATCAAGTATAACATATAATCATGTGAATAGCAAGCGTAATGCGCAGGCATGCAGGATTTTTGCTTTTTGAGAAAATTTTTGCCAAAAATCAGCTTGATATTCTGTAATTCGGCTTGCCGAGCGGTTTTGCGCCGGTTGAGATACATTTGCTTTATAGCCGCTTTTGATTGACATTCGCTGCATTTTGTGGTAAAATATATTAATAAATTGTTTTTCCGGAGGCGTAGCTTATGAAGCTGATAAATATAGGATACCAGAACGCTGTAAATTCCGAGCGGATAGTAGCGATAGTCAGCGCTGACGCCGCGCCTGTCAAAAGAATGGTATCCACAGCAAAGGATAACAATATGGCTATAGACGCTACCTGCGGAAAAAAGACGCGAACGGTGATAATCACGGACAGCAATCATATAATATTGTCCGCACTGGATATAGAGCGGTTCAAATCGGACGCTGACACGGAGGAAAAAGTCTGAAAAAATAAATTTTCCAGACTTTGCTGAGTAGGGTCGGCAATTTTGATTCTAAAAACCGCACAAAACTTGAAAGGAGAAAGCTTCTTTGCAAGCATGGTAATAAAAATGGAAAAAGGTATACCGATAGTTATTTCCGCACCCTCGGGCTGCGGAAAGGATACGATACTTGAGCAGCTTTTCAAAATAAACGATAATCTGGTATATTCCGTATCCGCTACCACAAGAGCGCCGCGCGAGGGCGAGAAAGACGGCGAGAGCTATTATTTCCATACCCGCGACAGCTTTGAAAAGATGATAGAAAACCATGAGGTGTTGGAATATACCGAATACTGCGGCAATTATTACGGTACGCCGAAAAAATCGGTGGAGGATATGCTTGCCGCAGGGAAAGACGTTATCTTGAAGATAGAAGTCGAAGGCGCAATGAATATAAAAAAGATATTCGACGATTGCGTACTTATTTTTGTATTGCCGCCCTCGATATCCGAGCTTGAACGCAGACTGAGAAAACGCGGCTCCGAGAGCGAGGAAACTATCGCCGCAAGGATAAAGCAAGCGCGGACTGAGCTTGAATATGCGGATAAATTCGATTATCTGGTGGTAAACGGTGATCTGGAAAAAGCCGTACAGGACGTAAACGCCGTTATATCAGCGGAAAAGATGTCGGCAAAGCGCAATAACGCGCTGCTCGATTCGGTAAAAAATTCGTAAATGGATAAAGCAAACGTTCACGATATTGTAAATACAGGAACAACCGTTTCTGTAGTAATAGATAAAGCGCTGTACAGCTTCGACAACACATACGATTATCTGGTTCCCGACGGATGCCGCCCCACAGTCGGACAAAGGGTGATAGTCCCGTTCGGCAAGGGTGAAAAAAAGCGGGTAGGGCTGATAGTTTCGGTAAACGAAGCTAAACCAAATCAACCGCTCAAGGAGATATTCTGTTTAGTGGACGACGGCGTTATCCTTAATGAGGAAATGCTCGGACTGGTGCATCACCTTAAGGAGAACACTTTCTGCACTTATTTTGACGCGGTAAAAACTATACTGCCGGGCGGCATGGCGCTGAATATTACGGAAAAATACCGTATCAGTCCGACATATCAAGCGGCTCCGGACAGCTTTTCGTTTACTACAGAGCAGCAAAACGCCGTTGCTATGCTGCTTGCCTGCAAAAACGCGAGAGAGCTTAACGACGCGGTAGAATACGGTTTTAATGAGAAGAACAAGAGGATTTGCGCCGAGCTTTGCGATATAGGCTTTCTGGAGAAGCTGGACGTTGTCAAGCGGCGCGTCGGAGATGAAACGCAGAAGAACGTTCGTCTTACCGAATATTACACAAGCGGCGAATACGGGCAAAACGGCGGTAAACCGCTGACGGCAAAGCAAAAAGCGGTGGAAAGAATGCTGTCCGACGGCGGCTGCGCTTCGGTAAGGGAGATATGTTACAACTGCTGCGTCACTCCGTCGGTGATAGATAATCTTGAAAAAAAGCATATCGTTGAATGCTTTGATAATGTTATCTCACGCTCTCTTACGGCTAACGCAAAGGCAGTCAAAAATATCCGCGATATACGGCTTTCCGAGGAGCAGCGCAAGGCTTATGACGGGATAAGCGCGCTTGTTGACAGCAAAGCAGCAAAATGCGCTTTATTAAAGGGAGTTACCGGCAGCGGAAAGACCACCGTGTTTCTAAAGCTTATAGATCATGTGCTGTCGATAGGGAAAACGGCGCTTATGCTTGTCCCGGAGATAGCCCTTACTCCGCAGATGGTGAGCAGCTTTACCGACCTGTTCGGCAGTAAGGTCGCGGTGATACACAGCAATCTTTCGCTTGGCGTGCGCGCAGATGAGTATAAACGCATTAAAAGCGGAGAAGCGAGGATAGTCGTAGGCACAAGGAGTGCGGTATTCGCTCCTCTGGATAATATCGGGATAATCGTCATAGACGAGGAGGGCGAGCATACCTATCGATCGGAAAAAACGCCGAGGTATCACGCGCGGGATATCGCAAAGCAGCGCTGCTTTTATCATAACGCGACATTGCTGCTCGCAAGCGCGACTCCCTCGCTTGAAAGCATGTATCACGCCAAAACAGGCAAGTATTCCTTGTTTGAGATGAATACCAGATACAGCAAAGCTAAGCTGCCGGAAGTTTATATCGTAGATATGAAGACCGAAAACGAGCTCGGCAACCGCAGCAATTTCAGTATGGCGTTAGCGGACGGGATAAGAGAAAATCTCGAAAAGGGCGAGCAGTCAATGCTGCTGCTCAACCGAAGAGGCTACCATACATATCTCAACTGTATCAAATGCGGAGAGGTATGCAGCTGCCCGAATTGCAGCATTCCGCTGACTTATCACAAGGCTAACGGCTCGCTTATCTGCCATTATTGCGGCTATACCGAGCGTTATACCGGTAAATGTAAAAAGTGCGGGTCAAAATTCATCTACAGCTCCGGTACCGGCACTCAGCGGATAGAAGTCGAGCTTGCAGAACTGTTCCCGAACGCTCGTATACTCAGGATGGACGCGGACACGACCATGAGCAAAAGCGCTTATGAAAAGAATTTTGCGGCTTTTGCCAACGGAGAATACGATATAATGGTCGGCACTCAAATGATAGCAAAAGGACTGGATTTTGAGAATGTAACGTTGGTAGGAGTTCTTCTGATAGATAAATCTCTTTATGCGGGAGATTATCTGGGCTATGAAAAGACCTTCTCGCTGATAACGCAGGTGGTCGGACGCAGCGGGCGCGGCAGTAAAAAGGGCAGAGCGTACCTTCAGACCTACACGCCGGAGCATTATGTGCTGAATTTGGCGGCGGCGCAGGATTACGATACTTTTTACCTACAGGAAACGGAAATACGAAAAGCGCTGTTGTTCCCGCCGTACTGCGATATTTGCGTGGTCGGTTTTTCGGCGGCTGAGGAAAGCGTTTGCCAAAAGGGCGCAAAGGATTTTCTCGGTATACTTACCGAAAAGCTGGAAAACACAGATATCCCGATACGGGTTTTAGGACCGTCAAAATGTTCGGTAGCGCGTATCAACGGCAAATATCGTTACAGAATAATCATAAAGTGCAAAAACAACAGGAAATTCCGGCAGATGATGCGCGAATGTCTTCTTTCGGCTTATGAAAAGCTGACGAAAGTAAGCTTTTATGCAGATATAAACGGAGAGATAAATTAAGAAAGGGATATAAGATGGCAAAAAGAAACATTGTAAAACGCGGCGAGGATGTTCTTACCAAAAAATGCCGTGAGGTCACCGTGTTTGACGATAAGCTCTGGACGCTGCTGGACGATATGTATGAAACGATGAAAAGCGCTAACGGAGTAGGGCTTGCCGCTCCCCAGGTGGGAATACTCAGAAGAGCGGTAGTAGTTGACGTCGGCGACACAAACGGCAAGATCGAGCTTGTAAATCCTGTAGTGGTCTCAATGAAAGGCAAGCAGTGCGAGCTGGAGGGCTGCCTGTCGGTACCCGACCTGTGGGGTTACGTCGTAAGACCGTCAAAAGTCAAAGTAAAGGCGTTTGACCGTTACGGAAAAGAATTTCAGATAGAGGGCGAAAAGCTGCTGGCGGTAGCGCTTTGCCATGAAATAGACCACCTCAACGGGATAATGTTTACCGATATAGCGGAAGAACTGCTCACCGGTTCCGAGCTGGAGGAAAGAAAAAAAGGCAGATAATAAGCGTAGGAGAATATATGAATATAGTTTTTATGGGAACGCCGGATTTTGCCGTCAGCGCGCTGAAAGCCATACACGGCAGACATAATGTACAGGCGGTGTTCACTCAGCCGGATAAACCGAAAAACCGAGGTAAAAAGATAGTTTTTTCTCCGGTAAAGCAAGCCGCGCTGGATAACGGCATAGAAATATATCAGCCTCTTTCACTGAGAAAGGGAGATGACGCCGATAAAGCGTATGACGTTCTGCGGCAGCTTTCACCGGATTGTATCGTGGTCGCGGCATACGGACAGATATTGCCGGAACGTATACTTTCACTTCCAAAATTCGGCTGCATAAATATTCATGCGTCCTTATTGCCAAAATACAGAGGGGCGGCGCCGATACAGGCTTGTATAATAAACGGAGAAACTCAGTCGGGCGTTACCGTTATGATGATGGAAAAAGGGCTTGATACCGGAGATATGCTGATGAAAGGCACGGTAGATATCCCGCCGGAGATGACGGCAGGAGAACTACACGACAGTCTTTCCGCTCTTGGCGCCGATCTGATACTTAAAGTGTTGGATATGCTGCCCGACGGTATCGCAGCCGAAAAGCAGGACGACTCGTTATCCTGCTATGCGCCGGTCATTTCCAAGGAAATGTGCAGGATTGATTTTTCACGGTCTGCAAAAAACGTGTACAATTTTATAAGGGGAATGTCCCCGTCTCCCTGTGCTTATACATTTTTGAACGGGAAGAGGCTGAAAGTGTATTTTGCCTTGCCAAGCGATATATCTTCAAGCCTTCCCGCCGGAAGCGTCGCGGACAGCAAATCCTTTGCGGTGGTTTGCGGCGACGGAAAATGCGTTAAGCTTACATCTGTGCAGGGAGAGGGCGGAAAAAGAATGTCCGCCGAGGATTTTTTGCGCGGAAATCGTATCGATACGGGGATAATTCTGGGTGAATAAGTGCATTTGACGAAAAGGAGCAGTTATGGCTGATTTGTGGGATTTATTGTTTGATCCTATCGCTCTGAACTTTTACTGCATATTAGGATTTTTATTTTGTATGTCTACGTCCGCAAAGGTAAATTCTACCTTTGCAAGATATAATAACGTTGCAAGCTCCCGCGGTATACCCGCAAACGAGATAGCGCGTCAGATACTTGACAGCAACGGCTTGTACGACGTCGATATCAGGCGTATAGCGGGCAATCTTACCGATAATTACGATCCGAGGAATAAGGTGGTTTCGCTTTCCTCAAAGGTATACGACAGCTGCTCGGTGGGGGCGATAGGCGTTGCCGCTCACGAGGTGGGTCACGCTATTCAGTACGCAACCGGCTACAAACCGATAAAATTCAGGATGACGATACTTCCTGTGGCGCAATTTGGCTCTAATGCGTGGGTATTTATTTTTATTCTGGGAATTATCCTGCGTATGCCGTTATTGCAAGAGATAGGATTTGCGCTGTTCTTCTTTATAGTGCTGTTTCAGCTTGTTACCCTGCCCGTGGAGTTTAACGCGAGCAGGCGCGCGATAAATACCATTGAATCGCAGGGGATACTTTTCGGTTCGGAGCTTACCGGCGCGAAAAAGACGCTCAGCGCCGCTGCTATGACTTACGTCGCGTCGGCAGCCTTGGCGTTTCTTCAGTTTATGCGGCTGGTAATGTCCTCACGCAGAAGATGAGAAAGGAAGCGCTATGAAGACCGCAAGACAGATAACGCTGGATCTGCTTATCAGAATGGATCTTTCCGGCTCATATTCAAATATAATACTTGACAATGCATTTTCTGCCGAAAAGCCGGACAAGCGTGACAAGGCGTTTGCCGCCGCTGTGTTTTACGGAGTGCTGGAAAGGCGCATGACGCTGGATTATCTTATAAGATACTATTCCAGTCTGGAATTTGACCGTATGTCACCTAAAATAATCCAGATAATGAGAATGGGCTTTTATCAGCTTTTATATCTTGATTCCGTACCGGACAGCGCCGCCGTAGACGAATCGGTCAAGCTGGCGGATTACATAGGAAGAAGCGGGGCAAAGGGCTTTATCAACGCGGTGCTGAGAAACTTTATCCGCGACGGTAAAGCGATAGATTATAAAGACCTTGACAAAGAGGGAAAGCTCTCTATAGAATATTCCTGCCCTAAGTGGCTGGTAAAAAAGTGGGACCGCGAGCTCGGAGAGGAAAAAACGCTTGGAATGCTGCGCGCGTCATTTGGCAGACCGCCGATATATGCGCGCGTCAATACATTTAGATTTACGGCTGACAAGGTCATCGAGCAGCTGCATGCCGAGGGAATAGACGCCGATAAGAACGCGCTGCTGGAGGACTGTATCGAGCTTTCTAATACGCGTTCCATCGAAATGAGCGCCGCCTTTCGCAAAGGTATGTTCCATATACAGGATATCTCCTCGCAGCTTTGCTGCCGAATAATTTCACCGGTATTTAACGAAACGGTCGTTGACCTGTGCGCTTCTCCAGGAGGGAAGAGCTTTACCTGCGCTCAGATGATGCACAACCGCGGCAAGGTGTTTAGTTACGACCTTTACGACGGGAAAGTAGACGTTATAAGAAACGGCGCAAAGCGGCTCGGGCTGACCGTCATTTCCGCCGCGGAAAACGACGCGCAGAAATTCTCGCCCGATATACCGCAGGCGGACAAGGTCATCTGCGACGTGCCATGTTCGGGATTGGGAGTTATAAGAAGAAAACCCGAAATAAAATATAAGCCGATGAAGAGTCTGGAGGAGCTGCCTGAAACTCAGCGCAGAATAATAGATACCGCCGCAGGCTATGTGAAAAAAGGCGGCACACTTATATACTCCACCTGCACGGTAAACAAAGACGAAAACGAAAACGTAGTAGAGGATTTTCTTAAAGAGCATAAGGAATTTGTTCCGGTAGTAATACCGACGGGGATAGAAATGCTAAAGGACGGATATATGCGCACTATGCTGCCGTCGGACCTGAACGGCGACGGATTTTTCACCGCTACGCTGCGCAAGGTCGAGTAAGCGAAAGGCCTTATATGGAAAAAATAGATATATTGTCGCTTACCCTGGAGGAATTGGAAGCTGAGCTTGTTCAGATGGGTGAGCAGAAATTTCGCGCGGCACAGATATATAAGTGGCTGCACGAGAAAAAAATTCAAGATTTTTCCAAAATGACCAATATTTCTGCACAAATAAAGTCAAAAATCGAAGATAAATTTTGGTTAAATTCAATAAAAATTCAAAAAAGACTTGTATCTGATATAGATAATACTGTAAAATATCTATATAGGCTGTCTGACGGAGAAATGGTAGAAACCGTTTTAATGGAATACAAGCACGGCAACAGTATATGTATATCCAGTCAGGTCGGCTGCAAGATGCAGTGCGAATTTTGTGCGTCTACTAAAGCGGGATATGTGAGAAACCTCCTGCCGTCGGAGATGCTGCTGCAAATATACGAAAGCGAACGTGACAGCGGGAGAAAGATAAACCATGTCGTGCTTATGGGGATAGGGGAACCGCTGGATAATTTTGATAACGTAGTTAAATTCCTGCGTTTAGCGGAAGAAAAGCCGGATCTCAGCTTAAGGCACATCTCACTTTCTACCTGCGGACTTGTGGAAAGAATATATCAGCTTGCCGAGCTTAAGCTGGGGATAACTCTTTCGGTCTCGCTGCATGCGCCTACCGACGAGGTACGCAGCAGGATAATGCCGATAAACCGGCGATATAACATTGCCGAGCTTATGAAGGCATGCAAGTATTATTTTGAAACTACCGGGCGCAGAATAAGCTATGAATTTGCGCTTATAGACGGCGTGAACGACGATAAAGAAACTGCCGACGCGCTGATAGCACTGCTCAAAGGGCAGAACTGCCATGTTAATCTTATACCGGTAAACGCAATAAAGGACGGCGTATTTTCCCGCAGCAGATCGGTGGAGAGCTTTAAGAATATGCTGTGCAGCGGCGGGATAAACGCTACGGTAAGGCGCACCTTAGGCGCGGATATCAATGCCGCATGCGGTCAGCTCAGGCGGGACGAGCAGTATTAACACTGTTAAGGAGAATCCTTGATGAAGGTTTATGCAAAAACAGATATAGGGAATACACGCGAGGAGAACCAGGACTGCGTCTGGACAGGTGAGCTTGAGGGCGAGGCTGTAGCGGTCATTCTCTGCGACGGTATGGGCGGAGAAAACGCCGGAGGTTACGCCAGCAGCGCCACGGTGGATTTTATCAAAGACCGTCTGATAAAGGGCTTTCGCAGCGATATCACCCGTAATCAGATCAGAAATCTGCTTATCACCTCTGTTACCGGGGCAAACAGCGTTTTATTTGACACCGCGTCATCGGATCACGACAAATTCGGAATGGGTACGACCTGTGTTGCGGGTATAATATTTAATGAGCGCGCTTATATCATAAACGTCGGCGACAGCAGATGTTATTTTTTCTACGATGACAATATGCAGCAGATAACCAAGGATCACACCTACATACGCCGGCTTATAGAAAAGGGCGTTATTACCTATGAAGAAAGCAAAACTCACCCGGAGCGCAACAGGATAACCAAAGCGGTCGGTGTAGCGCCTTCTCTTACGCCGGATTATTTTGAACTGGACGTCAAGAAAAACGACTTGCTTTTGTTTTGCTCGGACGGGCTCAGCTCTTATGCGGAGGATATAGAGATAGCCAAGGTCGTTGCCAAGACCGCGGTATCTCAGTGCTGCGAAAAGCTGATAGATTACGTCAACAAACACGGCGGCAGAGATAACGTAACTGTAGCTGTTGTTTCAATATAATAATTGTGCGGCGGTGCCGCTTAAATACGCTGACGATTTACCGTGCGGGTCGTCGGTTCAGATATGTAAATATCTGATATAAGCACGGAGAAACGGTGGTATTATGGAGAACAACATGGATAATATGATCGGGAAAAGGCTTGACGGAAGGTATGAGCTTATCGAGCTGATAGGTGCGGGCGGAATGGCCGACATCTACAAAGCAAGGGATATAACCGAGGATAAGACCGTAGCCGTCAAGATACTTAAAAATGAGTTTGCCGGAAGCGAGGATTTTTTGCGGCGCTTCAGAAATGAGTCGAAGGCTATCGCGCTGCTTTCTCATCCTAACATCGTAAAAATATTCGATGTAGGCTTCAGCGACCAGGTACAGTATATCGTCATGGAGTACATAGACGGTATAACTCTGACTGAGTATATCAAGCTTCAGGGTGTGCTGAAATGGAAAGACGCCGTATTTTTCACTATTCAGATACTGCGCGCATTACAGCATGCGCATGACCGCGGTATAGTTCACCGTGATATAAAATCCTCAAACGTCATGATGCTGCCGGACGGAACGATAAAGGTCATGGACTTCGGCATCGCGCGCTTCAACCGCGAAACCGACAAGACTCTTTCCGAAAAGGCGATAGGCTCGGTGCATTATATTTCACCGGAGCAGGCAAGAGGCGAGATGACCGACGAAAAGAGCGATATTTATTCCGTCGGCGTAATGCTTTACGAAATGCTGACCGGTCAAAAGCCGTTTGACGGCGAAACTCCGGTATCCATCGCTCTTCAGCATATGCAGTCAACTCCTAAGATGCCCAGAGAAATAAACCCCGCTATACCCGAGGGACTGGAGGAAATAACCCTCAAGGCTATGCAGAAAGAGCCGTCGCAGCGTTATCAGACTGCCGGCGAGATGATAAGCGATATAGAGGAATTTAAGAAAGACCCCAGCATAGTTTTTGAGTATAAATATCTTACCTCTGATGAAACTACAAAATATTTTGATAAGGTAACGCCCGAGCCGGAACAGCAGGAGGAGATCATTCCGTCCGACGATGAACAGTCGGAAGAGGATATTTACGACGATGAAGACGACGATGAGGTAGAGGAAAGGCGTTCGCCGTTGCTGCCGATACTGTTCGCTGTAGCGTCGGTATTTGTGATAATGACCGCATGGCTGATATTCACGATTGTTACCGGAAGTATCCCCAACACCAGCGGAAACGAGGACGAAATGACCATGCCTTCGCTCATCAATCTTACAATAGATGAGGTAAAGGAAGAGTATCCCGAGCTCCAGCTCAATATTGAAAGAGAATACTCCACGGAGTACGCAGAAAACGTTATAATGGATCAGGAAACGCCGACAGGACGTACTATCAAGAAAAATTCCATTATAAACGTGACCGTCAGCGACGGGCCTAAGGAAGTAGAGATACGCGATTTCAGCAATCTGAGAAGTGAGGACGCTGTTCAGTCGCTTACAAAGGATAAGCTGAAAGCCAAAATAGTAAACGTCGAGGACGACGAGGTTGCCGAGGGCTATGTTATACGTACCGATCCGCCCGCCCACACCACGGTGGATCAGGGTACCGAGGTAAAGGTATACGTCAGCCAGGGAAGCGCTGATAAGCCTGTAAACGTTCCTAAATTCGTAGAAATGACCATTGAAGAGGCGCGTGAAGAAGCCGATAAGAAGCATCTTAAATTAGTAGAGGAAGAGCAGCCCTCAAATGAATATGAAGAAGGAATTATATTCAAGCAGGATCCCGCGCCGAACTCGGTAGTAAATCAGAATTCCGAAGTCAAGGTAATAGTAAGCAACGGCGAAAGCGTAACGCTTGAAAGCGAAATATCCGTTGAACTTCCCGCAGATGCCGCAAATACCGGAACATTCCTGTTCGAGTATTATAAGGACGGCATGAAGGTCAAGGAAGAAAGCCGCGACATGATAGCGAACGCCGGCACCACCATCTCCTGGAAGGTGAACGGTTCCGAGGAAACACGCTATAAGATAGTTGTTACCAACGCCGCAGACGATTCGCTCCAGGGCACGCTGCTTGAGGTAGTGGTCGATTACAGCGATGATCCGCCGGTCCAGAATGTAATAGAGGAGAATACCGGAATATTTGAAGAACTGCGGTATACGCCTCCCGAGACCGATCCTCCCGTAACGGCTCCGCCGGCTACAGAGCCTAAGCCCGTAACCACACCTGCGCCTCCGATAGTGACTACCACGCCGCCTCCGCAGCCGCCTGCTACAACACCGGCGCCCGAGACTCCTCCCGAGACGGTCAGCACTCCGGAGGAAAGCGAAACACCGGAATCTGTTCCATCTGAAGAAGCAGAATGATTCGGAGAATATCAAATTGAGTGTAATAACACATAAAGGCATAATAACGAAAGCTGTCGGGGGTAACTACGATGTAGTCACCTCCGACGGTGTTATATGCTGTACGGCACGCGGAATATTCCGCAAAAATAAAATATCGCCCTGCGTCGGCGACAACGTAACGGTAGAAACGGACGAATCGGCTCAGCCGGTAATCACCGAGATAGCCGAAAGAAAAAACCATATCATTCGCCCGCCGCTTTCTAATCTTGACTGCGCGCTTATCGTTGTTTCCGCAGCAGAGCCTGCTCCTAACGCGTATGTCACCGATAAGCTCATCTCCATTTTTGAAAGCAAGGAGATAGAGCCGATACTTATCATTACAAAAAACGATATCTACAGCTGTGAAGAATTTGCGGAAATTTACCGCTCCGGCGGATTCAAGGTAATATACAGCGACGAAAGCGGCAGGGGACATGACGAGGTAATTGCGGCTGTATCGGGAAAGCTCTCCGCTCTGGTGGGAAATTCCGGCGTAGGCAAATCCAGCCTGATGAACAGGATATTTCCGGAGCTTAAATTCGATACCGCGCAGATAAGCAAAAAGCTCGGCCGCGGCAGACATACTACCAGAAGCGCCGAATTATATGCGCTGCCCTGCGGAGGATATATAGCGGATACTCCCGGTTTTTCCACCGTTGAGGTCAGTCGGTACGGATATGTAGATAAATCGCAGCTGCAATATACTTTTCGGGAATTTTCCGAATATATCGGTCAATGTCGGTACAATGACTGCGCACATCTTAAAGAGACGGGCTGTGCTGTCACCGAGGCGGTAAATTCCGGAAAAATAAGCCGTTCCCGTTATAATTCTTACGTCAGAATGTACGAGGAAAGCAAAGAGCTGAACGAGTGGGATTTTAAGCAATAGTTTTTAAGGAGGAAGTGCCGTCAGGCTAAAAAACATGAAAAGTTGTTTTATTATATGCGGCGGTCCGGAAAGCATAAGCAGCGTAAATATCCCCGCGGACAGCTTTGTTATCTGCGCTGACAGCGGGTATGACAAGGCGCTGTCCGCCGGTATTGCGCCAAATCTGCTTATAGGGGATTTTGACAGTATTTCGCTCATGCCGGATAATGATAACGCTTCCGAGATAATAAAAGCTCCGGCACATAAGGATCAGACCGATACGCTGCTGGCGGTGACAGAGGCCGCCGACCGCGGATTTACCGATATTACGCTTGTCGGTGCCTGCATGGGCAGAACGGATCATCTTATCGCGAATTTACAGACGCTTAAATATCTTTCACATAACGGACTTACCGGCAGGATATGCGGCGACAGCACCGACGCGTTTTTCCTAAAAGACGGCAAAACGGAAATTGCGCCGGATAAGTCTAGATATCTGTCCGTTTTTGCAATATCCGAGGAATGCGAGATAAGCATAGAAAACGCGGAATATCCGCTTGACCATTACAAAATGTCTGATTTTTATCCTATAGGGGTAAGCAACGAATTTACCGATAAGCCTTGCCTTATCACGGTGCATAAGGGTGAAGCGATAGTTTTAACGGTAAAAAAGTAACCAAATTTCTTCCAGATGAATAAAGTGTAGTAAACTTAATTCGTCGGAGGGAAAAATGAGACGCCGAAATCATCGCAAAAATTTTATACCGGCTATCATACTGGCTTGTGTAGGTATCATTATCTGCATTACATATCTCTCCGCCGAAGTGCTGCTGCTGGTGTTGGCGGTGGCGCTGATAGCTTTAGGCGTATGGCTGCTGTTTTGCGGCTAATGAAAGAGAGGTACATATGAAGATCGTTGTATGGAAAAGCCCTAAGTTTTTAGCGGGATTTTTAAGATTTTTCTTCAAGATCAAAAAGACGGAAACCTGAATAAAAGTCGAAAAGTATCTGCCTGTGCCGAAACGGGCAGATATCAGCTTGTCGAAAAACCTCCCTGCGGTCGGTTTTTTCGCCAAGCTGACCAAAAAATGAGCAAGTATGTGTCAACATACTTGCTCATTTTTAATCGCATAATGAGGGTGAAAACCCTGATGGTTTTCCCCGTAGCTTATTTCTCGAATTGCGAAAGTAATTTGAGAAATGAGCGTAAGCTGTCCGCCGCACGGCGGCAGCATATACTCACTCTTTCCTTCCGGCTTTTGAACACTTTTTCTACAGCCTAGTATACGCCTGTGCCGAAACGGGCAGATATTTTTCAGATATTTCCATGCGGTAACAGCTAATTTTTTTGAAAAAAAGCTTGACAAAACGCTAATGTTATGATATACTAATAAGGCGTTGAGAAAACGCTTATTATCGCGGGGTGGAGCAGGGGTAGCTCGTCGGGCTCATAACCCGAAGGTCGTTGGTTCAAATCCAGCTCCCGCAACCAAATATAAAATTATACCCGCAATCGGCATTAAACCGTTTGCGGGTATAAATCTTTATTATGAAACTTCCTCTATAGTCGTTTGAGTTAGGGGAAGTTTTTTATATCAAAAATTTCTTAAAAATTCTGTAAGATTTTCTGTTTTGGAACGCATAGATATATGAGCGGCGAAAATTTACAAAATTCCGTATCGGAGGTGACAGTATGACGGATGCACAGTTGTTCGATCTTATAAGAAAAGACGCCGGCAAGGGAATTGCCGCCATAACACGGGAATACGGCGGTCTTGTTTATGCCGTGATAAGCCGCAAGCTGTCCGGCACTCACGTTGATAAATCGGAGATCGAGACCTGTGCCGCCGATACTATCAGTGAATTTTATCTTGACCTAGACAAGTTTGACCTTAACAAGGGAAGCATAAAGGCTTGGCTTTGCACTATCGCTGTACATAATGCCGTTGACATTTTAAGACGTAATATGCCGCTTTCGCTGGACGAGGAAAAAGCCGTATCGGAACATTCACCCGAAAATGAGTTTGAAGACAGGGAAATGCGCCGCACCGTTCTTGACGCGGTAAAATCACTCGGCGAGCCCGACCGCGAGATAATCCTCAGAAAGTATTATCTCGGTGAAAGCTCCGTAAAAATCGCCGCTCGGCTTAAAATGACGGTATCAAACGTAGATACAAGGACCAGCCGCGCAGTTGAAAAGCTGCGGCACGACCTTGAGGACTGGAGGAAATGAGTATGAGTAACAAAGACTTTTTTGATATATTGACCCCCCGCGAGCTTGACGAGATACTTCCGGACGATTTTGACGCGTCGCTCAGCAAGGCCGCATTAAAACGAATCGAAAAAAAGGCTCTCAGAAGCGCAGGGCTAAAAGCTCCGAAACTCAGGCTGACGGTCATCTTACCCGCCGCCTGCATCGCGCTTGCCGCAGGAGTGGGTTTGCTCGCTTTGTCGGCTATCTCTAAAAATCGGATCGGCGTAGAATATGTGGGAAGCTCTTCGGCAGTATCCGAGAACAGTATGACTTCCGGAGACGAGAGTATTGTGCAGACTGTTAAAACAAAACACAGTGACAGAGAGATCTCATTTATAGATTTTACAGACGGCACAACGCGCAGCGATAAAGTCAAATGTACGGAGCTTTCCGAATTTTATACCGACTTTGATAAAGCGGAAGAGCTTATGAACAGCGACACCGAACCCTATTACGGAAATGACGACACGTTATATTATGTCGACAAGGGATACGCTGCTGATAATAACAACGTCACCGATGATAAAAGCTGGAATAATTATGTTATCGTATGTAAGCAGCAGGATGAAATTCTTTGGACGGTGAAATTTCCGACGCTCGGCAAGGACCGGGGAGATGATGAGCTTTCTATCGAACTGGTGAAAGAGACAGACGCCGGCGCTGCGGTGATAGGGCAGGTGACGCATTGGAACGAGGTGACCGAGAGCAGCTTGTCGCACAGCTCTGTACACGGGTTTGTTACACGAATAGATAAGGACGGCAACAAACTCTGGACGCACAATTTTGACCACGGCTTTAATGACGAATATGTGTTAAACGTCGTGGACAACGGCACTTCATGGACTGTGATAAGCGCGTGTGACGAATACAATATATGCGTTACCAAGCTTGACTTGAACGGTAATGAGCTGAAATTTGCTATATCCGAACCGGGATTCAAAATTCTGCATGCAGACAACGCCGTAAAGCTGGATAACGGATATCTTGTGCAGCTCTCAACCGATGAAGGCACACGGCTGGTAAGGCTCAGCGACGACGGAGATATCGTTGATGTTTTTGCCTACCGTGAAAGTGATGGATATGATTATACGATAACCGATATTGTAAAATCAGGCGATAAAATATATCTGTCGGCATATTACGAGATCCCGTATCCGGAAAATTCGGTAAGTTCATATGCAGAGTCTGCTAATCAGCTTACTTCTATGCTGGTGGAGAGCACTGCCGCGGTGCTGCTTATCTGCGACGCCGACAGCGGACAGGTGACAAGCTGCGTCTGGGCTCCCGCCGTATACTCAAGAAGACTGGAGATAACAGACAGCGGCATTATCTGGGATATTGAAAAAATATCCGGCGTCTCATTTTTTCCGTACGCCGATTCCTTCAACACCAGTATAAAATGTCGGGTCTACCGCTGTACCTTTGACAACAATAATGAACTTATAAATTGTGAGGACACCGGAAAGTATAATATGGTCTACAAAGTAGTTTAGGCATGCGGGAATCGAACCCGAGCCGCCTCACGACGATGCCTAGATGTTTATATCAACTTCCCCTATAGTCGTTTGACTTAGGGGAAGTTTTTTGATGTCAAAAATTCTGTTTTGGAAAGCATAGATATATGAGCGGCGAAATTTTTAATAATGGCACATATTATATTGCAAAGTTTAACTTTGACATTTATCATCGACAAAAGCAAATTTATCCATTTCGCCGGAGTATCCGCAAACACCCATGCGAGGGGAATTGGTTATAGGAAGAGTCAAATCACAAAGCTCCTCGTTTTTCTCAATACATTTCTCGCAATAATAAGGATTTTCATTGTCATAATCTTCGAGGGCAATAAACTTAGCGGGAGCACCGCATTCACAGCAAGCAAATGTAATAGGAACGTTGCGAGCAAGAAGCCTGACCCCTTTTTGCTGTTTGCGATACACGGTGCCGACAACAGTAATAAGAGTTTCTGTCGGAGAGCCGAAATCATATTCGTGCAGAAGAACATTGCCCTTATTAAAATTTTCTATCTTGCTTGTCTTGCTGACATTTTTGCGCTGCATGCTGAATGAGCTCATGTGTCCGCAGCATTCCAGCCATATTTTCCTTAAAAAGCTGTCCAGCGTACTTAAAGAGCAACTTAGGTCAGTTTACAAGGAACTACACGCAGACCGTGAAACGGGCTGCTGACAACAAACGGCGGTATGCTCCCGGA
>CANQKE010000015.1 GCA_947624435.1 uncultured Ruminiclostridium sp.
AAGGGCATAGACAAAAAGACCGGCAAAGTCTTAGTGGAGGTATCACCCGAATATTTCCGCCCCACCGACGTGGTGACGCTGCTGGGAGATCCCGCCAAGGCAAAAGCTACCCTCGGTTGGAATCCTACGAAAACTTCTTTCGAGGAGCTTGTGAGACTGATGACGGAGAATGATATTAAGGCGGTTGCTGATGGAAAGTCTGTTTAAGATATTAAAGCCTGTTTTCACAAATTCCGACGAACGCGGAAGTATGGTTCAGTTGTTCCAGGAAAATTGCAATCAAGCCAATGTTCTGCGCTGTAAAAAAGGCGCACTGCGCGGTAACCACTATCATAAACTCAACACGGAATCCTTTTATGTCGTTGAGGGAGAGGTGGAGGTAACGCTAAAAACCCTGGAGCAAAAACCTGTTGTGGAAACAAAGACATTTTCAAAGGGCGATTTTTTCGCAATACCGCCTAATATCAATCATGAATTATTATTCAAGGAGGATACCATAATGACGGCTTTTTACGATAAAGGCGTAATATTGCCTGACAAGACAACTGATATATATATATATATATATATATAAGATTAACAAGTATTGCGTTTTCTTTCCCTTTTTTCACGGAAAGGAGGCGCGTTAAATGAAGTACAGACTTAGCGATGACACATGGGACAACAATGAATTCGATGCGATAATAAGCGTTCTGAGGTCCGGACGGTTTTCAATGGGGGAACGTGTAGCGGAGTTTGAAAAGGCATTCGCGGAAAAATTCGGCGTAAAATATGCGCTTATGGTAAGCTCAGGCTCGGCGGCTAATTTGCTTGCGGTCGCAGGACTGATATATTCCGGCAGACTTAAAAAGGGCGATGAAGTGATAGTTCCCGCCGTTTCCTGGAGTACTACATATTTTCCGCTGTACCAGATGGGACTTAAACTCAGATTTGTAGATATCGACAAGGATACGCTTAATATAGATATCGCAAAGCTTCAAGAAGCGATAACTTCTCAGACGCGGCTTGTTTGCCTTGTAAATCTTCTGGGCAATCCCAATGATTTCGATGCGGTGAAGAAGATATGTGACGACAAAAACATCATCATAATGGAAGACAACTGCGAGTCGCTCGGCGCGGAATATCACGGCAGGAAAGCCGGAACGTTCGGCTTGGTTGGGACTTATTCAACTTTTTATTCGCATCACCTTTGCACGATGGAGGGCGGAGTTGTCGTTACCGACGACGAGGAGCTGTATCACTATATGCTGTGTATAAGGGCTCACGGCTGGACAAGAAATCTTCCCAAGGACAGCAAAATTTACAGTAAAAGCGAAAACGCTTTCTATGAGAGCTTTAACTTTATTGTGCCGGGATTTAATCTGCGCCCGCTTGAAATGGAAGGCGCTGCCGGAACTCAGCAGCTTAAAAAGATGGACGGCATAATTGCACAGCGCAGAGAGAACGCCCGCTATTTCAAGGAGAAAATGCAGGATATTCCCGACGTGCGTACTCAAAAGGAAACGGAAAGCAGCTCGTGGTTCGGCTTTGCGGTCATTCTTGAAGGAAAGAATATCGGTAAGCGCGACGAGGTCGTAAAGCAGCTTGCCGAAAAGGAGATAGAGGTGCGTCCCATCGTGGCGGGAAACTTTACCCGCAACAAGGTCATCGAATATATGGAGCATACCGTGAGCGGTGAACTTACCGCCGCGGATGATATTCACGACAACGGATTTTTCATAGGAAATCACAGTAAGAATAATTTCGCCGAGATAGATTACTTTGTGCAGGTCCTTAAATCCGTACTGTAAAAACAAGGAGAAAAGCATGGAAAAGAATGCTAAGATCTACGTTGCCGGTCATACCGGAATGGTAGGGACAGCGCTTGTGCGTAATTTGACCTCCAGAGGATACACAAATATAATAGGCAGGACTTTTGAGGAATTAGACCTTACAAGACAGTCTGAAGTTGAAGAGTTTTTCGACCGTGAGAGGCCTGAATACGTTTTTCTGGCAGCCGCAAGGGTAGGAGGGATAGGAGCAAATATAAAATCGCCCGCTGAATTTCTTATGGATAATCTTAAAATGCAAAATAATATATTTACGGCTGCTTTAACTCAAAAAGTGAAAAAGCTGATTTTCATAGGCTCTGCCTGCGTATATCCGGAATCGGCGGAGCAGCCCATAAGTGAAGAATCTTTATTGACCGGTAAAATGGAAGAGCACCACGAAGGGTATTCTTTAGCTAAGATTTGCGGAATTAAAGCGTGCGAATATCTTCACAAGGAGTACGGCGCGGAATATATGAGTGTAATTCCTTGTAATTTGTACGGATATAACGACAACTTTGATGTTTTACGCTCACATATAATTCCCGGCATAATAAGGCGTTGTTATGAAGCAAAGATAAACGGCAACGATAAGTTGACGGTATGGGGCAGCGGAAATGCTCGCAGGGAGTTGTTGTTTGCCGATGATTTAGCAGATGCTTGTCTGTTTTTGCTAGATAATGGTGCAGGAGGAGAATATTACAATATAGGATCCGGCAGCGATTATTCCATACTTGAGATAACACAAATGATAAGGAAAATAGTTGGCTATGACGGAGAGATAATAACCGACAGTTCCAAACCGGAGGGTATGATGAAAAGATTGATGAACTCTTCAAAAATAAATAAGCTTGGATGGAAACCGAAAGTCGGGCTTGAAGAAGGATTAAGACTTACATATAGGTGGTTTTTGAATAATATCGCTCCCGATATATGCGGGGGGGGGGTACAGCTTAACTGTATCGTTTGTTCTTACGCCTTTATTTGCATGGAGGCGTAAATGATGAACAAAAATTCAAAGATCTACGTTGCCGGTCATACCGGAATGGTAGGCTCTGCTATAGTCAGAGAGCTTAAAAGGCAGGGATATGAAAACATTGTCGGCAGAACGCACGGTGAGCTTGACCTTACGGATAAAGCGGCGACAGAGGCGTTTTTTGCCTCGGAAAAGCCGGAATATGTTTTTCTGGCAGCCGCAAGGGTAGGAGGTATCAAAGCAAACTCTACATATCCCGTTGAATTCGGGCTTACAAATATGTATATTGCCGCGAACGTTTTGCAGGCGGCGCATAACAGCGGCGTGAAAAAGCTGCTTTATCTCGGAAGCGCCTGCTGCTATCCAAATGATGCGACTATGCCGATAAAGGAGAAAGACCTGCTTAATGGTAATCCAGAAGTTACCAACGAGGCTTACGCGCTTGCAAAGAATTTCGGGGTGCGGCTTTGCGGATATTTCAGAAAAGAATATGGCGACGATTTTATCGCGGTAACTCCCGCTAATTGCTATGGCGAGGGCGACAGCTTCGACCCTCAGAATTCACACGTTATTCCCGCTCTGATACGGAAGTATCACGAAGCAAAGCTGAATAATACGCCGAAAATAGAGCTTTGGGGCAGCGGTAAGGCGATGAGAGAATTCATATATGTGGACGACCTTGCGAGCGGCTGCGTATATGCGATGAACAATTATTCCGATTACGAACATGTCAATGTAGGAACGGGGACGGAAATATCGATACTTGACCTTGCAAAGCTGATAAGCGAGGTCGTGGGCTATGAAGGCGAAATAGTCACCGACCCGTCAAAACCGGACGGAAAGATGAGGAACTTTATCGATTCCTCCAAATTGCTCGGTTTAGGCTGGAAGCCTCAGTATACCATGAAAACAGGCGTTGAAAAGCTGTTTGAGTGGTATTTGGAGAATGTACATTCCTCGGAGGTTGAAAATCATGGATAAAGATAAGAAAATTTATGTAGCCGGTCATGCCGGAATGGTAGGCTCTGCCCTCATGAGAAAACTGAAAAGCATTGGCTGCAAAAATATCATAAGCAAAGACATAAACGAGCTTGACCTGACGCGTCAGTCGGATGTGGAAGAATTTTTTGAAAAGGAAAAACCCGATATAGTTTTTCTGGTGGCGGCAAATGTAGGTGGGGTTTCAGACAATCGTCAGTATCCCGCCGAGCATCTCAGAGATAACGCCTATATCGAATTGAATGTTATAAACAGCGCTTTTAATAACGGTTGTAAGCAGCTGCTATTCATTTCTTCAAATTGCATTTATCCTAAAAACGCTCCGTTACCTCTTACAGAGGATAGTTTTATGAACGGCAAACTTGATCCGGACTGGGAGGGATACGGAATATCCAAAATCGTCGGTGCAAAGCTTTGTGAATATTACTCAAAGCAATATGGCGTTCAGTATATTTCAGCCGTTCCTTGCAATTTATACGGAATAAATGATTGTTACGACGAAAAGAAATCAAGAGTAGTTGCTGCGCTGATAAGACGCTTTCATGAAGCAAAAACAAACAATGCCAAAAGCGTTGAAATATGGGGCGACGGCACGGCTTTAAGAGAATTTTTGTTTGCCGATGATCTTGCGGATGCTTGTGTGCTTTTAATGGATAAGTATCACGAAAGTGATATCATAAACGTTTCACCCGGGATAGAACATTCAATAAAGGACATAGCTTTTATGATACAGGAAGCGGTCGGCTATGACGGGGAAATAGTGTTCAACACCGACAAACCCGGCGGAATACATAGAAAAAATATGTCCTGTGAAAAGCTCAATAAACTCGGATGGGCAGCCAAAACCGATATGCTTACAGGCATAAATACCGCATACAAATGGTTCTGTGAAAATATCTCCTCCAATTTTGCGGGGGGGGGTAATACCCTATAACATTATTTACTATTGCATATACCTTGTTACAAATATTAAATTTAGATTTAACGAGGTGTGCAATAATGAATAAATTTGATAAAAATGCAAAGATTTATATTTCCGGTCATGCCGGAATGGTCGGGTCTGCGCTAGTTCGAGGATTAAAGGCAAAAGGGTATAATAACCTTATCGGCAAAACAATAGAAGAGCTTGACCTTACCAGACAATACGACGTTGAGAAATTTTTTGAAGCAGAAAAGCCGGACTATGTTTTTCTTGCTGCCGCTAAGGTTGGTGGGATAGGTGCGACGGTAAAATATCCGGTCGAGTTTCTCATGGATAATCTCGCAATTCAGAGTAATGTTTTGACCTGTTCGTTTAAGTACGGTGTTAAAAAATTAATTTTTATAAGTTCTGCTTGCGTTTATCCGCGTGAGGCAAAGCAGCCTATTTCGGAGGAATCGCTGCTTACGGGTATGCTGGAGCCGACTAACGAAGGCTATGCTTTGGCGAAGATAGCGGGTCTTAAAGCATGTGAATACTACCGCCGTGAATATGGACTGAGTTATTTCAGTGCAATACCTTGTAATTTGTACGGATATAACGACAGCTTTAATGTAAATCGTTCAAATCTTATTCCCGCGATGATAAGAAAATTTCATTCCGCTAAGGTCAACGGATTGAAGAATGTCGTTGTATGGGGGACGGGAAGAGCATACAGAGAGCTGCTGTTTGCCGATGATATGGCCGACGCGTGTATATATCTTATGGAAAATTATTCCGGCGATGGATTTGTCAATATAGGATATGGCAAAGATTTTACTATATTGCAGATAGCTGAGATGGTCAAAAAGGTCGTCGGTTATGAAGGTGAGATCGTTACCGACCCGACCAAACCTGAGGGAATGTTCAGAAAAATCGTTGATTCCTCCAAGATAACTAATCTTGGCTGGAAGCCGAAAACCAACATTGAGGACGGATTGAAACTGACCTACAAATGGTTTTTGGAAAACGTCAAGGACAAGGACGAGCTTGTCACCTAAAGAAAAGGAAGAAAAAATGCAGATAGTTCTACTCTCTGGCGGCTCGGGCAAGCGCTTATGGCCGCTGTCAAACGAGGTGCGCTCTAAGCAGTTTCTGAAGCTCATCAAAAACGATAACGGCTGTACCGATTCAATGGTAAGGCGCGTATACGGGCAGATATCGGCCGCTATTCCGGATGCGGATATATCGGTCACTACCAGCGCAACACAGGTGGAGGCGATAAAGAATCAGCTAGGCTCTAAGGTGTCTGTTATTGTAGAGCCTCAGCGCCGCAACACCTTTCCCGCTATCGCGCTGGCCTCATCTCATTTATATTACGAAAGGCGCTGCGAACCGGACGAAACGGTTATAGTCCTGCCGGTAGACCCTTATGTGGAAAATGATTTTTTCGCCGCATTGAATAAAATCGACGCCGCGGTACAGCAAGGCACGGCGGATATTGTGCTGATGGGAGTAAAACCCACCTACCCATCCGAAAAATACGGCTACATAATCCCCGAAAATACCGATATTGAGCCTTTTCCCGTTTCGCAGTTCAAGGAAAAGCCGGACAAGCATGCCGCACAGCAGTTTATAGATATGGGCGGGCTTTGGAACTGCGGCGTGTTCGCGTTTAAGCTGTCGTATATCATGGATATTGTACAGCGCTATGTGCCGTCGACCGGCTTTGCCGATGTGCTGAATAATTATGCTTTGTTTGAGAAAAACAGCTTTGACTATGTAGTGCTGGAAAAAGCGGACAGCGTGGCGGTAGTTCCGTATGACGGAGAATGGAAAGACCTTGGTACATGGAACACTATCACCGAGGTTATGGACCCTCTTTACGGCTTTGCGATAGCAAGCGAGGACTGCACCAATACTCACGTCATAAATGAGCTTGAAATACCGATAGTGGTAATGGGCGCGCATGATATGATAGTGGCGGCAGGTCCTGACGGTATACTTGTCGCCGATAAGGAGCAAAGCTCATACATAAAGAAATACGTTGAGAATATGGACATTCGCCCGATGTATGAGGAACGCGAGTGGGGCGATTACACCGTGCTTAATGTTTCTGTAGATGAAAAAGGGAACAAGGCGGTCACCAAAAAGAAATTCGTAAAGCAGGGCAGTGAGATAAAGGAAAAGACGCATGCCGCAAACCGCACCGTCTGGACAGTGCTGAGCGGAAAAGCGGTCATAAAGATAAACGGCAGAAATCACGACGCTTTCCCCGGCGATACCTACACGATAGATAAAGGTATAGCTCACTCGCTTATTGCCGTGGAGGATACAACGATACTTGAAGTGCAGATAAATGTATGAATATGGTTAATATTTCTCTTATAGTTCCTCTTTACAATTCATCTGCCGATCTGCAGAACGTTATAAATGTTGTAAAGACGATAAAAACCCCCTTCGAGCTCCTCCTTATCAACGACGGGTCTTCCGACAACACGGCGGAGCTTTGCAGGGAAGCCGAGGGGAAATACAGCTTTGTACGCTTTTTTGACAAGCCGCACACAGGCGTTTCGGATACCCGCAACTTAGGAATAAAAAACGCAAGAGGGAAATATATACTTTTTCTGGATGCGGATGATTCTCTTTCCGACGGCAGCGCGGACAAGCTGTATGAATTTTTCGAGGAATGCGGAGACGTTTGCGACCTTGTCACATATCCTATCGAAACGCACTATCACGGTGTTGTACTTGCTCCGCATTTCAGATATAAATACATGACCTATTCCGGTATATACGATCTTCGCGAGCTGCCATATATCGGTCAGACCACAATGAACATAATGGTGCGCAACCGCTTTGAGGACAATGCTTTATTTGACGATAAGATGACCTTTTCCGAGGATCAGCGTTATTGTTATGAGGTCACAAAGGAAAAGATGAAAATCGGATTCTGCGCCGATGCAAAATATATCTACAATCGGGCGGAAACCACTTCGTCGGGAAAAATCAGCGGAGCGTGCTATATTTTCGAGCAGTCGATGAAAATGTTTGAGGATATGTTCGGTAAAACCGATCCCGTTCCGCAGGCGTATCAGGGATTATATATAAACGATCTCGCGTGGAAGCTGCGCTCTAATATCCTTTACCCTTATCATTACAACGCCGCGCAGTTTAGCCAAGCTATGAACAGGATAAAAGCGCTGCTTAGCCGGGTGGATAACGAGGTTATTTTGAAGCATCCGGATATAAACGCTTTCCATAAGTTTTATTGGCTGTCAATGAAGCCGCAAAACAAAGTAAGCGCATTTTATGAATCCGAACGGTTTGGGCTTAAGGATGACAGCGGAGTTATTCTTTCGGAGAAGATCGCGGAGATCGTTGTGACCAGAATAAGAGATGATAACGGTACTTTTATATTCAGAGGCTTTGTGAAATCTTCCGCGTTTAATTTCACCGAAAAGCCGAAATTGTATGCCGAGATAAACGGTAGACGCGAGGAGCAGGCTCTTTACGATTCCGCCCATAGCTATTATCTGTGCCGGACTAAAACCCATAATTTTTATGCGTTTTGCTTTCAAGCCGATATTGAGAATTTACGGCGTTTGAGCTTTTTCATTTCACTGAACGGGTATGAATACGGCTGCAAATATTATTTTATGCCGAAAACTCCTTTTTCGTATTACGCGCAGAGATATAAAGCGCCTATAGGTAAAAAAGTGTTGAGCTACGATACGGAAAAAAGGCAGTTTGAGCTTTCGGACGAGTCGTGCCAAAGCGTTCTTTTAGAAAACAGCAAATGCCCGCTGCCTTCGTCGGGAATGAAACGAATACGCAAAAAAGCGGCTGCTCTGCGGTATAGAACTAATATCTGCCTTTATTATGACTGCCGCGGCGTCGGCAAAGACAACGGTTGGTACAGATTTAAGGAGGATTATTTCAAAAACGACGGAGTACGGCGGATATATATTTATGATAACGAAAAGTCAAAAAAAGATTTTTCGTTTCCGAAAGCAGACCTGCGCGACCTTGTGCCGTTCGGCAGCAACGAGCATAAAATACTTTGCCTTTCCTGCCGGAAAATAATAACCGCTTATATAGAAGATATAAATATCTTTCCTTTTCGGTCGGAGGAGCTTTATCTTTATGCTGATTTCTTCGATTTTGAGGTTGAATATATACAGCACGGGATACTTCACGCCAGTCTTCCGTGGAAGTACACTCCGGAAATAATAATGGCGGATAAAGTGGATATATCAACGGATTACGAGGAAAAGCTGTTCACCGAGAAATATCATTTCAGAAAAGAGGATATAATACCTCGACTTATGCCGAGGCTTAAAATGCTTGACCGGACCGCAAAGCCGCAGAAGAAGATATTATTTGCGCCAAGCTGGCGGCAGTACCTGATAGGTCCGGATATCAACGGAGAATGGCAGCCGCTGAACAGCTTATTTGAGTCGTCGGATTATTTTAAGAACATATCCGATTTTCTTAACGACGAAAAGCTGAACGATCTGCTGGAGCAAAATGGTTATATCCTGGATTTCAAGCTCCATCCTATTTTTGAGGTGTACCGCGATCGCTTTAAGATACGTTCCGAGCGGGTGCATATAGTGGATACGGCTTTATCGATAGAGCAATACGAGATTTTCATCACGGATTTTTCATCTTTCGCGTTTGACTTTATATATCTCGGACGAAAGGTGTTCAGCTTTATCCCCGATGAAATGCAGTTCAGATGCGGTATGAATTCGTATAGGGAGATAGAGAGCGAACACTTGTTTAACAAGATCAAATGTACGCAAGATATCGATGGATTATTCAGCCAAAGTGAAGCTGAATACAATTTAGATAATATGTCTAACGAGTCCGCCGGTCAGATCCTATGGGTATCTCCGAATTAGATTTAAGTTTTCGTTGCTATCTTTACAAAACCAACCCTCCCCACCTTTTTAACAAGGCGGGGAGGTCAAATTATTCCTCTATCTCCGATTGCTGATCCAGCCCGAGCAGCGCTGCGGAGTCCTCGCTGCTGTCAAGCAGTTCCACGGTTTTTAAGCTGCGGTTGATAGCGCGGCTGCGCACGCCTATCAGCTTTTCAAGCTCGTCGTCCGCCTGACGCAGGCGGTTCTTAGCAGCGGCGAGCACGTCGCCGAACCTGTTGAATTCTATCTTTGCCGCCTGGAGTATCTTCCAGACCTCGCCGCTCTTTTGCTGTATCGCAAGCGTTCTGAATCCCATTTGCAGACTGTTGAGCATCGCCGCCATGGTGGACGGCCCCGCGATATTTACCCTGTAATTTTTTTGAAGGACTTCTACCAGCCCCATATTTATGACCTCGGCGTATAGTCCCTCAAACGGCAGGAACATTATCGCAAAATCGGTGGTGTAGGGCGGCGCAATGTACTTTTCGCTTATGCTCTTTGCACAGCGCTTTATCTCCGCGTCAAGAAGTCCGCGCTTTTGCTTTATAAGCTCGGTATCTCCGGTTTCATACGCGGCGAGCAGATCGGAAAATCTGTCCTGGGGGAATTTCGAGTCTATAGGAAGATATACTCGCTCGTCCGGCTGCGCGCCCGGGAGCTTTACCGCAAAATCCACCTTTTCGCTGCTGTTCGGTTTTACCGACTGTTGAGCGCAGAACTGCTCCGGCGCGAGTATCTCTTCCAATATTGCGCCAAGCTGTATCTCGCCGAGCGTGCCGCGCGTCTTTACGTTGGAAAGCACGTTTTTAAGATCTGATACGCCGGACGCGACGCTTTTCATCTCGCCGAGTCCTCTATGTACCTGCTCTAATCGTTCGTTCACCGCCGAGAAGGATTGAGTCAGCCGCTCGTTCAGGGTCTTTTGCAGCTTTTCGTTGACGGTATCGTTTATCTTTTCCAGACTTTGCTGATTGTCCTGCCTGAGCTTTTCAATGCTTTCGGTGTTGGACGTCTGTATCTTTTCAAGCGATGCGGTTATGCTCGTGCGGATATCGTTAAAATCCTTTTCCAGCTTTTCCAATCGCTCGTTAGTCTGCTTTTGCTGCTGCTCCTGAGAGGAACGCAGCATATCCCCGAACGCCGAAAAATTAGCCGACACGGTTTGGTGTAAGCCGTTTTGCAATTCTACCAGCAGCTTGTTCTGCGATTCAAACTGCCGCCCTAACAGCTCTATCTCCCGCCTTAAAGCGGCCGTTTCCTGCTCGGATTTGTCACTGCCGTCCGATCTGCCTTTTACAAGCATGACGGCAAGCATAATGAGTATCACAACCGCGCATATAAGCGAGATTATCTCTACTATTTCCATGTTACGTCCTTTCTTCACTTCACCTATAAAAAAACATCGGAGCAAATTTCATTTTGCTCCGACATGGTGCGGGGAAAGGGACTTGAACCCTCACGCCAATACTGACACAAGCACCTCAAGCTTGCCTGTCTGCCTATTCCAGCATCCCCGCAAATCGCATTATCTATTATAACAGAACAGCGCCTGTTTGTCAATAGTTTTTTCAAAAATTTTAGCCGCCGATAAAACATAAGCTCTTGACATAACGGTATTTTATATGTTAAAATAAGGAAAACTCAACAAGGGAGGCTGCTGTTATGGTAGACGTAAAGGGCAGATGGGCGCTGATAACCGGCGCTGCACGCGGTATAGGTTATATTACCGCAAAATTTATGGCGCAGCAGGGCTGTAATCTGCTGCTGCACTCCAGGAGTTTAGCACATACCGAAAAGGTGTTAGATGAGGTAAAGGCGCTAGGCGTTTCGGCTTATGCGTTTGAGGCGGAGCTGTCCGATTTGGACGCGGTGGCGAAAATGCTGGAGGACATCGACGCGCTGGGCGTCAGAGTGGACATTGTTATGAACAACGCGGGCTTGCAGATAGCGTACCGCAACGAGTATTTCAAAACGCCGATGAATGATTACACCGAGAGCTTTAAGATAAACACGATAGCGCCCGCGATGATATGCTATCATTTTATGCCTAAGATGATAGAAAACGGCTTCGGCAGGATATTAAACACTACCAGCGGCATACGGCTCGAACCGCAGCAGGCGGGCTATTCCGCAAGCAAGGCGGCTCTTGACAAGATAACCATTGACCTCGGTTCTACCGTAGAGGGGACCGACGTGATGATAAATCTCACCGACCCCGGCTGGTGCCGTACCGACCTTGGCGGGCCGAACGCGCCTAACGCTCCAGAAAGCGCGATACCCGGCATAGCGGTAGGAGCGTTCGTCGATGACAAAAAATCCGGCAGATACTTAAACGCGCCGTTCTTCACCGGGCTTACCCTTGAACAGGCGGTAGAAAAAGCCGAGAAAGAATTTGACAGCCCGTACGACAAGTAATAATGACCGCCCCGATGATTTTCAACGGGGCGGATCTTTTATACCTTTATTTCATTAAGTATCTCGCCGACCTTGCCGTGTATCACAAGATCCGCCTGCTTATCGAACGGCGTTTCGTCGCGGTTTATCAGTACCAGCTTATCGCCGTTGAAATACCGTATAAAGCCCGCGGCGGGGTAGACCGTAAGCGACGTTCCCGCCACTATAAGAGTGTCACAGCTGCTTATCGCGTCCAGTGCTTTTGTGACGGTGTGCTCGTCTAACGGCTCGCCGTAAAGCACCACGTCCGGTTTTATAAGCCCGCCGCATTCACAGTGGGGAACTCCCTCGCTGCTTTGCATATACCATGCGTCGTACATTTTACCGCATTTACGGCAGTAGTTGCGGTGTACCGAGCCGTGCAGCTCGTAAACCGTCTTGCTGCCCGCCGCCTGATGAAGTCCGTCTATGTTCTGAGTGACCACCGCCGTCAGCTTTCCGGCAGCTTCCAGCTCCGCCAGTTTAAGATGAGCCGCATTCGGCTTTTTATCAAGCGCCAGCATTTTGTCCCGATAAAAACGGTAAAAATCCTCGGTGTGACTGAAAAAATACTCGTGGCTGAGCATCGTTTCCGGCGGCACGTCGTATTTCTGATTATACAGTCCGTCCGCAGAACGAAAATCCGGTATCCCGCTTTCGGTGGAAACTCCCGCTCCGCCGAAGAATACTATCTTTTTGCTGCCGCTTATTATCTCCTGCAATTCGTTTGACATAACGTTCCTCCTTACTTTATCAGCCGGAATTTGAGCAGTCCGGCCTGTCCGCCGATATAGAACGATAACGTGCCGTTTTCGGGCAAATTATCCGAGCTTATCTCGGCGCGGTATTTTGTGAATTTGTCGGGGTAGGGGGAGACCGCCACCGGTATCTTTGCCGCGTCGCTGCCGTTTACAGAAATTATTATCTCTCCTGCGAGTCCCGCACTGCAAGCGTACAGCTCTATCGCCTTTGCACCGCTCAGGTCGGCGGTATCAAAGAAGATATTCCCGCCGGACATGAAATGCTGCTGCTCGGCTTTCGACCATAACATTCTCGTTCCCGATTTGCGGTCGTAATTTTCCGATTTGGTGTATTTGAACAAGTTGCGCGGCGGTATCGTTTCTCCGTTTACAAAGACGGTGCTTTCGGCGCGTATATCAAGGCTGCTTGCCCCGCAGCGGAAGATATATTCCCCGCTTTCTACCGTCAGCTTTTCGCGGGTGACGTCGTAAAATTCAAGTCTTTTTTTAAGTATCTCTATTTTTACCTCCGCGGTCTCTCCTGCTTTTATAAATACGCGGAAAAATCCGCAGAGCTGCTTTATCGGACGCTTTACCCTCGGCGCTTTCGGGGTGAAATATATCTGCACGACCTCCTCGCCGTCGCGCTTAGAAACGTTTTTGACCTTTACCGAGGCTATAAGCTTATTACCGCGTTCTATCACCGAAAAGTCGGAATACTTAAACTCGGAGTAGCTCAGCCCATAGCCGAATTCATACAGCGGCTTTCCCTTGTAGTAAAGATAGGTCATATCGCTTTCGATAATGTCGTAGTCGGTTATCGGAGCAAGCTCGTCCTCGCTTTTATACCATGTCTGGGATAAGCGTCCGGCGGGGTTATGTTCGCCGCTTATCACACTTGCGAACGCGTCCCCTAGTTCCGGCCCTGCGTGGGTGGTGTAAATTATCGCGGGCAGAGTTTTCTGCTGCTCGTTTATGGCGTATGGATAGCTTGACACCACCGCAAAAATCGTTTTGGGATTAGCGCTGTATACGGCGTTTATCAGCTTTGTCTGGCTTTCGGGCAGGGAAAGGGTGTCGCGGTCGTAGCATTCCCTTGCAACTATCATCGGGTCGTTTCCGCCGCAGACTATCGCCGCGTCCGCTTTAGCGGCGAGCTTTGCGGCACGCTGAGCGCCGTCGGAAATGATCTCTATATCAAACAGCTTTTCCGGCTCGACGCCGTAAGGACGCGCTTTCTCCACAAGACCGTCGTCGTTTACACAAAGCGTCATTTTGAAGTATGTACCGAGCTTTATATGTCCGTCCGTCGGCTTTACCCAAAATATTTCCCTTGTGAACCAACGGTAGGTAGTGGGGGAGTCCGCTTTCATCGTTTCCTCGGTGAAGAATTTGCCGTTGTACAGACTTTTAAGCGTTATCTGTCCGTTGCCGAATTCTCCGAGTTCAAACGCGGCGTGTTTATCTTTCTTGCCGTATATCGCCGATACCGTGCCGTCGTCGTTTACGCCGAGATATTTTCCGGTAAGCACCGATCTTACCGCCGCGTGATCTCTGCCGTTATCGTAATAGACCTTTTTGTACTGCTTTTTAAGGCCGTCCAGTATCGTCTTGCGGTAGGACGACCAGCCGGTGTACCAGTCCATAATGCAGTCGTTCCCGTTCTGACCTATCAGCGCGATATTTAAGTTTTTACCAAGCGGCAGCAGTCCGTCGTTTTTGAGTAAAACGGTCTGTTCTTTAGCCGCGCGCAGACTGAGCGAGCGAAATTCCTCACATTCCAGGCGGGAAACGTCTATCTTGCTGTACGGGTTATCCTCGTCAAATTCTCCCAGCTTGAAACGCGCCAGTAAGCAGCCATATATTGCCTCGTCGATGTCCTTTTCGGTTATAAGACCGCGCCGCAATGCCTCTTTAGCGCTTGCCGCGACCAAATTCGCGTCGTCGGTCATTACCTCCATACCGCTTTTCAGCGCGAGTGCAAGCGTTTCTGCATGATCGGGACTGTGACGGTGCGCGTTTACGTTCTGGGAGAAATCCCCGCCGTCCGTCACCGCAAACAGCATGCCCCATTTTCTTTTAAGCAGGCGTTTAAGGTCGGGATTTACCATGCCCGGCACTCCGGAAAGCTCGTTATACGCCGCCATTACCGAGCGCGCTCCTCCCTCGGTCATCGCCGGCTTGAAGGCCGCGTAGTAGTATTCGTGCAATGTTCTCGGCTCGGTGTTAGAGCTGTAGCTGCCTCGGTTTTCCTCGGTATTGTTAGCGCAAAAATGCTTTAACGTCGGTATCGTGCGCAGATATTCTCCGACCGGGTGAGCAAGTCCCAGCGTGTACGCCGCCGACATCTGTCCGGTAAGGAAAGGGTCCTCGCCGTAGCCCTCCTCGTTGCGCCCCCATAAGGGATTGCGGCACATATCGACGGTAGGACCCCACAGCATGAGATGCCCGTTCGGGTGGAGGGAGTTTATTATGCGCGCCTCTTCTCCGGCGGTTTCGCCTATCTCTTTCATAAGCTCGGTATCAAACGTGCCCGCCATTCCTATCGGCTGAGGATATACCGAGGTGGTAAGCTCGGGATCGCGGGAAACATATCCGCGCGCGACCTCCACGCCGACGTGCCATTCCTTTATCCCAAGACGCTCGATACCCAGCTGCCGGGTAGCGAGCAGCCCTATCTTTTCGTCGCGGGTAAGCCGTTTTATCAGATCCTTTGTCCGTTCTTCCATTGAAAAACGCCTGTCGCGAAATTTTTCCATAGCCCCTCCTTTATCCGAGTCCGGATATTTGCGGTTTCTTTTTTAAGTATACTATAAAACCGTTCGGTTTGCAATAAAAAAATCAATGTTACGGAAAAAGTTTTGTGAATGATTGACAATACCGCTTAAATATGTTAAAATATTCTTATAAACCCGTTCGTCGTTATTCGACAAACGGAAAACGGAAAATTATTTTACAGGAGGAAAAAAGAGATGGGCAAGTTTGTTATCAAAAAGACTTCCACCGGCGTAAAGTTTGACCTTAAAGCAGGTAACGGCGAGGTGATAGCCACCAGCGAGGTCTACAACAGCGACGCCGCCTGCAAGAACGGTATCGAGAGCGTCCGCAAATGCTGCGACAGCGCGGTAGAGGATCAGACCGTTGAGGGTTACGAAACGCTCAAGCACCCCAAGTACGAAGTCTACCTTGACAAGAAGGGCGAATACCGCTTCAGACTTAAAGCGCGCAACGGCGAGATAATCGCCACCGGAGAGGGCTACAAGGCTAAAGCAGGCTGCATGAACGGTATCGAGAGCATAAAGAAAAACGCTCCCGAGGCCGAGATAACCGAAGAATAATTTTGCTTATTAAAGGGCTGCTCGTTACGGGCAGCCCTTATTGTTAGCAGCTCAAAGCTGTTTTTTTATTTTATTCAGCGCGCCTTTTTCCAGTCTTGAAACCTGCGCCTGACTTATGCCTATCTCCTCCGCTACCTCCACTTGGGTGCGGCCCTTGAAAAATCGCAGGTTCAGTATCCGTTTTTCCCGCGCGTCCAGTGAAACGATAGCCTCTTTAAGAGCTATCTCATCCAGCCAGTTCTTGTCGTCGTTGTTGTCGCCTATCTGATCCATCATATATATAGTGTCGCCAGACTCCGAGAATACCGGCTCATACAGTGATATCGGGTCGCTGACCGCCTCTAAAGCTAACACCACGTCCTCGCGCTTTGCGTCTATCTCCTTTGCGATCTGTTCTATCGTCGGCTCGCGGGAATGCTCGTTAGTCAGCTTTTCCCGCGCTTGCATCGCCTTATATGCAAGGTCGCGCATGGAGCGGCTGACACGTATGGAGTTGTTGTCCCTAAGATACCGCCGCAGCTCGCCCATTATCATCGGTACGGCGTAGGTGGAAAATTTTACGTTGTATTCGGTGCTGAAGTTGTCTATCGCTTTCATCAGCCCTATACAGCCCACCTGAAACAGGTCGTCCGGATTCTCTCCGCGGCCGGAAAAACGCTGTATCACGCTGAGCACCAGCCTTAGATTTCCGTTTATAAGCTCTTCGCGCGCCTTTTTATCGCCCTGCTTTATCCGCTCAAGCAGAGCGGTCTTTTCCTCCTCTTTAAGTACAGTCAGCTTTGAGGTGCTTACGCCGCTTATCTCCACTTTGTTGTAATACAAAAAAATCCCTCCATACCCTTAATCTACATTAAGAGTATGGACGGATCAAAGTCATATTATACTGAAAAATTTACTCAGGCGCTGATATAAATATCCTCGTCCTCTTCCGGTACTATGCTGTGCTTTACTCTGTCCTCGACCTCGGCCTTTTTAGCGTTGTTGAAACGGTCGAGCGTACCTACCAGATATCCTGTGATACGACGTATCCTCTCGAAAGGTATCTCTCCGAAATGACAGGTCATGTTCACATAGTCGCCGTCTAACTCAAGATCGATAGTATTGATCAGCTTGCCGGGGTTTGCGTCGATCGCATGATTTACATAAGCGTCGATCTCGTTCTGTTCTAAAGTTCCGTTGATAACATTTACCTGTACCATTTTAATTCCTTCTCCTTAAAATCGTTTTTTATTGTTGCAGCCTTGCGGCTTATTCTTGTGGTGGTGATTCTAAGTATAACACAATATGTTGTGTTTGTCAATAGGTAAAACCACAAAAAAGAGAAAAAAGTTAAAATTTTTTTATCAAGGCAAATGCTCAGGTCGCTATGCCCGCAAACTGGGTATTGTAAAGCTTTGCATAAGCGCCGCCCTGCGCGAGCAGCTCCTTGTGATTGCCCGCCTCGGCTACCTTGCCGCCGTCGATAACGACTATCTTGTCCGCGTCGCGTATGGTGGAAAGGCGGTGCGCGATTATAAGACTGGTGCGTCCTTGCATAAGCGCCAGCATAGCCTCTTGTATATAGACCTCGGTACGGGTGTCTATGCTGGAGGTAGCCTCGTCGAGTATCAATATCTTGGGGTCGGCGAGTATCGCGCGCGCTATCGCGATAAGCTGGCGCTGTCCCTGCGAAAGGTTGCTGCCGCCCTCGGTCAGCATGGTGTTGTAGCCGTCGGTCAGCTTTTCGGCAAATTCGTCCACGCGGGCGGTCTTTGCCGCGGCTATTACCTCCTCGTCGGTGGCGTCCAGCCTGCCGTAGCGGATATTCTGCGCTATCGTATCATTGAAGATAACAGTGTCCTGCAAAACTATGCCGATAGATTCACGCAGCTTTTTCTTCGGTATATCGTATATGCTTTCTCCGTCAAGCGTTATACTGCCGGAATCTATGTCGTAAAATCTCGTCAGCAGATTTACCACCGTCGTTTTTCCGGAACCGGTCGCGCCGACGATAGCTAATTTCTGCCCGCTTCTTATCCACAGATCGAAATCATGCAGCACCTGTTCTCCGGGAACGTAGGAAAAGCTCAGGTCCTTAAAGGTTATATCGCCTTTTACGTTTTCTACACTAAAGCTTTCGTCCTTGCCCTCGTCTACCTCCGGGGGATTATCCATTATCTCGAACACACGCTCCGCGCCTGCTATCGCGGTCTGTATCATCGCATACTGCTGTGCTATCTCGTTTATAGGACGGGTGAAATTCCTTGTGTACTGTAAAAACGCCTGTATCGTGCCGACGGTTATCGCGCCGCTCAGCGCCAAAGGATTAAAGCCGGTTATCAGGAAGTACGCGCCGAAGCCCGCTACCAGCAGAAAGCCTATATTGCCGATAACGTTCATGCACGGTCCCATAACGCCGCCGCTTATCTGCGCCTTTATCGACGCGTCGGTCAGCTTGTCGCTGATAACGTTGAACTCGTCGCAGGAACGCTGCTCGCGGGAAAACGACGCGATGGTACGGCAGCCGGTAACGGTCTCCTCAATATGACCGTTAAGCTGTCCGAGTAATGACTGCTGGAGCGGGAAGTACTTGCGCATGAATTTTGTCAGCCCTCTGGTCACCGCCAGCGTCATTACGATACTTGTCATGCTGACTAAGGTAAGCATAGGGGAATAGAATATCATGAACAGGAAGCACCCTATCAGCGTAAGCACGCCGGAAAACAGCGACGCTATCGACTGGGAAATGGTGTTAGATACGTTTTCTATATCGTTTGTCATACGGCTCATGATATCGCCGTGCTGATGTGTGTCGGTGTACTTTATCGGAAGATATGATATCTTTGCGAAAAGGTCGTTTCTCATGACCTTTACGGTCGTCTGTGACAGCATAGCGGCAAACAGCCCCTGAAAATACGTCAGCAGCGAGCTTACGGCATATACTCCGCCAAGCAGCAGCAGATAATTTATCATGCCCTTGATGTCTATATTGAGCCGGTTTTCGGAGATCGTTATGCAGTCTATCGCAAGTCCCTGCAAAAACGGCGCGGCAAGATTGGTAAACGTGATTATCAGCATTATCCCGAGCAATGCGAACAGCATGTACTTATTTTTACCTATGTACTGGATTATACGCTTTACCGTAGCGCCAGCGTTTTTCGGCTTTTCAGTCGGCATAGCCATTCTTTGTTGCGGCGGCGGACCTCCGCGTCCCATCATACGGGGCATTTGCATTTGTACGGGAGCTTTTTGTTCAGCCAACCGAAACGCCCCCTTCCTCTTTCATCTGGGAATAGTAAATATCCCGATATACCTTGCTCGTCTGCATAAGCTCGGTATGGGTGCCGAACGCGCAGATAGTGCTTTTATCTATGACGGCTATCTTGTCCGCTCTCATGACGCTTGCGATACGCTGCGCTATCATGATAACGGTGACGTCCGTCAGCCTTTCACGCAAAGCGGCGTGCAGCTTTGCCTCGGTGCTGAGATCCAGCGCGGAGGTGCTGTCGTCGAAGATAAGTATTTTCGGCTTTTTGAGTATCGCGCGGGCGATGGACATTCTTTGCTTCTGACCGCCGGACAGCGACGCGCCTTTTTCGCTTATCATCGTATCGTATCCGTCGGTAAAGCCCTGTATAAATTCTTCCGCCTGCGCCGTTTGCGCCGCGAGCTTTACCTCGTCGTCGGAAGCGTTGTCATCGCCCCAGCGGATATTTTCCGCCACCGTGCCGGAAAACAGCTCGCTTTTCTGCAATACCACGCCGATATTCGAGCGCAGATCATCCAGCTTGTAATCCTTAACGTTCACCCCGTCGATAAGTACCTCTCCGTCGGTGCAGTCGTAAAAGCGGGGGATAAGATTCACCAGCGAGGTCTTGCCGCAGCCGGTAGAGCCTAATATCGCCAACATCTGCCCGGGCTGCGCGGTAAGGTTTATATTTTTAAGCACCGGCTTTCCGGAGGTGTTAGGATAGGCAAAGCTTACGTTTTTGAATTCCACCTTGCCCTCGGTTATCTTTGCGTCGGAATTTCCGTCGAATATCACCGGATCGGTGTCCAGAACTTCCTTTACACGCTTTGCCGAGGCCATCGCGCGGGATACCTGCTGGAACATCATGCCGACCATCATGACCGACATCAATATCTGAGTTATGTAGGTGACCGCCGCCATTACGCTGCCGACCTCCATCGCCCTCGCTTCCACCTGCAAACCGCCGATAAGGATAATCGCCATTACCGACGCGTTCATTACCACCATCAATATCGGGTTTAATATCGCAAGCAGCTTCTGCACCTTCATATTGGTTTCCATAAGCTCGGAATTTGCGTTGCCAAATCGGTCTATCTCGTATTCTTCGCGGGTGAATGCCTTTACTACCCGCGCGCCGGTGACGTTCTCCTGTACTATGCTGTTCACCTTGTCCAGCTTGTTCTGAACTACTCCGAACAGCGGCGCGGCGCGCTTCATGATAAGCGCCACGACGGTAAGCTGTACCGGCAGCGAGATAATAAGCACCAGTCCGAAGTTGACATTAAGCGTCAGCAGGCAGGCTATTCCTCCTAAAAACTGCATACCGGTACGCACGAACATTCTAAGCGACATCGCCACAAACTGCTGAATCGCGGTGATATCGTTGGTAAGCCTTGTTACCAGCGAGCCGGTCGTGAATTTATCCGTCTGCTGGAACGACAGGTGCATGACCTTTTCAAAGGTGTCTTTTCTCATGTCGTTGCCGAACTTCTGTGCTACGGTCGTGCCGAACGCCGCCGACGCGATACCTCCCGCGCAGCCCAGCAGCGAAAAGCCCAGCATAAAAAGGCCGGTCCTCAGCACGTATTGAAGATTTTCGTCCAGCGCGCCGCCGCCCAAAATGCCGTTGTCTACAATATTACTCATAAGCTGCGGCTGGATAAGGTCCATGGATACCTCCAGTATCATCGACAAAGGACACAGCAGCGCGAACAGCCAGTAGGGCTTCAGATACTTAAATATCTTACTCATATGAAAATTCCGTCCCCACTTCCTTCTCAAGATTGCTTAGCAGCTTTTCTAACAGGCGGTCAAGCTGCTTTAGCTCCTTTGCGGTAACGCCGTCAAGGCATATCTCCTCGATAAGCAGCACGCTTTCCCGCATTTTAGCGTTCATTTCCCGACCCTTGTCGGTAAGCCAGATATGTACAGACCTGCCGTCCTCCGCGTCGCGTACTTTCGTTATAAACCCGTCGCTGAGCATATTCTTTATGGTTATGCTGATGGTGGGCGCGCTGAGCCTGGTAAATTGCGCCAGCTCCTGCTGTAACATGCCGTCCTTGTGAGAAAGCGCGAAAAGCAGCGGGGTATACGCTGAGCGGCAGTCGTTTTTTTGAGTCTGTACGCGCATAAGAGCGTCAAACATTTTTGAGGCGGCCATCAGCTTTCCGAGCCTTACCGTATCTTCCGGCACTGTTTTTTCCGACATTACAGATCCTCCTTTTTTTGTTCAATACAATAGTTTGCATACAAAACAACACTCAATATTTGTAAAGTTTATATATGAAAATTATACCCCTAAAAAAGTCGGATTGTCAATAGCTAGCAAAAAAATTATCGCCGATTTCACAGGATTTTCATTTTTGGACTTGAAATACTCATAAAGAAATTATATAATATATTGTGGAGATTTGTGTATTTTAAGAATAGAGAAAGGACATATTACAATGAAAATAGCGGTAGTAGGACTGGGACTTATCGGCGGCTCTATCTGCAAGGCGCTGAAAAAGAACACGTTCCATTATATAATGGGCTCGGACATAGACGAAAGTGTTTGTGAAAAGGCGCTCGCCTGCGGGGCGGTAGATGAGATAATCACGCCGGATATGCTTAATGAAGCGGATATGACGGTGATATGCCTTTATCCCGAATCCATCGTGGAATTTGTGAAAAACAACGCGGACAAATTCAAAGAGGGTTCGATAGTCACCGACTCATGCGGTATAAAGGAATATGTGGTAGAGGGCTGCACCGAAGTATTGGCAAAGCGCGGCGTTATCTTTGTCGGCAGCCACCCGATGGCGGGCAGGGAATTTTCCGGCTTCGATTATTCCACCGACGACCTTTTTGTCGGGGCAAGCTATATAGTGACCCCCACCGAGGGAACGCCGAAAATGGCGATAGACCTGCTGGCGACGCTCGCTTGCTGCATGGGCTTTGAAAAGGTAGTGACCGCGACGCCTCAGCAGCACGATACGAATATCGCTTTCACCTCGCAGCTTGCGCACGTTGTGTCAAACGCTTATGTAAAAAGTCCGTCGCTGTTCAACGCGGACGGATTTTCGGCGGGCAGCTTTCTTGATCTCACCCGTGTGGCAAAGCTGAACGAGCACATGTGGACCAGCCTGTTTTTATGCAATAAAAAAGCGCTGCTGTTCGAGCTGGATAATATAATCGGGCATTTGGAGCAGTACAAAAGCGCTATCGAAAACAACGACCCCGACACGCTCAGAGATATACTCCGCGACGGCAGAGAGCGCAAGGAGAAGAGCATAGAGCTTTACGCGAAAAACGGCAGCAAAAACAATTGACGGAAAGGGGATATGTCGGTCGATGGCTTTACCTAAGGGCAGGAGCTTTCATATAGCTTTGTGCGGCATTCTATGTGCGATATGCGTGATAATGATGTTTTTTACCGGCGTTATCCCGATAGGCGCGTATATTCTTCCTGCCGTGGCAGGGATAGTGATATGGATAATCTATCAGGAGATAAATCTTAAATGGGCGCTGCTTAGCTATTCAGCGGTGGCGCTGCTCGCGCTGCTGCTTACGCCGGATATCGAATCTAAACTGCTGTTCGCAGCGTTTTTCGGCTACTATCCGGCGGTACGCGACAAGCTGGCGGCGATAAAGCCCAAAGCGCTCTCGCTGGTATTGCGCTTTGCGTCGTTCAATATACCGGTGGTGATAATTTACTTCCTGCTGCTGAACGTTATGGGAATGTCCGACCTGTTAGAGGACTTCGCCGGATTCGGAGAGTGGGCGGTAGTCATCTTCTGGGTGCTGGGCAATTTCATTTTCGTATGCTATGATATCTGTCTTGATCAGCTTTCGTATTTCTATGATAAATGGCTCAGAAAAAAGCTGCACCGTGTGATAAAATAGGCATACGGTGGTAAAACCGAGACGATTTTTCCCCGATATTTTCTTACAAAAAGCTTCCGACCGAACAGCCGGAAGTTTTTACTTGTATATGGACTTTAGAGATCTGATTTTTATGAGATGCTAAGATCCTCGCATTGGTTGAAAATCAAACAACTAATTGATGGTTGACATTTCTCGGTATAACAGGTATGATGAATACAGAACCGGTTCTAAATAATTTTTTAGGAGAAATAACTATGAATATTTCACTTGGAGCAAAAATAAAAGAACTTAGGACAGAGCTTAAACGCACGCAGACCGAGCTTGCCGAAGCGCTTTCGATATCTCCGCAGGCGGTCAGCCGTTGGGAGGTCGGCGTAAGCTATCCCGACCTTGATCTTTTGCCGTCCATCGCAAATTATTTCGGCGTGACGATAGATTCGCTTTTCGGTTATGATGGCGAAAGAAGCGAAAAAATCAACGCTCTGTGCGAAAGACTCAGGAAAATGAACCGTGAAAATAACGGCGAGGACGTTTCAATGGACGAGTGCATACGTCTTGCACGAGAAGGACTGATAGAATTTCCTGGCAATAAAAGGATAATGCTGTGCCTTGCCGATATCCTTTACAATGCGGGATATGTACGGCACGGAGAGTTTCATTTGACAGATGAAAACGGATACGAAGTATTCGACGTTGAGCGTCATAAAAAGTATTCCGAGTGGCAGGAAGCGATATCACTTTATGAGAAGCTGCTGGATGTTTTGGAGGACGGCGACGATAAGTATGGCGCTGTAAAGTCGCTTGCGACCCTCTATGCGGTGAGCGGCGAAAACGAAAAGGCGGCCAAGCTTGCAAAGCGCGCGCCTGAGATAACCGGATGCCGTGAGTTTTTAAGAATATGCGGATACACCGGAATCAAACGCGCAGAGGCTTATGAAGAGTCGGTGACGGAATTTGCATATAGGCTTGTTCAGTTAATGATACATTGCGAAATATCGCGCAGTACAAACGATCCTATCGCCACCGCAAAAAGCGTTGCTTCGGCAATAGCTGTAGGCGACGCCGTTATCAGTACCGGATATCGCGGCGATAAAAAATTACGGTGTTTTTTGGCAGAAAACGAGATGTTCTTAGCTGACCGGCTATGGCAGGCGAACGACGACGATGGTGCGTTTGCGGCGCTTGATCGCGCATACGAAAGAGCCGAATCTTGTGACGCAGACCTTTTGCATCAACTTCCGGAATTATATCCTTGGTTTTGCGTCAAAGAAACCCGCAAAGAAAACATAAAAAACGACCCGAGATGGAACGACTGGGTAATTCGTACTGAAAAACCCGATATTCCTTAATCCATAATAATCTAAACCCCCGGCTTTAAGTCGGGGGTTTATTGTATAACGTTCTGAAATATCAGATATCAAATACCGGTGAGTTCGCGCCGTTGTAATCATCGTCAAAATAATTATAATTGTCATCGAAATCATAATCATTATCAGAATAATCGTAATCGTAATCATCATCGGTCGAATTAGCGCTCTCAAAGGCTTTAGCCATATAATCGGATATGAAATCCGTGCTGGGGAGCTTTTGTATCTTTTCGACGATATTTGACATATTAGTCTGGATATCGGACATTATCTTGCTGTACGCCGCTTGCCCCTCCGCGGAGCTCATATCGCTGCTGCTGAATGTGTTTGTGCTGTCGGCCTTCGGCAGGTCGGGAGCCTGATACTGTGTAGGCTCGGCCGCGAGCGCGACGCTCATAACGTTCGACCCGTTTGAAGATATCTTCATGTCAAACGCCGTCTTTTCGCTTTCCTTGGAGGCGTTCAGCTCAACGGTGAAGGTCTGACCCTGGCAGGTAACGTCGGTAGAGCCGCTGAACGAAGTGTCTGTGTAGGAGAAAGAACCGCTTTGTTCAAACACATTTGAACCGTCCATATTCAGCGCGGAGGTGACGTTGTAGGCGTTTTCGCCGGTCTTATCCGCATTCATATAAAAGTCGAACGAATCGCCGGAGGCAAACTTTACCGAAATGCCGTCGTCACCAAATACATGCACCATGCTGAGAACGTTCGTATTGTCGATATAAACGTCTCTGCCGATTATCTCTTTATCGGTGTAGTATACCGTCATCTCGCCTAGCTTTTTCTCAAGGTCCTCCTTGTCGCTTTGCTCAAGGTAGGATTCAAACGCGCTCTTCAGCATATTAAGAGATTCTTTTCCGAATCCCGCCTCTTCAAACATAGAAAGAAGCGTGTTGTCGTTTTTAATGTCGTCGATAAGCGCTATTACCAGCTTCATCATCTTTTCGTTGGTGAAGCTTATCTTTGTGGACTGGCAGTTTATGGTTTTGCTGCCGACCGTAAGAGTCGCGGCCTTGGTATCCTCGCCGGAGAATACTTCAAAGTAATCGTCTACCACCATATTGAGCAGCTTTTCCGCCGTTTCGTTGTCAAGACTGCTAAACAATGAACTAAGTCCGAATATCGAGCTCATGCCGCCGGAGGGCAGGCTGTTCGACATCAGCAGAGAAGAGGAAAGCAGCGGCGCGGAAAGCTGCGAGGAATCAAGCTCGCTTAACGGGCTGTTGGTGATATACATTTCCGAAAGCTCCGGTATCTGCAATATCATAACGCCGTTTTCTCTCCACATATTAACGGTAAGGTAGCTCTCATCGCCCGCCTTTAACTGCGCCTGTATCTGTCCGTCGCCGTCCTTGCTTGCGAATATATTTCCGGTCAAAACGCTCGGTGCATATTCGCCGTTACCGATATCTACTTTCACTTCAAATTGCTGACCGCGGTCGGCAGGAACAACTTCGGTGATAGGATTGTTCTCGATGGTGTCGCTTACCTTTGCGAAAAATCCTCTCTCCATCTTTTCATAGCTGCTGTTGCCTTTGAAGAAGTGGAAGAACAGGAATATTCCCCCGCATATCAAAGCGGCAACTAAGATTATTATAAGTATTATGATAGGAGCTTTGCTCTTTTTCTTGATAGGCATAACCGCAAAAGAGGACGCCTCGTAAGAGGGCATACCGTACGGCTGCTGTGCGTATTGCTGAGCCTGCGCGTACTGCTGTTGCGGTATCTGCTGACCTGCGTATTGTTGCTGCGGAATCTGCTGACCTGCGTACTGCTGTTGGGGAATCTGTTGACCTGCGTATTGTTGCTGCGGAATCTGCTGACCTGCGTACTGCTGTTGCGGAATCTGCTGACCTGCGTATTGTTGCTGCGCAATCTGCTGACCTGCGTATTGCTGTTGGGGTATCTGCTGACCTGCGTATTGTTGCTGCGGTATCTGCTGACCTGCGTACTGCTGCTGCGGAATCTGCTGACCCTGCGCGTACTGTTGAGGTGCCTGCTGAGTCTGCGCGTACTGCTGTTGAGGTGCTTGCTGTGCGGCGCTTTCATCGTCCGAGCCGAACTCCTCCACTACCTGACGCCAGTTTTCCTCGACGTTGTTATCTTTATTTTCCATATTGATTTCCTTTCTGTCATCGTAACTAAGACAGTAAGACTAAAGCCTTTTTGTTAATTGTAGCATACTTGTTAAAGAATTGCAACAATTTTGACCAAAATCCTGAAATTTCCACCGCCTTTTTTCTCAAACAATAGGTTTTGCGCCGCAGGGCAAACCGCTTTTTGGTATATTTACACAAAAATATCCCCCGGCATTTCTGTCGGGGGATACGTTATTTATGCTGTTGTTATTAAGTCTGACTTTTACTGGCTTACCGCTGCGTTCATATCTTCGATACGTTTTTCGATAGCGGGCAGCACTTCGTTACGCTGCTGAACGTAAGATGTACCGTTCATTACAGGGTAGAAGGTAAGAGTCTGGAGCGGGCTGTCGCCGGAGTTGCCATCCGAAATATCCTGACCGATACCGTCCTTGAAGTCAAATACTGCGGTAAAGGTTTCGGGATCTTCCATGATGTCTATACGATCCATGATGTACTCGGGGCACTCATAGGATTCCATGAACTGCTCACGGAATGCCTGGCTTACAGCTTCATCCTGCGAGCAAAGTGCGTTGCAGTAGATCCAAGCTCTGTAGCCGTCTACGTTTCTTGCGGAAGATACCAGCATGATCGGGTCGATCTTCATCGGCTGATAATATTCATCGGAGCCGGGCATCTTAGGATACGGAACGAACTGTACCTCGTCCTCATCCCAGTCCTTGTTAGCTCTCTTGAAGGTACCTACAGAACCGCTGCCTTCAAAGGACCACTTGCCGTCCTCAAGGAAGAGCACGTTACCTGCGTTCCACTCTCTGGGGTTGGTGTTCCAGCTTGCAAGAACTTCTCTCGGATAACGGAGAGATTCGCCTGCTTCATCATCAAAGAGCAGCAGAATATCCATCAGCTTTTCAATGTTCGCGTCGTTGAAGTGGCCTACCAGCTTGCCGTCCTCAAGTGAAATAAGAGGAGTACCGGTGGTAGCTACCAGTCTGTTCTGGAACCAGTAACCGTCTATAGCATACTTGCCGTTATCGGGGTCGGTGAATGTACGGCAGGTCTCTAAGAAGCTGTCCCAATCCCATTCGCCGTTTTCAAACTGAGTCCAGGGATCCTCAACACCTGCCTGAGCAGCAATGGACTTTCTGTACCACAGAACGGAGTTGCAGCCTACCGAAACAACAGGGCAGTAAAGGTGGCCGTTCCACTTAAGGGATTCGATAACGTCCTTGGTGTCTGCCCAAACGTCGTCGTTGAAATCAAACAGCTCGTCAACACTCTGGAACAGGTTCTTGTAAACGCTGTACGGATAGTTCTCTATCTCGAACGGGAAGCAGTCGGGAGAATCGCCGGACTGTACCATAGAAGACAGCTTGTTGTATCTGTCGGCATAACCTACGTTTATGTTGATGAACAGATCGTCTTCGTTCTTGGCACTGTAGCCGTCGGGAACTCCTGCGGGAGTACCGTACATCTCCTTGAACAGCTTTACTTCGGGTGAATTTTCGTCGATAGCCCACCATGCGAGCCAGATCAGCTTGTTGTCGACTTTGAGGTCTTTCATATCACCGCTTACGGAACCCGCAAGCTCGCTGGTAGCGTTACCTACGTTGCTGTTCTCGCCGAGAGTGATGATGGAAGATTCTTCGGATGAGGCCGCGTCACCGGTGGGAGCACCGGAAGTAGCATTATTTCCGCATCCGGAAAATGTGCCTACAGCGGTAACGAGCGCGAGTGCTCCCGCCATAGCTTTTAAGTACTTCTTCATTGTTTCCTCCTAAAATGATTTTTGTAGCAATACGAAATTAGCTCCAGGCACAATAGATATTACGCCTAATGTTATTATATCATTTTGATAAGCTTCAATCAAGATGAAATATGTAACAATTTCTTTTAGTTTTTTTATATAAATGTAACAATTTTTAGCTTAATGGCTTGATTATTTACTTAAAATAAAGTGAAATTTCCCCAATTCACTAATGCGAAACAGGGAAATTGTCAAAATATGCGGTAATATTATCAGCGGTCTATCTTTTCCGCCGCCGAGGTTATGCAGATATCGAGCTCTCTGACGGTGTTTGTGTTTTCCTTTACTCTTTCGGAAATACCGACCAGGTCCTGCTCGATGTTCTTGATGGACATTTTTACGCTGTTGAGCACCTCTTCAACGCTGCGTATGCGGTTGGAGGTCTGCTCCGCAAGGCGGCGCACCTCCTGAGCTATCACGTTGAAGCCCGCGCCCGCGTCGCCCGCGTGCTTTGCCTCAATAGAGGCGTTGAAACCGAGCAGCGTCATCTGCGTTGCGACGTTCTGCAAGTAGTTTAATATCGAATCGGTCATGCTTACGGTCTTGTCGGCGACCTCCGCGCGTTTGCTTATCTTTTCAAATTCCACCGACAGCGTTTTTATACCGTCTATCAGTTCTCCGCTTTGCTCCTGCACCTGCTGATAGTCCGCTTTAAGCTCGGCGTTCTTTTCCTCTATTGATTCCTCTATCTGACGAGAGGACAGCTTTGCGTCGCAGATATCGCCCAGTATATCCGCAAGGCGTAAAAGCAATGCTGCCGCGCTGTTCACCTGTTCCTTTGTCACGGTGGGTATCTGCTTTAGCGCGGAGAGATACTCATCCGGATCGACGCCGAGTTCGTTAGCGGCGCGGATAGCTTCGGATATGTCAGGCTCTTCCGTCAGCGTCTGACCTCCGATGAGGGTAGCTGAGTGAACGCCGTTTATTTTTACCGGAACGGCAAAGCAGGACAGTCCCGCGGGCGAGGTGTATAAATACGGTCTTCCCGCACGGGCGGCGGCCTCTCCGGCGCGCAGGTCGCAGCGGTCGCTTAACGATCTGCCCTCCTCGGTAGCGCGGAGGTAGGAGGAGATAAATTCCGTCGGCGCGCTTATTCTTGTCAGCAGACCGTCAAGGTCCAGCGCATACGCCGACATATTAACACCGGCAGCGTAGGCGTCCAGCAGCTCTTGAAGATCTCCGCTTGCTATCAATCCGGTCAGTCCTATATCTCTGTTCATTATGTATTCTCCTTTTTCAAAAGGTAAGCTAAGTATCGGCAGTCGGTTCCGGCAGAATTCAGCTGCACGGATATACAGATATATTCACTATACATTATAAACCGTCCGGCATAAAAAATCAAGATACTAAGCTCTGTTTTTTGTGAAAATACACAAGTAAACTATAAAATTTTGGTAGGTTATTCCGATTTTTCCGACAGCGCGGGGATAAAAATGTTTTTTCGCTTGATTTTAATACGAAAATATGGTATATTTTAATAGGATATATACTGTGGATATGTCCGTAAAATTTACCGATACTTCTATAGGAACGGAGTGATAAAATGAGAATACTTTATGCGGCGAGCGAGGCGCAGCCGGTCGCGGCTTCGGGCGGACTTGCAGATGTGGCGGGCTCTTTGCCCAAGGCTTTAGCGGAGGAGGGCCATGAGGCGGCGGTCGTACTTCCCCTTTATGTGAACACCATCGCTCAGAAATGGCGCGAGCAGATGACCTACGTCACAAACTTTTATGTTCCGGTGGGCTGGCGCAGCCAGTATTGCGGACTGTTTACCGCGAACATCAACGGAGTAACTTATTATTTCCTGGACAACGAATATTATTTCAAGCGCGATTACGGTCTGTACGGCTATTACGACGACGCGGAGCGCTATGCGTTCTTCTCTCGTGCCGTGCTGGAGATGCTGACCGTCATCGACTTCAAGCCGCAGGTCATCAATTCCAATGACTGGCAGTGCGCGCTGATACCGGTATATTATCATATGTTCTATGAGCATCACCATAAGCTGTGGGGGATAAAGCATGTATTCACGATACATAATATCCAGTATCAGGGAAGATACGGCATGGAGCTGCTGGAGCAGGTGCTAGGTATCCCGCGCCACTTTGCTTCTCTCATGGAATATGACCGCGATATAAACTTCATGAAAGCGGCTATCGAGGTAGCGGATAAGGTCACCACCGTTTCTCCCACCTACGCAAGGGAGATATTCGACCCGTGGTTCTCTCACGGACTTGACCGTGCGTTAAAGGATAAGGCTTACAAGACCTGCGGTTTCCTCAACGGTATCGACACCGATATGTACAATCCGCAGACCGATCCGGTGATACCCGCGAATTTCAGCGCGAGCCGCCGTTCCGGCAAAAAGGTCTGCAAGGAAAAGCTGCTTGAAGAGGTCGGACTTCCTCAGGGTGACGAGCCGGTACTCGGCATGATCTCCCGCCTGGTGGAGCATAAGGGTTTCGATCTGGTGAAATACGTCTTTGACGATATTATAAACCTCGGCTTCAAGGTGATAATCCTCGGCTCGGGAGAACCGCAGTACGAGCAGTTCTTCAACGAGATGCGCTGGAGATATCCGGACAAGGTGGCGTTCACCTGCGGATATGTTCCCGACCTTGCAAAGAGGATATATGCGGGCGCGGATATGTTCCTTATGCCCAGTAAGAGCGAGCCGTGCGGCTTGGCTCAGATGATCTCGCTGCGTTACGGCACGATACCGATAGTGCGTTCTACCGGAGGTCTTGCGGACAGCATAATCGACTGCGGCAACGAGAACGGCACCGGCTACACCTTCCAGTCCTACAACGCGCATGACATGCTCGGCGCTATCAACCGCGCAAAGGATCATTACTGGGATAAGAAGGAATGGAACAAGCTGATAGTGCGCGCGATGAAAGCCGACTTCAGCTGGAGCCAGTCCGCTAAGCTGTATATAGGACTTTACCGCGAGCTTTGCCCGGAGGACTGATAAAACGAACCTGTACGGTCGGATCTTATATCCGACCGTATGAATTTGACATATATAAATTATTAAGAACATTATAAGGGAGAAAGTAACATGTTCCTTGCGATTTGCGCGCTCGCGGTGGGGATAGTTTTGACTGTCATGAACGCCGCGGGAATAAACATCAATGTAAATATCATCTGCTCTTTGGGCGTGCTGGTCGTCGGCTTTATGATGCTGATAAAGGGCGCGGACCTGTTCGTGGAGGGCGCGTCCAAGATAGCGGCAAAATTCCATATACCGCAGATAGTAATAGGCCTTACCATCGTGGCGATGGGCACTTCCGCACCGGAGGCGGCGATAAGCATAGGCGCGGCGTTTCAGGATGCGGCGGCTATCTCGGTGGGAAACGTCGTGGGCAGCAATATCATGAATATACTGCTTATCCTCGGCGTCAGCGGGCTTATAACCAAGCTCAAGATAAAGCCGAACACCCTTAAATTCGAGATACCGTTCGTAGTGGTGATAACCGCCGTGCTTTTACTGCTGGGCTGGATAGGCGGCGGACTGGACAAGATAGACGGCGCTGTTCTGCTGGTGCTGTTCGCCTGCTTTCTCGGTTATCTGTTTTACCTTTATAAAAAGGGTGACAATTCGGCGGCGGACGACGTGCCGGAGCTTACCGACAAGGATAAGCTGCCGATAATGATATTGATAACGGTAATAGGACTTGTCAGCATAGTGCTGGGCAGCGACCTTACAGTCGGCGCGGCAAAGAGCATAGCCCAGACGGTGGGCGTGGACGATCGCACTATATCGCTTACGGTAGTTGCGTTCGGCACTTCTCTTCCGGAGCTTATAACCTGTATCGCGGCATCTCTCAAGAAAAAGGACGACATCGCTATAGGAAACATCATCGGCAGCAATATCTTCAATATCCTGTTTGTGGTGGGACTTGCGTCGGTGTTCTCGCCAAGCCCGCTCGCTTTCGGTCAGAGCTTTATGATAGATACCGCGGTAGCTATCGGGGCGGCGGTCATGCTGGGACTTCTGGTAGTGCGCAAAAAGCGGCTCAGCCGATTGTCCGGCGGGATAATGCTGGCGGCTTACGCGGGTTACTGCGTATATCTTTTCATTTGACGATATGAACATTGTTTCCGCTGTCGGTACGCCTTACCGACGGCGGAATTGTTTTTGAAAAATACATAATTATGACCATGCTTGCAAAGCAAGCACTCTTCTTTCGAGTTTTGCGCGGTTGTGCGAAGCAAAATTGTTGACCGTATTCAACAAAGCGCAAAACTCACATTCTGAAAAATCTATTTTTCAGAATTTTTTCACTTGATATTTTGCAGGGAGTGTGGTATAATTTATCTTGGAATACCATATATGCGATTTGTGCGCATAAAAACACTTAAACTGCGGAGGGAAAGCATTGATTCGTGAACTTAGCGGAGAAGAAAACGCGCTTTTTAATGAATACATAGATAAGACGCGTGCGTATTTCCAAAGCAGCGGCGGTGCGCCGAAAGCGTATGTGCACAGTTACGGCTGTCAGCAGAACGTCAGCGACGGCGAAAAAATACAGGGCATATTGCAGCAGATGGGCTGCGTTTTTGTAAATTCGCCGGAGGACGCGGGTATAATAATCCTAAATACCTGCGCCGTAAGGGAAAACGCCGAGGACAAGGTGTTCGGCAATGTAGGAGCGCTCAAAAAGCTTAAAGAGCAAAACAGAGGGCTTGTGATAGCGGTGGGCGGCTGCATGGTACAGCAAAAGCACATCGCCGAAAAGCTGAAAGCCTCTTACCCGTTTGTGGATATCGTTTTCGGTACTCACACCATGCACGAGCTGCCACGTATGTTATACGAAAAGCTGACCGACGGCAAGGGCTGTATAAACATACCGGACGCGGACGGGATAATTTGCGAGGGCATTCCCACCAGAAGAAACAGCGATATAAAAGCATATGTTCCTATAATGTACGGCTGTGACAACTTCTGTTCCTACTGCGTAGTGCCTTATGTGCGCGGACGGGAACGCTCCCGCAAGGCCGAGGCGATAGAAAAAGAAGTATCCGAGCTGATAACGCAAGGGTACAAGGAGATAATGCTGCTCGGGCAGAACGTCAATTCCTACGGAAAGAATATCGGCGGTACGGATTTTGCCGGACTGCTGAAAAGACTTGACAGCTTTGACGGAGAATATAAACTCAGCTTCATGACCTCCCACCCCAAGGACTGCACCAAAGAGCTTATCGACGTTATCGCCGGCAGCAGGCATATCGAGCATCATATACATCTTCCGGTACAAAGCGGCAGCGACAGGATATTAAAGCTGATGAACCGCCGCTACACCGTGGAAAAATATCTGGAGCTTGTAAATTACGCGAAAAGCCGTATACCGGATCTATCGCTCACCACCGATATAATCGTCGGTTTTCCGGGAGAGGGATACGAGGATTTCTGCCAAACGCTGGAGCTTATGAAAAAGGTGCGCTACGACATGGCTTACACCTTTATCTACAGCAAACGAGAGGGTACGCGCGCGGCAGAAATGGACGACCCCGTAAGCGACAAGGAAAAGGGTATATGGATGCGCGAGCTGCTAAGCGTTCAGGGGCAGATAGGGCTGGAGAATTATCAGCGGTACGTCGGCAGTACCCTTACGGTACTTTGCGAGGGACATGATAAAAACAAGCCGGAATATCTCACCGGACACAGCAGGCAGAGCATTATCGTAAGATTTGCCGGAGAGGAAAGCCTTATCGGCAGCTTCGTAAAGGTGAAAGTCACCAAGGCTATGCCGTGGGCGGTAGAGGGCGAGCTTATAAATTAAAGTATCAAATACATATCTAAATAAAAAGGAGAACGGAAAAATGGATGCTATCAAAGCGGCAAGAGAATTAGGAAAAGCGATACAGGCGGACGAACGCTATATCGAATACAGCAAGGCGAAAGCGGCTAACGACGCCGACGAGGAGCTTCAGCAGCTTATAGGGGAATTTAACCTTAAAAGGCAGCAGGTAGGGCTGGAGATGAGCAAGTCCCCCGAAGAGCAGGATAAGGAAAAGCTGGACGCCGCAAATAAGGAAATGCAGCGGCTTTACACGCTGGTAATGTCCAACGAGCATATGGCGGATTACACCATGGCAAAGCAGGGAATGGACAGGCTTGCGGCGGACGTGAACGCGATAATAAGCCTGTGCATAAACGGCGAAGACCCCGACACCTGCGATTATACCGCCTGCACCGGTTCATGCGCGACCTGCGGCGGCTGCGGCTGATAGACGGAGGTCGGGCAGATGCCTGAAAAGACTGAAAAGCTGACTCCCATGATGCAGCAGTATTTTGACATCAAAAAGGATTACAGCGATTATATTTTGTTTTATCGGCTCGGCGATTTTTACGAGATGTTCGACAAGGACGCGTTAGTAGCGTCTAAAGAGCTTGAGCTTGCTATGACCAAAAGAGCCGGAGTTCCTATGTGCGGCGTGCCGCACCACAGCGCGGAGGGCTATATAAAGAAGCTTATCGACAGAGGCTTTAAGGTCGCGGTATGCGAGCAGACTGTCGACCCCGCGCTGGCAAAAGGGCTGGTAGACCGCGATATAGTGCGGCTGGTCAGCGCCGGAACGGTGATAGAGGCGTCCATGCTCGAAGAGGGCGTTAATAATTACATTTCCTGCGTATATTTCGGAGAAAGCGGCGTGGGAATGGTATTCGCCGACATATCCACCGGAGAGGTGCACGCCTTTGAAAAGCCGAACGGTAAAAAACAGTACGACGAGATAATAAACGAGTTTTCAAGATATACACCCGCCGAGCTGCTGTTCAATTACGGTATGCTTACGGCAAAGCCGGTGTACGATTTTATCCGCTCGCGTTTTACGAAGTGCGCGGCGGAGCAGCTTGACGACGAGCGCTTTGCCCCGAACGAGTCGGCGATAACCGCACAGTTTTCCGGCAGCATAGAGGATATAGGGCTTGCCGACAAGGAAAACGCGGTGCGTGCGTTATCGGCGCTGCTGGATTATCTTACCAAGGCTCAGCGCAGCGGCGCAAAGCGGTTTGTAAAGCTGAACGTGCATAGCGGTCAGGAGTATATGGAGCTTGGCTTTAACGCGCGGAGAAATCTTGAACTTACCCAGACCATGCGCAGCGGGGAAAAGCGCGGCTCATTGCTTTGGGTACTGGACAAGACCGTCACCGGTATGGGACGGCGCAGGCTAAAGCAGTGCGTAGAGCGTCCGCTTACCGACGCGGCGAGGATAATTCGCAGACATGACGCGGTACAGGCGCTGGTGGAAAATTCATCGGTGCTGTACGATATCCGCGACGATCTTGACAAGGTGTACGACCTTGAACGGCTGATGACCCGCATTATATACCGCAGCGCAAGCCCGAAAGATATATACGCGCTGGGCGTTACCTGCCGGGCGATACCTCAGCTTAAAGAGGATCTTTCCCGATTGGACGCGCCGCTGATAAAAAGCCTTAATAAAAGGATAAGCGACCTTACCGATATCGCAAATCTTACCGAAAACGCGATATCCGACGACCCGCCCGCGCTGACTAAGGACGGCGGCTATATAAAAGCCGGATTCAACGAAGAGCTTGACAGGCTGCGCAAGATAACCGGCGGCGGCAAGGATATGCTGGACGAGATAGAGCAGCGGGAAAGAGAGCAGACCGGCATAAAGAACCTGCGGGTGGGCTTTAACCGCGTATTCGGCTATTACATAGAGGTATCAAAGGGCAATATTTCCATGGTGCCGGACAGGTATGTTCGCCGTCAGACCTTAGCCAACGGAGAGCGCTACATCACCGACGAGCTTAAAAAGATAGAAAGCGAGATATTGGGCGCTAACGACAAGATACTTGCGCTGGAGGCGGAGATATTCTCCCAGGTGCTGGATTTTATCGCGAAGTATCTTGACGCGGTGCAGCTTACCGCCGAATCCGTCGCCGATACCGACGTATTGTGCAGCTACGCGGTGGTATCGATAGAAAACAACTACACCCGTCCGGTGATAGCCAACACCGGAGTGATAGAGATAAAGGACGGACGGCATCCGGTAGTGGAAAAGACCGTCAACGAAATTCTGTTTACCCCAAACGACGTTTATCTTGACTGCGGGGCAAACCGCCTGATGATAATTACCGGGCCCAACATGTCGGGTAAATCCACCTTTATGCGTCAGGTAGCGGTGATAACGCTTATGGCGCAAATAGGCTGCTTTGTTCCCGCCTCGTATGCGAGGATAGGGATAGTGGACAGGATATTCACCCGCGTCGGGGCGAGCGACGACCTTTCCTCCGGACAGTCCACCTTTATGGTAGAGATGAACGAGGTGGCGGAGATACTTGCGAACGCTACCAAAAACAGCCTTGTAATACTTGACGAGATAGGGCGCGGCACTTCGACCTTCGATGGTATTTCTATCGCGAAGTCCGTGGCGGAATACATTTCCTCCAAGGCGATAGGCTGCAAGACGATGTTCGCCACTCACTATCACGAGCTTATCTCGATGGAGAGGGAGCAGGACGGCGTAAGAAATTTCAGCGTTCGGGTAAAGCAGAAAGGCGACGATATACAATTTCTGCATAAGATAGCCGAGGGAGGGACCGACAACAGCTACGGCATACAGGTGGCGAAGCTCGCCGGACTTCCGAAAAAGGTGCTGGACAGGGCGAAAGAGATACTCGCCCAGATGGAGCAGGCTCCCCGCGTACAGCGCGAGCTGGAGCTTCGCAGCAGCGAAGAGGAGCAGACCCAGATAGATTTTGAGGCTACCGCAAGGCATAACGTCATAAACGAGATAAAAGGGCTAGACCTTGACGATATGACCCCCAGAGAGGCATACGCAAAGCTTGAAGAGCTGAAAAAATCATTGATATAGATCGAAAGGAACACAGTAAATGCCGACCATAAGACTGCTTGACAAAAGCGTCGCAGAGCTTATCGCCGCGGGAGAGGTGGTAGAGCGTCCCTCCTCGGTGATAAAGGAGCTTGCGGAAAACTCCGTAGACGCCGGAGCAAAGCATATAACAATAGAAATAAAAAATGGCGGCATAAGCTATATGCGCATTACCGACGACGGCTGCGGCATCGCTTATGACGAATTGCCGACCGCGTTTTTAAGGCACGCGACCAGCAAGATACAAACCGGCGGCGACCTTGCCGCAATAGGAACGTTAGGCTTTCGCGGAGAAGCGCTCGCGTCGGTGGCGGCGGTATCCCGTATCGAGATGATGAGCCGGCGGCCGGAGGACGAGCTGGGCGGCAGGATAGTGCTGGAGGGCGGCGAGGTAGTTTCGCATGAGCAATGCGGCTGTCCGGCAGGCACAACGATAGTTATACGCGATCTTTTTTACAATACCCCGGCACGGCTGAAATTCCTTAAAAAGGACGTGTCGGAGGGAAATTACATAGCGGCGGCGGTGGACAGGCTGGCATTGTCCGAGCCGGGAATATCTTTCCGCTTTATAAGGGATAATAAAAGCGTCAGAACAAGCACCGGCGACGGTATGCTGTATTCCGCGATAAGGTCGGTATGCGGCAAGCAGTTCGCCCAAACGCTTATACCGGCGGATTATTCCTATAACGGTATGTCGGCGTCGGGATATGTATCCTCTCCGCTGTTTTGCCGCGCAAGCCGCAGTATGCAGATATTTTTCGTAAACGGCAGATATATAAAAAGCACCACCTGCATGGCGGCGCTGGAAGAGGCTTACCGCAGCACGATAATGACCGGAAAATACCCGGCCTGCGTGCTTAATATCGCCATGCCCGCCGACGCGGTGGACGTAAATGTACACCCCGCTAAGACCGAGGTCAGGTTCGCCTATGACAAGGCGGTGTTCGATACGGTGTATCTCACGGTGAAGAACGCCCTGCTGCTGGGCGCCGACCGCAAAAAGGAAATAACGGTCGAGCGGGAAAAACCGAAAGAGGATTATTCCCCGGAAAATTACTTCGCCCGCACCGCCAAAGCGGCCGAGCCGGAGCAGCAGCATTTGGAGCTTTCCGAAAAGGAACAGCAAAAATCCGATACGGTCCAAAAACAGAGCGGCGTTGATGTTCAAAGTATTTATCTTAAAAACCGCCGCGAGCCTGTAACGCTTCACAGCAATATAAATATGCCGGATCGTTTTGATAAGCAAAACAAAACGGTTCAGAATGCTGCCGAAAGTATCCCCGCGCAGGACAACGTACCTTTACCGGAAGAACCGCCGCAGTTCAGCTATATAAACGAGGAAAGTCTTAAGCATAAAGAGCCGGTAAAAGCGATCGTTCCCGAGCAGCCGGAGGAAGAAAAGGAGATACGCGTTATCGGGGAGTTTTCCGCCACATATATAATCTGCGAGGCGGAGGATCAGTTAGTTATAATAGATAAACACGCCGCGCATGAGCGGATAAGATTTGAAAAGCTGAAGGAGGAGTTTTTCCGTACCTCGCAGCTGCTTATGGACGAAGTAAAGGTAAAGCTCTCCGCGGAGGAATACAACGCGCTGAACGAGTATTACCGATACGTCGAGCAGGCGGGAGTGGAGCTTATCTTCCTTGACGATATGACCGTACAGGTGACCGTGATGCCGGACGTCATCACCCAAAGCCCGCAGGAGCTTATCTGCGATATCGCCGGACGGCTGATGAACGGCGGCACCGAGCAGGAAGCGGCGCTGTTTGACGATATGCTTCACACCATGGCGTGCAAGTCCGCGATAAAAGCCAACGACCGTACCGACATTTACGAGCTGGAGGCGCTGGCGAGAAGAGTTTACAACGATAAGAAAATACGTTTCTGTCCGCACGGCAGACCGGTCATGACCGTCCTTACCAAAAGCAGGATAGAGCATTTCTTCAATAGAAGCTGACGTATGGAAAAGCAGTTTCTCATAGTGGTATGCGGCCCTACCGCGAGCGGCAAGACAGCGCTTGCGGCACAGCTTGCAAAGGATATGGACGGCGAGGTGGTCTCGGCGGATTCCATGCAGATATATAAGGGACTGGATATAGCCGTAGCTAAGCCCACAGAGCAGGAAATGCTCGGAGTGCCGCACCACCTGATAGATTTTCTCGACCCGCAGCAGAGCTTTTCGGTGGCGGATTATGTAAAGCTGGCGGGCGGCGTTATATCGGATATCGCAGCAAGAGGAAAACAGCCGATAGCAGCGGGCGGCACGGGCCTTTATATAAGCTCGCTGGTGGACAATATCGGTTTTGACGATGAGTGCGGGCAGGATACGGAGTACCGCGCAGGGCTTGCCGTTCTTGCTAAAGAAAAAGGTGGGGAATATCTGCTTGATATGCTCAAAAAAATCGACCCGCAGACCGCCGCGCAGCTCCACCCGAACAATGTAAAGCGCATAATTCGGGCGTTAGAGGTATATAAGCTCAGCGGCAGGACGATGACCGAGCTCAGGGAGGAAAGCCGAAAACACCCCTCTCCTTATATCCCCTGCATGATGATGATAGATTATGACCGGCAGACGCTGTATGACAGAATAGACCGCAGAGTGGACATGATGCTTGAAAGCGGGCTTATCGACGAGGCAAGGCGGTTTTATTCTCAAAGCGAGTATCCTACCGCCGCTCAGGCTATCGGGTATAAGGAGCTCAAGCCGTATCTTGACGGGAAAGAACCGCTGGAGCAGTGCGTGGACAGGCTCAAACAGCAAACGCGCAGATATGCTAAAAGACAGCTTACATGGTTTTACAGAGATAAAAGAATCTTCAGGATACCTGCGGATAACAGCACATCTCTCAAAGAAATTTTGGGAAATGCAAAAAAATATATAAAAACCTGTAGAAATTCAGGTTGAAATATGCTAAAATAGTATCAGCCGTTTATATTCCGTAAACGGTGCCGCGAGCGAACAGTTCGATTTTAAGGAGGTCACGGCAATGGCAAAGGAGATCAATTTACAGGACGTATTTCTGAATCAGGCCAGAAAGGAAAGGATACCGGTGACGATATATATCACCAACGGTTTCCAGTTCAAGGGACTTGTCAAGGGCTTTGACAATTACACGGTCATACTTGACACAGACGGAAAACAGAACCTTATCTACAAGCATGCGATCTCGACTATCACCCCGTTCAGGGCGATATCGATACTCGATGCTTTCGACAAGGCGGATGAGCAGGCATAAAGCAAGGAGACAATGGATAAATCAGCTACAACTAAGATAATAGCGGGGCTGCTGGCGGTGTTTCTGTTAGTTACGGTAATCAGTCAGTTTGCTATCCACAGCGAAAACGGAATAAGCACCGAGGTCGCTATCCGCTATGAATCGGAGGACGCGCTGGTTTTTGACGGTGTGTTCGTAAGGAACGAGCACACGGTAAGGAGCGATGTTGACGGCGTGCTTCGCTACGAGCACGCCGATGGCTCCAAGCTTGGCAAAAACAGCATTATTGCCAGCGTATATAGCAGCGCCGGCGATATTCAGAAAAAGAATAAAATAAACGCGCTGAAAAGCCGGATAGATTCGCTTAACGACGCACAGAGCCTTGCGGGCACCGACAGCTCTCAGATAGAGGCGTTCAATAAGCTTATCTCGGAAAAGCACAGCGAGCTTATAAAGGCGATATACGACGGGGATTATACCGCGGCGGGCAATATAAAGTACGAGCTGCTCAATCTTCAAAGCAAGCGCGATATGGCAAAGGGCAAAAGCACCGATCTTACGCCGGTGATAAACTCTTTGGAGCAGCAGGCGCAAAACCTTGAGCAGAATATCTCTTCCGAACCGCAAAGCATTTATTCGGAGGAAAGCGGGTATTTCGTAAGCTCCGCCGACGGATATGAAAGCGAGCTTAACCTCGACGATATAAGTTCTCTTACCGTTAATCGCATAACCGAGATAATCAATACGCCGTCCCGCTCTGCAAACAGCGGTGATGTTATCGGAAAGCTGATAGACGATTACAACTGGAAGTTAGCGGCGGTGATAGAGACCGAAAAGGCGGTCGTTTTAGAGGAGGATACCTACGTCACTATCTATGCCGGCGGTTCTCTTGTGCCGATACGGGTGTATATAGAGTCGATGGAAAAGCAGGACGACGGCAACACTATCGTTATATTTTCCTCCGACGTTATGAATTCGCTGCTTACTTCAAAGCGCACCGAGCGTTTTCGCGTGCCGCTGGAGGCATACAACGGGATAAGGATATCCGCGTCGGCGATACATTTTGACGACGACAACAATATGGGAGTCTTTATAAAGACAGGCTCGCAGGCGGAATTCAGAAGGATAAACCAGATATATTCCGGCGAGGATTTTGTGATAGCGGAGGATACCAGCGGTCAGCTCGGATATCTCGCGCTGTACGACAATATAATCACGGAGGGTAAGGACCTTTATGACGGAAAGGTGCTTTAGGTCGGCCGAGCAGACCGGCTTTGACGAGATAAAGCAGAATCTCGCCGTTATCCGCGAGACCTCCGCCGAGGCAATGTATAAAGCCGGGCGAAAGGACGATCTCAGGATAATGGCGGTCACTAAGACCGTACCGGTCGAGAAGATAAATTATGCCGAGAGTTTAGGCATAGACCTGCTCGGAGAAAACCGCGTGCAGGAGTTTCTTGGAAAAGCGGACGGGTATTCTCCCGATTCCGAGGTGCATTTTATCGGTTCGCTGCAAAGCAACAAGGTAAAATACATCATCGGCAGGGTGAGCATGATACATTCGGTGGACAGCGTAAAGCTTGCGCAGGAGATAAACAAGCGCTCCGCCGAGCACGGTATCACTACCGATATACTGCTTGAGATAAACATAGGAGGAGAGGACAGCAAGAGCGGCATATCTCCCGATATGCTGGAAGACACCGCAAAGCGTATGGAGGAATTTGAGAACATACGGCTGCGCGGGCTGATGACTATACCGCCTCCGGGAGGCGAGGAGAAATATTTTGCTAAGATGCAGGAGCTTTATCAGCGAATGCGTCAGGACAACGCGAATATCGACGTGCTTTCCATGGGAATGTCGGCGGATTATGTCGACGCTGTAAAATACGGCTCAACGTTAATACGGATAGGCAGCGGCCTGTTCGGTTACAGAAATTATAATAAATAACGGAGGATCAAAAAATGAGCGCATTTGAAGGTTTAAGGAATTTGTCCAAGAAGTTACAGGGATCTGAGGAAGAGGACGAGATCTACGAGGAGGAGAGCGCAGAGCGTGAAAAGGCTCCGGAATCTCCCCGCAGCACCTCTGCATCGTCCGGCAAAATATATACCTATAATGCAAGCACCACACTGCATTTGGTGGTAAGCAGACCTAAAAAGTACAGCGACGCTGCCGAGATAGCAGAGCTTTATAAAAATAAGAACACCGTTATCCTGATGTTCAGCAACACCAACAAGGATATCGCAAACCGCCTTATCGACTTTCTCGGCGGCGTAAGCTATATCACCGACGGCGAGCTGAAGAGGATAGGCGATACTACTTATGTTCTTGCTCCGTTTAATGTTGATATCTCAGGTGAATTTATCGACGAGATAAGCAACATTTCCGGCGAGGATATTTTTGACGATATAGGCTGATATGTCCGAAGGGGATAATAACTTTTCTACACATATAATAAATGCCGCCGCTGTCTGTGCAAAACGTAACGCCCCGTATTTCACCCGCTTTCTTACAGAGGAAGAGCAGGCCGTTTTGAAAAACGAAAGGCTGCCTGACGGGGTGTTTTCAAGGCTTTACGGCGGCGAAAAGAATACCGAGTGCTGTCGCGCGGTGCTGGGAGTGTTTCCGTTGCGGTTTTATGATCTTGACGCGGAACAGCTTGACGCGATGTACCCTATAAAGGCGCTGACCTTTACTTTTCGTGAAAGCGATACGATAACTCACCGAAATGTGCTGGGAACGCTCATCTCCCTTGGGATAGAGCGCGACAGGATAGGCGATATTTATGTCGGAGAGGGCGTAGTTATAGTTTATCTGTACGATACCGTTTCGGATTACATCGCTCAGTCGATAACGAAAATAGGCGGCGTAGGAGTGACGGTGATACAAGGCGCCGCCGAGCTTCCTAAGCGCGAGTTTAAGGATATAAAGCTGTCGGTATCGTCTTTAAGGCTTGACAATATCATCAGTCATACGATAGGGACCAGCCGTTCGTCGGCGCAGGAAAATTACGTCAAAGCCCAGCGCGTATCGTTAAATTCCGTGCTGTGCACCGATTGCTCAAAGCAGCTTGCCGTAGGCGACAAAATATCGGTGCGCGGGGTAGGAAAATTCATCTTTCACGCAATAGACGGAGAGGGAAGAAAAGGGAATATTCACATCACTGTGAAAAAGTATATATGACAGGAGGGGGACGTTTCTGTGAATGCAAAAGAAATAGTTACCAAAACCTTTGAAAAAGTAAAATTCAACGGTTATAAGACCGAAGAGGTAGACGAATATCTGCGCGACGTGTCCGTTGAGTTCAAAAAGCTCCAGAACGAGAACGCGGAGCTTGAGAAAAAGCTGGAGGTGCTTGCCGCCAAGATAAGAGAATACCGCAACGACGAGGACGCTTTGCGCGACGCTCTGCTGATAGCTAAAAAGCAGGGTATCGCCATTGTAAACGACGCTAAAGCGGAGGCCGAAAAGATAACCAAAGAGGCAAAAGAAAAGGCAGACAAGACCAAAAAGGACGCCGACGATTATTCCGCAAAGAAAAAAGCCGAATCCGATAAGTCGCTCGGCGACGCAAAGGCCGAGGCGAAGCGTATCGTCGACGAGGCAAACGGCAAGGCTGACGAGATACATACCGTAATGATGCAGCAGACCGAAAGAGAGCAGATAGTTCTTCAGCGCACCAGAAAAGAGGTAGCGGACTACACCGCTAAGATACTTGCCGCATACAACGCGCATATAAGCTATATCAAGGACATACCCGCTCAGTGCGAGAATGAATTTGTTATCAGCACCGCTAAAGAGGTAGAAAACAGAAAGCCGTCAGACAGCGCTTTCGCTAAACAGCCCGCAAAGCCGGACAATACCGAGCCGTTCAAGGCGCAGCCGGAGGAAAAGCCCGCCGAGCCTAAGCCCGAGAATAAGCCCGCCGAGCCTAAGCCGGAGGATAAACCCGCTGAGCCTAAGCCGGAAGAGAAAAAGCCGGAGGATAAGAAAGCGGAGGAAAAGAAGTCCGACGAGAGAAAGACCGAGTCTATTCTTTTCAAGCTGGGCGAGGATAAGAGCAACGATCTGCACGAACCGCTTGAATTCGGGAAAAAGCAATAATCTATCTTTTATCGCTGCGGGAGCTTGCCCGCAAGAAAAGGAATACACATGTTATATATAGCATTAGCGGCAGCAGTGGGACTTATCGGTCTTGACCAACTTACTAAAATTCTTATAGACAGCAATATGAGTCTGCATGATTCGATACCGCTTATAAAATTCGGAGATGTGCAGGTGTTCAATATAACCTATGAGCGGAACACCGGCGCGGCGTTCAGTATGCTGGAGGATAAGCAGTTGATGCTTATAATCGTTACGGCGGCGGTATTGATAGGAATGCTGCTTTTGCTCTTTACAAAGAGGGTAAAGAACCCCCGGTATATCTGGTGCATTTCATTGATATTTGCCGGCGGAGCGGGCAATCTTATAGACCGCCTGCTAAGAGGTTTTGTAGTCGACTTCTTTGATTTTCGTCTTATCCATTTCGCCGTGTTCAACGTCGCGGATATCTGCGCGGTAGTCGGCGCGGCGGGATTAGTAATATTTATTTTTATCGATGAGATAAAGGAACACCGCCGGAAAAAGGCGACCACTCACATGGACGGAGAGCCGGATGGAAAGGCTTGAGCTCCTGTGCGAAGAAGGCGGAGAGCGGCTGGATAAATTCATCTGCACTCAGCTTGACAGTATCTCACGCAGCGCGGCGGCTCAGATAATCGACGACGGCGGCTGCACGGTAAACGGGGCGGTATGCGCAAAAAACTGCCGCTTAAAGTCCGGCGACCGTGTAGAGCTTACGTTGCCCGACGTCAAAGAACCGGACGTAAGCCCGGAGGATATACCGCTGGATATCGTATACGAGGATGAATGGCTTTTAGTGGTGAACAAGCCCAAGGGCATGGTGGTACATCCCGCGCCGGGACATTACGACGGCGGCACGCTGGTAAACGCGCTTATGTATCACTGCCGCGGAAGTCTTTCCGGCATAAACGGTGTGCTTCGCCCCGGTATCCTGCACAGGATAGACAGGGATACCAGCGGACTTTTAGCGGTGGCTAAGACCGATACTGCTCATAAAATGCTTGCCGAGCAGATAAAACAGCACAGCTTTACCAGAGAATACGCGGCGGTAGTTCGCGGCGTGGTAAAAGAGGACGGCACGGTGGACGCTCCTATAGGAAGACACAAGTCGGACAGGAAAAAAATGTGCGTCACCGAGCTTAATTCAAAGCCGGCGGTCACCCATTATTTCGTTGAACAGCGATACGCGAAAAACACCTTTTTGCGGCTCAAACTGGAGACCGGGCGCACTCATCAGATAAGGGTGCATATGGCGTATATCGGGCATCCGGTGACAGGCGACGCGGTATACGGAAACGGCGAGCCTAAATGGCTGTGCGGACAATGTCTGCACGCGAAAAAGCTCGGCTTTGTCCACCCGAACGGGCAGTATATGGAATTTGATTCTGAGCTGCCTGATTATTTTGTAAGACTGCTGGACAGTCTTGAAAATTCAAAAATATAAGTGTAGGATAAAATGGATTTTTCAAACGTTATCATAATGACCGACCTTGACGGCACATTGTTAGACGATAAGAAAAATATCTCTCAAAGAGATATGGCGGCGATAGATGATTTTTGCGCTAAGGGCGGAAAGTTCACTATAGCGACCGGACGCGGTTATTCCATGGCGAAGCCGGTCGCGGATAAGCTTAAGCTAAGTATGCCCGCCGTTATATTCAACGGTTCCGCGGTATATGATTTTACCGACGAGAGCTTTCTCTGGCAAAGCGAAGTGACTTACCGCGCCCGCGGCTACATAAAGGAAATAATAAAGAATTTCCCCGACGTCGGGATAGAGGTGCTGCATAAGCACACGGTATACGTTCCCTCCAACAACGAAGTAGAGCGTATGCATATGGCACTGGAAAACGTTAAGGGCGTTATCTGCGACATCGACGATATTCCGGACGGCGGCTGGCTCAAGGTGCTTATCGCTTATCCGGAGGAAAAAATGCCGAAGATACGCGCGTTCATAGACGAAAACTGCTGTGAGGGTACGAACAGGGTGCTTTCCGCGCCGTTTTTCTATGAGCTGCTCCCCACCGGAGTAAGCAAGGCATACGGCTATAAAAAGCTGTTAGAGCTTACCGGGAACACTCACAGGTTCACCGTGGCGGCGGGGGATTATCCCAACGACGCCGAAATGGTGCGCTCCGCCGATCTGGGCGTCGCCGTTGAAAACGCCCACGACGAGGTGAAGAAAGCGGCTAACATAATAATCGGCACAAATAACGACGACCCGATGACGCATATAATCGAACATATCGCGTCGCTTTGATAAAGGAATAAACGGGGCATGCCCCGATGAAAGGAATACAGGATATGGACAAAATGATAAAAAAGCAGCTTGAACAAACTGCCGCCAAGGTAAGGCTCGGTATCATCGAGGGCGTATACAATGCCAAGTCCGGCCATCCCGGAGGCTCGCTGTCGATAGCTGACACGCTTACCTATCTCTATTTCGCAAGAATGAACGTCGACCCTAAAAACCCGCAGATGCCGGAGCGCGACAGACTGGTGCTTTCCAAAGGACACACCGCGCCTGCATTGTATTCGGTATTGGCAAACAGAGGATTTTTCCCGGTGGAGGAGCTTAAAACTCTGCGCCACATTGATTCGAGACTTCAGGGACATCCGGTGCGCAATAAGATACCCGGCGTTGATATGAGTACCGGCTCGCTCGGACAGGGCATTTCCGCCGCCTGCGGAATGGCGCTTTCCGGCAAGCTGTCCAACGATTATTACAGAGTTTACGCGATACTCGGCGACGGTGAGATAGAGGAAGGTCAGGTATGGGAAGCGGCAATGTTCGCGGCTCATTATCAGCTTGACAATCTTTGCATAGTCGTTGACAATAACGGCTTGCAGATAGACGGCAAGATAAGCGACGTAATGTCGCCCTATCCGATAGATGAAAAGTTCAAGGCGTTCGGCTGGAACGTGGTATGTATAGACGGTCATGATTTCGACGAGATAGAAAAGGCGTTCGACAACGCCGAGAGAAAGCTCAACTGCCCCACGGCTATCATTCAGAAGAGCGTAAAGGGTAAGGGCGTTTCCTTTATGGAGGATCAGGTATCATGGCACGGTACCGCTCCGAACGAAGAACAGTATAATCAGGCAAAGGCAGAGCTTGAAAAGCAGCTTGCCGAGCTTTCATAACAGGAAAGGAGCTTAAAAATGGATAAAAAAGCAACCCGTGAAAGCTACGGCGAGGCGCTTGTAATGCTCGCCGAAAAGAGAAAGGACCTTGTTGTGCTGGACGCGGATCTGGCGGCGGCTACCAAGACAGGGACTTTCAAAAAGGCATATCCCGACCGCTTTTTCGACTGCGGTATAGCGGAAGCGAATATGATGGGTGTTGCGGCGGGCATCGCCACCACCGGCAAGCTGGTTTTCGCCAGCACATTCGCAATGTTTGCGGCAGGCAGAGCTTTTGAGATAGTAAGAAACAGCATAGGCTATCCTCACCTTAACGTTAAGATAGGCGCTACTCATGCCGGAATATCGGTAGGCGAGGACGGCGCGAGCCATCAGTGCAACGAGGATATCGCGCTTATGCGTGCGATACCCGGCATGACTGTCATAAATCCCGCCGACGATATTGAAGCAAAGGCGGCGGTGCTTGCAATGGCGGATTACGAGGGTCCGACCTATATGCGTTTCGGCAGACTTGCCGCGCCGATATTCAACGACCCCGCGACCTATAAGTTTGAGTTAGGCAAGGGCATACGCCTTAAAGAGGGCGACGACGTCACCATAATCGCTACCGGACTTATGGTAGCTCAGGCGCTTGCGGCGGCGAGCGAGCTCAGAGATATGGGGATAAACGCCGACGTTATCAATATCCACACCATCAAGCCGATAGACAAGGATATTATAATCGAATCGGCAAAGCGCACCGGCTGCGTCGTTACTGTAGAGGAACACAGCGTTATCGGCGGCCTCGGCAGCGCGGTTTGCGACGTACTCAGCGAAAACTGCCCCACCCGCGTTACTAAGATAGGCGTTCAGGACGTGTTCGGCCATTCCGGCCCCGCTCCCAAGCTGCTTGAGGAGTTCGGACTTTGCGCCGAGAACATTGTTTCGGTGGTAAAAAAGGTAGTAGGTAAATAAATTTTCGGGATTCTAAATATAGAACCGTCAGGCTCCATTAGGGGCTTGACGGTTTTTTGTCGGTTTGTAAAATTTTGCACTCAAAAGCTGTATCCATGCTTAACATATCAGGGCATGGAGCGGTCTTATCAATTATTTTCGGCTGTGGGCTAAAAATTGCTCACAGCTTTTTTTGTGCGAAAATGCGTACAACTTCAAAACTGCCGCTGATGTGTTTTTTCGGCGGTTATTTTTTCGCAAATTTCATTCTTTTGCGAAAAGCAAAAACTATGCTAGAATATAATCGCAAAGCCGCAATACCGCGCTGTGCGGTCATTTGTTAAGCTGAAAGTATTATAGCATAAAAGCGGGCGAATGTCAACACGAAAAAGGAGAAAAAAGATGGAAAATATTTATTT
>CANQKE010000016.1 GCA_947624435.1 uncultured Ruminiclostridium sp.
AGGTAAAATGTTTGGCGAATGGAATGACTATGGCAGACTGTTAGATTATTAAATTCCCGTTTATCGAAAAGAACAAATAAAAAGCTCCTCACCTCCGATGCGGAAGTGAGGAGCTGTATGTCTGTATTTGCGGTGCGTTAGACAAAGAAATACGACATGCGCGGTGTGGGCTTTTTTCGTCAAAGAAATGAGACACTACCTTTTGCAAGCAACTTCGGCTATTTTTGAAATTTTATAAAAATCTGCCGAATTTATATTGACTATTCGTTAAAATTCGGCTATAATAGAAATATAGTAAAAATTAGCCGCAAACTACTTGTATAGGTGCTACATTATGAATTATATCTATCGACATATGGAAGACCGCATTTTAGAGTTGAGCAAAACTTACTCCGCGATCCTTTTGACTGGTCCTCGACAGGCGGGGAAAACGACCATGCTGCAGAAACTGGCAGAGAAGGAGAATATAGGTCGTGAATATGTGACGCTGGACGATTTGACGCAGCGTGACATGGCAAAGAATGATCCCGCGCTTTTCCTCCAGATCCATAAGCCTCCGTTGTTTATCGATGAGGTGCAATATGCGCCGGAGCTGTTTACTTATATAAAGATCCATGTTGATAAGCACCATAATCCAGGTGATTTTTGGCTGACCGGTTCTCAAATTTTCCGACTTATGAAAGGCGTGCAGGAATCGCTTGCGGGTCGTGTGGCGCTTCTTCATATGTCACCCATGTCACAGCGGGAAATCATAGGCGCTCCTTGTGTGCCGTTTACAACGGATATAGAACGCTTTCTTGCAGAGCGAAATCAGATACATCCTGTCACCACCCCTGAGTTATTTGAACGCATATGGCGGGGCTCTATGCCCGGTCTTGTCAGCGGACAGTATTCAGACCGAAATATCTTTTACTCTTCTTATCTTTCTACCTATATGGAGCGGGATGTTCGGGAGCTTTCGGGCAATGTGGACGCATTGAAATTCAATCGCTTTGTGACCGCAGTCGCCGCCCGTTGCTCGCAGCTGCTGAATTATAAGGCGCTGGCGGATGATGTCGATATAGACATTCAAATTTCAAAGGCGTGGATAAATATTCTTGAAACGTTAGGGATAATATTCCTTCTGCACCCGTATTCCAATAACGTCCTCAAGCGCACCATTAAGACGCCGAAGGTGTATTTCTATGACACCGGATTGGTCTGCTACCTGACCCGTTGGTCATCCCCGGAGGTGACCGAGAGTGGGGCAATGAGCGGCGCTTTGCTTGAGAATTTAGCCGTGTCGGAGATCATGAAAAGCTATCAGAATGCAGGACTGGAGCCGTACCTTTACTTTTACCGTGACCGTGATTCCAAAGAGATCGACGTAATTCTTGAGGGCGACGGCAAGCTCTGCCCGCTGGAAATTAAAAAGACCGCCACGCCGGATAAACGCCTTACCCGCGTCTTCGGCGTCATAGACAAATCTCCACTCCGGCTCGGCACAGGCGCCGTCCTCTGCGTGGCGGAGCAATTCAGTGCATTTGACAAGGACAATCTGATCGTACCGATTTGGATGATATGAAAATAATAATTTATGAGAAGGCATGACATTCAATAGAATGGCATGTCTGTTATCGGCAAATAGTCATATAAGGACATAGGGATAAATGTTGATTTTTTTCGATAATTGGATACGCTATAAAAGTAGAAAAGGAAGTGCGGTTTGGACTATTTACCCGTCAAAGAAATCACTGTGCTTTGGAAGATCTCCGAGCGCAGCGTATAGAATTACTGCACGGCAGGTCATGATCCCTTATGACGCCTCAAAAGGGATGACATCAAAGGCTATCGTGGAGAAATACCACGTTACTAAACAATCGGCAGATTACAGGGTGAAACAGGATAGACAGAAAAAATAAGACAAGCATTATTGAAAGGGGTGATGCCTTTGATTGCTTTAGTGTCTGACAAAGAAAACGCATTGTCAAGTTGCCGCTAACAACAAAACAATGCGCTTTAGGGAGTTATGATGTAATCATAACAGCTTTAATTTATTATATCATAGCTTCCTTTACTTTGTCAATTCAAAATTAGTAAAAATTTTTTGACGCCGTTTTAATCGGCAGAAAGGAGAAGCTATGACTTCTTTAGAGATGAGAAATGATCCTCTGTTTACGAGGAATGAGTTCAAAACTTATGGCAAGTGGGATATTCCTGTAATAAACAAACAGGATATTCCTCTTGACGATGTTCGACTTATTGCATATTCTGACACAAGACGGAATGACAGAGCAGAGAATACTGCTTGCGGAGTACACTTTTTTATTGATGATTACCGCTTTATGGGTATTTACAAAAATCCTGAGAGAAGCATCGAGAAGCTCTCACAATATGCGTTTCTGCTTACTCCCGATTACTCAACTTATTCTGATATGAACTATTGGAGGCAGCTTGAAAGTGTTGCTCATAGTCGTTGGGTAGGAGCATATTGGCAGAGTATGGGACTGAAAGTAGTGCCCACTATGACATGGAGTGACAGCAGAAGCTACACTTTTTGTAACGACGGTGTTGAAAATGGCAGTGTTGTGGCAATTGGTATGATCGGCTGCAAGCGTTCAAAAATTGAATTTCTGCGTGGATATAACAATATGCTTAAAACTGTTGAGCCAAGTGCTGTTATATGCTTTGGCGAACCTTTCAAAGAAATGGATGGTAATCTCATTGTTGTGGGCTATCGTAAATCAAGAAAGGTGGTGCGCTGATATGGGTGGAAGAGGAACTTATGCAGCAGGGAATAATGTTTCGTATACCTATGAAACCGTTGGATATGTTAGTGATGCAAAAGTTTTGTTCGGAAAGCCCGAAACAGGCTTACACGACTTACCCGCTGAAGCGCATTCAAGCAATGTATATATTAAGTTACATAGTGACGGAACATTAAACATGATGAGGGTTTATGATAGTGATCACTACCTAACTGCTGAGATAGCGTATCACCCTGAGCCTGATTTAACAGGAAATCATAAACCTGTATTGCATATTCACTACTATGACCGAAATTTAAAGCGGACTAATGCAGCTTACTTAGACTATGAAACATTTAAAAAGTATGAAAAGTATCTTGTAGGAAGGAAATGGTATAATGATTGACGGAAATGCAAAGGATTTCATAGAAAAGCTTCACTATGAAGACCATTATGTGATTTATAATGGGGATAAGTTTTTCTTTAATGGTTGTCGGACTAAAACATTACCTAAGGGGAGTGTAGAATATGTCAGCCTTGAAGTATATAATCTTACAACAGATGAAACGATTTTTGCAACCAAAAAAGTTTCTGCTTCTGACTGCATAATAGCATTTGAAGAAGCGCCAATTTGGGGTGGAAAAGCATTTTGGGAAATTGAAAGCGATATGCAATGGGTCGATGAATAAGATAAACGGAAAAGAAGTACAGCTAAAATGACATGTCAGGAGTTTACGGATTGGCAGCTTTGGGGAAAGTTACCGAGAGAACACAAAACCGTCTAAATCTACGTTTCAGTAAACAAAGAAAAGCTGACGTTACAATTTACAACGTCAGCCTTTTGGTCGGGGTGACCGGATTCGAACCGACGACATCCAGTTCCCAAAACTGGCGCGCTACCAACTGCGCTACACCCCGGTGTTATTTCTGTAATCTTGCTATAATATTTTATCACAACGGCGCTGAGTTGTCAAGAGCAAGCCGCTTAGCGTAAGATATCAAAAAGCCCGTTCAGACTTTTGCCTGAACGGGCTTTTGGTTTAGTTTGTTTTATTTGATCGGCTCAAAATCCGCAGCGCCGTGCTTGCACAGTGGGCAGATAAAGTCGTCGGGCAGCTCGTCGCCCTCGTAGATATATCCGCAGATCTTGCAGACAAAGCCCTTTTTGCCCTCTGTTTGCGGCTTGGGTTTAACGTTCTGCTGGTAGTAGGTATACGTCATGGTGTCCTTGTCGGAGATAACTCTCGCTTCGGTCACGCTGCATATAAACATACCGTGTGTGCCAAGGTCGACATACTGCTCCACCTTTAGCGACAAGAACGCGTTTATATATCTCGGCAGGAATACCAGTCCGTTGTCGGAACGCAAGAGCTCGATTCCGCTGAACTTGTCAGATGTTCTTCCACTCTGGAATCCGAAGGTTTCAAACACCTTGAACGGCGCTTCAGTTGAAAGGCAGCAGACGTTCATCTTGCCGGTCTGTTTGATAACATGATAAGAATAATTTTCCTTATTGATATTTACTGCCACGCGGTAAGGATTATCGGTAAGCTGCGTAACGGTATTTACGATAAGTCCGTTATCCTTTGCGCCGTCGTTTGAGGTAACTACATACAATCCGTAGCCTATCTTGAACAGCGCGGACATATCCTGCTTGTTAGCGGTTTCGGTATGCTGGGCGATATAATCCTTGCAAAGCTCGTCCGCAAGCTCTTCTATCTGCTGACGGCTCTCGTCGCTAAGCGCGGAAAGCAGTTTGACGGTAGTGTTTGCGTAGGTTATGTTCTTGCAGGGCTCCAGCATTTTAAGCATAGTCTTAGCGGCAAGCGGCGCCCACGAGCCGTTTTCCATAAGCGCGACCGTGCGGTTCTGATAACCGCGCTCGGTAAGATGGTCGATAAAGGTCCTCATGAACGGGAAAATATCGGCGTTGTAGGTGGTGGTGGCAAGCACAAGCTTGTTGTATCTAAACGCGTCCTCCACCGCCTCTGCCATATCCTCGCGCGCAAGGTCGGTAACTACCACCTTAGGACAGCCCTTTGCGGCTAACTTTCCAGCGAGAAGCTGTACTGCCTCTTTGGTATGACCGTATACCGAGGTATAGGCTATCATGATGCCCTCGCTCTCCGGACGGTAGGACGACCATATATCATAAAGGTTGATATAATGGGAAAGATCCTCTTTCAGCACCGGACCGTGAGTAGGGCAGATAGTCTGTATATCCAGCTCCGCCGCTTTTTTAAGCAGCCGCTGTACCTGCGCGCCGTATTTTCCGACTATGCCGATGTAGTACCTGCGCGCCTCGCAGTCCCATTCCTCGTCGACGTCTAAAGCACCGAATTTTCCGAATCCGTCGGCGGAGAAAAGTACCTTGTCACAGCTGTCATAGGTAACTATTACCTCCGGCCAGTGTACCATCGGCGCGGTAATGAAGGTGAGCGTGTGCTTTCCTAAGCAAAGCGTGTTGCCCTCTCCTACCACTATGCGGCGGTCGGAATAATCCTTGCCGAAGAATTGTCCCATCATGGTAAATGCCTTTGCCGACGCGACTATCGTAGTATCGGGGTAGAGCTTCATAAAATTAGCGATGTTGCCGGCGTGGTCGGGCTCCATATGCTGTACGATAAGATAGTCCGGCTTGCGTTGTCCGAGAGCCGCCGTTATATTGTCCAGCCACTCGTGAGCAAAACGCGCGTCTACGGTGTCCATTATAGCCGTCTTATCGTCAAGTATAGCGTAGGAATTGTACGCCATGCCGTTCGGTACGATATACTGACCCTCAAAAAGGTCGATATCGTGGTCGTTTACTCCGATGTATTTAATGTCATCGGTTACTTTTATTTCCATGTTGATCCTCCTTAATTTTTTGTCTTTATTAATTATACAATGTTTTCCTTGATTTTTCAATAGTATTCGGAAAAATCAAATAAAATCTATGGATTTTTCATGCTTAAACGATGATTCTCCAAAATCGGGAATCGCCGCTTTAGGGGTTGAAAATAAATAGTATCTATGGTATAATAACCTCAGTCAGTCGATTTGACAAGTCAAATCTCCGCCGCTTGTGCGGCAGCCTGCTTACGCAGGCGACTGAGAACATTGTATCATAAATTTGGGCGTTTCGCGCCCGACGGCTTACGCCGTCCGCGTCTGACTAGTCAGACGCAATTTATGGTATAATTGTTACATAGAATTCTTAAGCCCTGTTAGCGAAAGGAAATCCGAGATGGATATCAACAGTGAATTCAGGATAAACGACATACCTTACCCCGACGCCTCCAAAGGGTATGAGCTTTTGCTTGACGGTGCGGGAAAATTCCGTATCGGGGTACTCGAAAACGGTATAACCGACGGAGCGGAGCAGGCGGTAATAAATGCGATACCGCGCGCGTTTAAGTTTTGCGGGGAAAGAGGGATACCTTACAACACGATGGCCCACGATCCGGAATCCTTTACCATGATAATGAACGGTATGCTTGCCGAGGAGTGGGATCAAAAAGGCATAGCGGTGATGGAATTTTATTTCACCGAGCTGTACCCGGACGAAGCAAGCGTAAAGGCGATAATAAACGAAAAGAAGAATCCCTCCGACAAGCTTATCTGTCACGTCTGCGGAGCTGACATGAGCCATTTACAGGGCGGAGACCTATGTACGCAGTGCGGGACAAAGCTTGTCGGCAGGAGAAAGCAGCGTATCTGCGGCGTTTGCGGCGCGGATATGAGCGAGAATAACGGTGATTTCTGCACTAAATGCGGCGCAAGACTGGACGGCGGCGCAAGACTTATCTGTCCGGTATGCGGTACGGATATGAGCGGGCATAGCGGAGATTTCTGCACCAGATGCGGGGCAAGGCTGAACGGCGGCAAAAAGCTTATCTGTCAATCGTGCGGCGCTGACATGAGCGGGAAAACCGGAGATTTTTGCACCAAATGCGGGGCAAAGCTGGTAAGATAAGGAGGCAATATGGGATTTTTAGATCAACTTATGGGCGGCGGCTCAAACGGACTTTCCACCGTTATCGAAATGCAGTCCCGAGTCAAGCCGGGAATAGCCTGTTTTGTCAGCTGCTGGATAGATGACGACCGCTGCAAGGCATGTCTTGCCGAGCAGCAGCCGATAGAACAGGGAATAAAAGAGCTCAGAGCTATCGAGAAGGTTATAGCCTCCCCCGAGCTGCTCACCGCAAATCGAATCGAGAAATGCTCATTGTGCGGAGCGCCTTACGAAAGCGGTCACACACAGTGTCCGTACTGCGACCGACCTTATCCGGAGGGCGCGCTTCCTGCGGGTATGCCGAGCTCTGTAGGAGAATTGAGGCAGCTTGCCTTAAACAAAGCGACCGAGGTCTGGAAGCTGTACGTCCCGCTTTATAAAAAGCATCTTGACCGCCTTAAAAACGAGGGCAGCCTGCTTATAAAAATGTCGTACGGCATGGCGGGCTCTCTTACCGCGCAGACTATGGCGATGTCGCCCGCGCAGCTTTTGCAGGGGGCGCAGAAATACAACGTCGAGCTTTCGGATTATATGTGCGGAGTGATGAACGGCACGATGGAGGCTGTCTCCATGACTAACTTCAACCAGACGATCAATCAGTATACCGAGCAGATGCGCGCCGCAAACGAAAAGCAGCGCCAGCGCGAGGAGGAAGCGTCAAGAAAGCAGTACGAGCTGAACGAGCGGCGTTTCCAGCAGCAGATGAGCATGGTGAACATGCGCACTCCGCAGTACAGCGGCGGAGGCTCGCGCACCTGCTATGATTGTACATATTATTCCGCCGGCGCGGGAAGATGCGCCAGCACGGGGCAGACTACCTCGGCGGGCAATTCCTGCGGACGCTTTAAGTGGAAATAATGTACGATACCGAAAAATACAAACACAAAATATTCCCGTTCGGCAAACGACGGGTGATATGGTTCTTCGATGAAAACGAGCATAACGCCGCGCGGCTGCCGTCGGACAACTTATTTGTTGTCGATGATAACGAAAATGTGTTATGGCAGCTTAAAGACGGCGTGGGAAGAGATAACGAGTGCTGCGTTCTTGCGCGCAGGGACGGTGACAAGCTGTACTTTGCCACCTTTGTGGGATTTTCGGCGCGGCTGGACGTACAAGCGCTCACAATATCGGATAAACAGTTTAACAGATAGAGGTGATGTTATGGGTCTGGTAAAAGCGCTCACCAACAGTGTATTCTCATATATCGGAGATATGTGGGAGGATTATATATACTGCGATTCGCTGGATAACGACGTTCTGGTCAAAAAGGGCAAAAAGCGGCAGTCCGGCGGCGCGGGCAACAACGCCGACGAGAACGTTATCACCAACGGCAGTCGTATCGCGGTAAACGCGGGGCAGACGCTTATAGTGGTGGAAAACGGTCAGATAATCGACTTTACCGCCGAGCAGGGCGGCTATGAGTATGTCAAAGGCGTCGAGCCCACCATGTTCTGCGGCAGCTTCGGCGAGGATATGAGGGTCGGTATCGACAGGATAAAAACAAGGCTGAAATTCGGCGGCATACCGTCAAACGACCAGCGGGTGTACTTTGTCAACACTAAGGAGATACTGGACAACCGTTTCGGCTTCGGGGAAGTACCCTACCGCGACAGTGAATTTGACCTTACGATACTTATACAGGGCTTCGGCGCGTTCAGCTTTCATATCACCGACCCGATACTGTTTTATGAAAACGTCTGCGGAAACGTAGCGGAGCAGTACGATAAGTCCACCATAATCGGACAGATGAAAGCGGAATTGCAAAACGAAATGCTGCCGGTCCTCGGAAAGCTCGCCAACAGCGGACTGCATTACGACCAATTGCCGCAGCATTCCGCCGATATACTCGATATACTGAAAGAAAATCTCTCCCATAAATGGAAGTATGAACGCGGCATAGAGCTTATGACCGTGGTATTCACCAGTATTATACCCGACGATGACAGCATGGAAAAAGTACGGCAAATGCAGGAATCAAGGGTATATTCCGACAATAAAGCCATGCTCGGCGCGAGAGTCGGCGCTGCGTCCGCAAACGCGATGGAATCCGCGGCGGAAAATCCCGCAGGCGCGGCAAACGGCTTTATCGGAATGAACATGGCGAGAAATTCCGCGAATATCGACGTCGCACAGCTTATGCAGGACGACGGCAAGCAGCAGCCCGCCGCGGGAGGGAACACCTGGACCTGTTCCTGCGGTATGGTAAACACTATGATGTTCTGCCCGAAATGCGGCAGCAAAAAGCCGGAGCCGAAAAAATGTCCGTCCTGCGGCTTTGAATTTCCTCCGGAGCTTTCCGCCATGAAATTCTGTCCAAGCTGCGGTAAGAATACCGAGGAGTAAAGAATATTTTATTGATATTATATACCGTCCTGCTTTGTCGGGACGGTTTTATTTATGTATATTATTATTTTTTTGAGTTACACTATCTGTAAATAAACAAACAGGAGGTCAGCATGACAAGTAAAGAATTGCTTTATATCGAAGACGCGCTGGGACATGAACAGTATTTTCAGACTAAGTGTCAGCAGACGGTGTCACAGCTCCAGGACGCGGAGCTGAAGATATGCGTACAGCAGATGCAGCAAAAGCATCAGCAGATTTTTCAGAGCTTTTACGGCTTGCTTTAATTAAGGAGGTATCGAAAATGGGTGACAAGGAACTTATGGAGGATATCCTGCTGCTGGAAAAGGGCGTATGCGATCTGTATATGCACGGAGCGATAGAGTCGTCTACCGGCAATGTGCATCAGACGTTCAGCACCGCGCTGAATAATTCCCTTTGCATGCAGGATGACGTCTACGGCAAGATGACACAAAAAGGCTGGTACAAGACAGACCAGGCGGAACAGAACAAGATAAACACGCTTAAAACAAAATTCGCTTCACAAAACTAACAAAAATCTCGACGGGCTTACCCGTCGAGATTTTTGTTATAGTGTTCTGTTCATACTACCGGTAAAATATCCTCCGAGGTCCAGCGATACATAGGAAAATCCCAGCTTGCGCAATTTGTCGTTTATTTCGGCGGCATGTTTTGTTATTACGGGAAAATCTTCGGGCGGTACTTCTATCCGCGCCGAATTTCCGTGTATGCGAACTCTCAGCTGCCGCAGCCCGAGTCCTTTGATGAAATTCTCCGCCTCCGCTACCATTTTGAGCTTTTCTTTGGTTATCGTTTCACCGTAGACAAAGCGCGAGGCGAGGCAGGCAAAGGACGGCTTGTCCCAGGTGGAAAGCCCTGATTCCTTTGAACACTGCCGTATTTCGGCCTTGCTTAAGCCGACTTCCAGCAGCGGGCTTTTTACCCCAAGCTCCTTAATAGCCGCCATGCCCGGACGGTAATCGTTGGTATCGTCGGCGTTAGAGCCCTCCAAAACATATTTTACACCGTTTTCTTTTGCTATCTCTATTATCTCGGAAAACAGTTTTCGCTTGCACAGATAGCAGCGGTTTTTTGGGTTTTGCGCAAAGCCCTCCACCGAAAACTCGTCATGCTCTATGATTATCTGCTTTATCCCTTCGGCTTTGCAGAAATCCACCGCCTGCTCAAATTCACCGCGCGGGAACATATCGGAATTTGCCGTTATAGCTATCGCGTTTTCTTTAAGAACGTCATGAGCGGTTTTCAAAAGAAAGGTGGAATCCACCCCCGCCGAAAACGCCACCGCGACGCTGCCGAGCTCTTTTAAGTATTTTTTAAGCCGTTCTTTTTTCAAAATAAGATCGTCCATGTCAGTCCTTTTCTTTTATGCAGCGTTCGGCTTTTTCCCGAACGGCGGATATTGTCGTATTGTTTTTGTCCGCTGTTTTCGCAAGGTCGTCGTATTCAAATTTGATACGGGACACGCCGTAACCCGACGATTTTTTATACCTTACCGTCCCAAGCTCTGTTTTTACCTCTCCGCTGCTCCTGTCAAGCAGGTATCTGCGGCAGAGCTTTTCTCTTACCCCTATCGTTGAGGTGTGCTTAAATATCAGAGAAAGCATTTTATCGCGGTCGCTTTCGGTACACAGCACAGTAAGGAGCGTTCCGGGGCGGGATTTTTTCATGCCAGTCGGTATTGTGAAAACGTCCTTTGCACCCGCTCGGGACAGCTTTTCCATCGCATAGCTTATCTCCTCGGCGGTCATATCGTCAAGGTTGCAGGAAAGCTCCAGTACGTCGTCATTGCCGCCGTTTGTTTCCCCCAGCATAACGCGCAGACAATTAGCGGCGGGGAAGTCCCTTTTACCCATGCCGTAGCCTATATCGGATACCGACATTTTCGGCATATCGCCGAAGCTGTCCGCAAAATGACGTATCAGCGCCGCTCCGGTAGGGGTGCATAATTCCCCCTTTATCTCGCCGGAATATATCGGTATGCCTTTGAGCAAATATGCGGTCGCCGGCGCGGGAACGGGCAATATCCCGTGTGCGCATTTTATCTGACCGCTGCCGGTGCAAACAGGGGATACCGCTACATAGTCGGGAGCTATCCTCTCCATCAGCATACACACCGCGACGATATCCGCTACCGCGTCCTTGTCGCCTACCTCGTGAAAATGTATCTGCTCCACCGGAACGTTATGCACTTTGCTTTCCGCCTCGGCTATCAGACGGTATACCGCCGCCGCGTCTTTCCTGACTTTATCCGACAAGGGAAGTGCGGATAAGGTTTTTTCTATCTCGTCCATTCCGGTATGGTGATGTCTATGCTCGTGCTCGTGATGGTGTTCATGCTCATGATGATGTTCATGCTCGTGCTCGTGTTCATGTTCATGCTCATGATGAGGCTCACCCTCTTCCTCGCCGTTTACGGTGACGGTGATATGAGTTCCGGTTATACCGCATTTTACCGATTTGCTTTTTTGATATTTCACCCCCGGAATACCAAGCGCGTTAAGCTCGCTTATAAACCCGTCCGGGTCGGGCAGCAGCTCGATAAGCGCCGCTGTAAGCATATCTCCCGCCGCTCCCATAGAGCAGTCAAGGTAAAGCGTTTTCATCTGTCATTTCTCCTTTACGTCGGTGTGATTTATCATATTCGCAAGATATCCCGCGCCGAAGCCGTTGTCGATATTGACTACCGAAACTCCCGCCGCGCAGGAATTAAGCATGGACAGCAGCGCAGACAGCCCGCCAAACGACGCGCCGTAGCCTACGCTGGTAGGCACGGCTATCACCGGACAGTCCGCCAGCCCGCCTATAACGCTGGCAAGCGCGCCCTCCATGCCCGCTATCGCGATTATCACCGTCGCCGACATTATCTCCTCTTTATGGGAAAGCAGCCGGTGCAGCCCCGCGACTCCGACGTCATACAGCCGTATCACCTCGCTGCCGAGCATAGCCGCGGTAACAGCCGCCTCCTCCGCTACAGGAATATCACTTGTCCCGCCGGTAGCGACTACCACCTTTCCTATCCCGTCGGGAGCGGGAATTTCTCCTATAGTTCCTATCCTTGCGTCGGCGTGGTACTTAAGCGGGAGAGAGGACTGTATCTCATCTGCCTGAACCGGGTCAAGACGGGTAACAAGTATACGCTCCTGCCCGTTTTTTTGCATGGTGCGTATTATCTCGGATATCTGTGCGGCGGTCTTTCCCACGCCGTATATCACTTCCGCCGCGCCCTGACGTATGCCGCGGTGCAGATCCACCTTTGCGCAGCCTATATCCTCGTACGGCTGAGTTTTTAACTTCAGCAGCGCGTCCTCCACCGACATAGAGCCGTCCTTTACCGCATTAAGTATCTGCTTTGCTTCGCTGTTCATAAAATTCCTCCGTAAAACGCGGCCTTGTACCGTGAAATACAAGACCGCAGGCTTACTTTTTCTTTTTGAAAAGCGCGGCTTTCACCGCACCTTTGGGGTCTTTTATAAGCAGGATAACTATCCATATCACAAGCCCCAGTGCCACCGCCGATAATCCGAGAAAAGCGTCGTTAAGCATCTCGGCAGGTTTTGGAGAAAAATAATCAGCGCCCGCCTTTATATACTCCGCCACCGCGTCCACCAGCCACATCAGCGACGCGCCCCAGTAGATAAAGCACAGCACGCCGGTCATCATCTGACTTTCTCCGGCGTTTTTGTACCATACAGCCGTGCTTATGACAGCGGCAAAAACAGTTATAAGCAGCGTCATAAAGCTTATTCCTCTGCCTTTTCGCTTCTTTTTTCAAAGTAATGGGAAAGCGCCGCCATTCCGCCCCAGACAGCCGTGACCAGCGCCGCCATACCTACGCCGACCGTCGCCATCTCTCCCAGCATTTCCATAGCGGCGGCAGGATCGTTAGCCGCGGTAAGGAACGGAGCCCACGGCACTACCTCGCCGTGCCAGATATGCTCGAACATCAGCAGCGCGGAGCCTCCCCACAGCATATTTGAAAGCCAGTGCAGCTTATCCGAAAAGCGCGGTTTTTCTTCTGTAAGAGTCTGAGTATCAAGCACCGCTTCTTTCTTCTTTGCGGCTCTTGCAACGATGGTGGTAACTATTGCCTCTGCGGCGGGTACGATAAAGCATGCCATTGTAATTCCTCCTTTTAACATAAAAAGGCATACGCTTCTCCTCTGAGAATCGCACGCCTTCATAGCATACCTGTAAAGTTTATTTTTACGCGTTCTGCGTTTTTTCACGACTTCCTGCCGTGTATTTCATATTTATTTTAGCACAGTATGTAAAATTTGTCAAGAGCTTTTTTGAGCCGCTTTGATTATTTCGTCCACCGCGTTTTGTATCAGCCGTCCGACGCTGCTGTCGGATATTCCCACTATAACGTTGTTACAGTGACTGAACGGTATAAGTATCCTTACAGCCGGACTTTGCGCCACGGCAAGCGCCATTTTCGGCGTGACCTCGCCCAGCATGGAATCCGCTATCGTTATCCCTATCGGTCCCGTTATTATATCGGCGGTGCGGCAGCCGACGATTACCGCGTTTTCTCCGGTAGCGGCTCCGTCAGCTCCGGCTTTGAGCATAGCTAAAGTCGCCGTGCTGTTTGTACCTATCGCCGTTACCTCGGCGTCGGGGATATTCTGCTTTATCGCCGTGATAAGCTGTTTGCCTATCCCGCCGCCCTGCGCGTCTATTACAACTATCTTCATTTTTATAATAATGCTTGCAAAGCAAGCATTCCTCCTTTCGAGTTTTGTGAGGTTTTGCGAAGCAAAATTGCTGACCGTACTCAGCAAATCACAAAACTCACAGTCTGAAAAATTTGTTTTTCAGACTTCATCGCCCTACTTTTTTCTTTAGTTTAACATATTATCAAGACGGTGTCAACATAAAAACATACGCGTCCGTTTCAGAACGCGTATGTTTTTATTAATCTTTAATCTTTAACCGTAAGCATGTTTCCATCAAAATCCACGGTAAGAGTGGTTTGGGGAGGAATATCGTCCGCGATAAGCTTGCGTGCGATCAGCGTTTCCACCTTGCTTTGCAAAAATCTTTTGAGCGGACGCGCGCCGTAATTCGGGTCAAAGCCGCCGTCGATGATATAATTTTTCGCAGCGTCGGTCACATCAAGCTCTATCTGCTTATCCGCAAGCCTGCTTTTCAGCTCGGCAAGCATAAGATCGACGATACCGAGAATATTCTCTTTGGTAAGCGGCTTGTAGAATACTATCTCGTCCAGACGGTTGAGAAATTCCGGACGGAACTGGCTTTTCAGCAGACTGTCCACCTGCTCGCGCGCGGTATCGGATATTTCGCCGTTTTCGTTTATTCCCTCCAGAATATAGGGAGAACCGAGGTTTGAAGTCATTATTATTATCGTGTTCTTAAAGTCCACGGTGCGACCCTGCGAATCGGTTATCCTGCCGTCGTCCAGCACCTGGAGCAGGATGTTGAACACGTCGGGGTGTGCCTTTTCCACCTCGTCAAGAAGAATAACGGAATACGGTTTTCTCCTTACCGCCTCGGTAAGCTGTCCGCCCTGGTCGTATCCGACGTATCCGGGAGGCGCTCCGATAAGGCGGCTGACGCTGAATTTCTCCATATACTCGGACATATCTATTCTGACCATGTTCTTTTCGTCGTCAAACAGCGCCTCGGCAAGTGCTTTCGCAAGCTCGGTCTTGCCTACGCCGGTAGGACCTAAGAACAAAAACGAACCTATCGGACGGTCGGGGTTGGCTATTCCCGCGCGTGAGCGAAGTATCGCCTCGCTCACCTTTTCCACCGCCTCGTCCTGACCGATAACGCGCTTGTGCAGGATATCCTCCATGCCGAGCAGCTTTTCCCGTTCGCCCTCCATCAGCTTGGCTACCGGTATTCCCGTCCAGCGGCAGATTATCCTTGCTATCTCCTCGTCGGTGACCTTGTCACGCAGCAGAGTATGAGCTTTGGAGCTTTCCGCAATGCTTTCCTCCTGCTCCAGTTGCTTTTGCAATTGAGGCAGCTTGCCGTATTTAAGCTCCGCCGCCTTGTTAAGGTCGTATCCTCTTTCCGCCTGCGATATTAAAATGTTGGTCTGCTCTATCTCCTCGCGCAGCTTTTGCACCTTGGAAATGGCGGATTTTTCGTTTTCCCATTTGGCTTTCATCTCGTCAAATTCCGCCCGCATTTCGGAAAGCTCTTTTTGGACCTGCTCCAGATGTTCGGCGGAAATTTTGTCCGTTTCCTTTTTAAGCGCCGCCTCTTCTATCTCGTGCTGCATTATCCTGCGGCGTATGTCGTCCAGCTCCGACGGCATGGATTCCATCTCGGTCTTTATAAGCGCGCATGCCTCGTCCACAAGGTCGATGGCTTTATCCGGCAGAAAACGGTCGGAAATATACCTGTCGGAAAGCACCGCCGCCGCGATAAGCGCGTTGTCCTGTATCTTCACGCCGTGGAAGACCTCGTACCGCTCCTTAAGCCCTCTCAATACCGAAACGGTATCCTCGACGCTCGGCTCGTCTACCGTGACCGGTTGGAAACGACGCTCCAAAGCCGCGTCTTTTTCGATATACAGCCGGTATTCGTTCAAGGTGGTCGCGCCTATGCAGTGCAGTTCTCCCCGCGCAAGCAGCGGCTTTAACAGATTGCCCGCGTCCATTGCTCCGTCGGTCTTGCCCGCGCCGACTATCGTGTGCAGCTCGTCAATGAAAAGTATTATCTCGCCGTTGGATTTTTTTATCGCCTGCAATACCGCTTTCAGTCGTTCCTCAAACTCGCCGCGGTACTTTGCGCCCGCGACCAGCGCGCCCATATCCAGCGAGAATATCCTGCGCTCTTTAAGATTTTCCGGCACGTCGCCGTGGACTATTCTCTGCGCAAGCCCCTCCGCTATCGCGGTCTTGCCGACGCCCGGCTCACCTATAAGCACCGGATTGTTTTTAGTTTTGCGGGAAAGTATGCGGATAACGTTCCTTATCTCCGAGTCCCTGCCTATCACCGGATCCAGCTTGTTCTGCCGCGCAAGGTCGGTAAGCTCCTGCCCGTACTTTTTCAGCACGTCGTAGGTCTCCTCCGGATTTTGGCCTGTCACCCTCACGTCGCCGCGCACCTGCTCTAAAGCTTTGAGAAAATCGCTCTCGGTTATGCCGAGCTCCCTAAAAATCGAGCTAAGCGCGGAATTAGGCTTTTGCAGCAATCCTAAAAACAGATGCTCCACCGAGATGTACTCGTCGCCCATCTTGCCCGCCTGCTGTTCCGCTGCGGTAAGCGCTTTGTCCAGCTCCTGCGAGATGTAGACTTTATCCGGCTCGCGTCCCGAACCGGTGACTTTCGACAATGCCGAAACGCTTTGCCCCGCGGCGCTTTTAAGTGCGTTTGCATCGACCTCCATTTTCTTCATTAATTGCGGTATAAGTCCCTCTTCATCGTCCAGCAGGGAATAAAGCAGGTGCTGTTGGTCGATGTTCATGTTCTGATATTCCACCGCCATATTCTGCGCTCTTTCCACCGCCTCGATGGATTTTTGAGTAAGTTTGTTTGTGCTTAACATACAACATCATCCTTTCTTTATATACAGTTCTTAAACTAAAATATCGGCAGTTCTTATCCTGTTTCGATAATCCGCGTCGATAAGCGCGGCGGCGTGTACCTCGTCTTCCGCGTTGTCAAAAAAAGTCTTTATCTGACGGTCGATAAACCCCACATAATCGGCTATCGCCCTTGCCGCGTCCTCCGCGTTTATCTTTCGTCCGTCGTGTGTAACGGGGGAGTGCAAAGTTCTTGTAAAGCGCCCGTCCTCCAGCGTATATTTTACGTTGATATTCTCCGGAAGATATTTTGCCTCGGCAGCGGCAAAAATACGCCAGAACCGCTCTGTCAGCATGGACAGCACCGCGTTTTGCGTGCGAAAGCTCACCCTGAGCCTGCCGAGCGTGTCCTCCTGCGGCAGGATATCCACCGCGTACCTTATCGTCGGTTTGTATTTATAGCTTAGCGGGCTTTTTATCAACAGCGCGCCGTCGCTCGCCGGTTGTAAGCGGAATATATCCTCGTCAAAAAATCTGCCTATCGCGTCGGTTATGCTGCGCATGACGGTCTCCGGCGTCTGCACCGACAGCCTTTCCGCTAATATCCTGTCTATAAGCCCGGAACGGCTGGTGTTCATCTTATATGCAAGCGCGTCCACCGCGCGGACTATATCGTCGCTGAGTACAAGACTGTATACGCTTTTGCTCATTTTTAATACCGTGCTTGCAAAGCAAGCACCTCTCCTTTCAAGTTTTGTGCGGTTTTGCAAAGCAAAATTGCTGACCGTACTCGGCAAAGCGCAAAACGCAAAGTCTGGAAATTTTATTTTTTCGGACTTTATCCTCTTCTAATGTGGCTTATGTGGCTTACTTTTTATGCTACAGCTATATTGTAGCACGTTTTTATTAACTTGTCAATAGATTTATATAAATTTCTTTACGAATTATTAAAATTTTTTCAAAGTTTTCCCTCTTTCTCATTATTATTAAAAAAATCCCGAGTTTTTTATAAAAAACCTATTGATATTCCTAGCGAAAAGGTATATAATAAAAAGCGGACTAAATCAGTTCAGTTTTACACCCGCGATTTAATACGGGCAGGAAGAAAGGAATGACGGAATTTGCCGGAAACAAAGATATATCTGGACAACGCCGCTACTACAAAGATAAGCGACAGCGTACTTAACGCCATGCTTCCGTGGCTGAAAGAGGGTTACGGCAACCCCTCCTCGATATACACGCTCGGCAGACAGGCGGCGGTGGCGCTGAATACCGCGCGCAGTCAGGTCGCAAAGGCGCTGGGCTGCGACGATAACGAGGTGTATTTTACCAGCTGCGGCAGCGAGAGCGACAACTGGGCTTTGATAAGCACCGCTAAAATGATGGCGGCTAAGGGCAAAAAGCACATAATCTCCAGCGCGTTTGAACATCATGCGATACTGCACACGCTTCAGGCGCTGGAAAAAGAGGGCTTTGAGGTAACTTACCTGCCGGTTTACGAAAACGGCATAGTAAAGGCTAAGGACGTTGCCGCCGCGATAAGAGAGGATACCGCGCTGGTAACTATCATGTACGCGAACAACGAGATAGGAACTATCCAGCCGATACCGGAGATAGGCGAGGTCTGCAAGAGCAGGGGAGTTATCTTCCACACCGATGCGGTGCAGGCCATCGGCAATGTTCATATCAACGTAAAAGAACAGAATATAGACATGCTGTCGCTGAGCGGACATAAAATACACGCGCAAAAGGGCGTGGGCGTGCTTTACGTCAATAAGAAGTACCGCCTTGCGCCGTACTTAAACGGCGGAGCGCAGGAGCGCGGCAGACGTGCCGGCACCGAAAATATCCCCGCTATAGTGGGGCTCGGCGTGGCTATCACCGAGGCGGTCGCGGGTATCGACGCTAAAAACGCAAAGCTTAAAAAATTTCAGGACAGGATAATTTCCGAGGTCATGAAGATCGACCGCGTCCATCTTAACGGCGACCGTGAAAAGCGTCTTGCCGGAAATCTGAACTTCTCCTTTGAGGGAGTGGAGGGCGAAAGCCTGCTGTTACAGCTGGATCTTCAGGGAATAGCCGCATCCAGCGGTTCAGCCTGCACCTCCGGTTCGCTCGACCCGTCGCATGTGCTGCTTGCGATAGGACTGCCGCATGAAGTGGCGCACGGCTCTCTTAGAATATCCATGTCGGAATATACCACCGAGCAGGAGATAGACCGCCTGCTTGAGGTGCTGCCGGTCATAATAGAGCGGCTGCGCGGTATGTCGCCGCTGTGGGAGCATATTATTAAAGGTGAAACATTTGTAATAAAATAAGAAAGGAAGCTGCAATATGATCTACTCTGAAAAGGTAATGGACCATTTCGCCAATCCGAGGAATATCGGCGAGATAGAGGACGCTAACGGCGTCGGCGAGGTGGGCAACGCAAAGTGCGGAGATATAATGAAGATGTATCTGAAAATCGAGGGCGGCGTTATACAGGACGTCAAGTTCAAAACTTTCGGGTGCGGCGCGGCGATAGCTACCAGCTCCATCGCCACCGAAATGATAAAGGGCAAGCCCATCGACGAGGCGCTGAAGCTGACTAACAAGGCGGTAGTCGAGGCGCTGGACGGACTTCCTCCGGCAAAGCTGCACTGTTCGGTGCTGGCAGAACAGGCGGTAAAAAGCGCGGTAGCCGATTATTACACCAGGCAGGGAATAGACCCCACCCCCATCGTCGGCAAGCTGGAGGAACACTGCGACACCTGCTGCGAGGTTTGATCCTTATCGTATGATATTTTAACAAAAAAAGCGATCGATATCCGCGTCGATCGCTTTTTTAATTCATGCAAACTGTGGGCATATCGTGTTCGGTCAATGTTGACATAAGTGATTTTTTATGATAAAATAAGATAGAAAATTTATTATATTGTAAAGGAATGTTCGCATGCTTTGTGAAGTTCTGGGTATGGTCGAATCTCTTGAACAGAGAGAAGTCATTGAGGAAATATACCGCAGATATGAGCAGATACTGTTCAGAAAGGCCGTTATCCTGCTGAGAAACGAACGCGACGCCGAGGACGTTGTACAAGACGCCTTCGCGTGGCTGATAGAGCATTATGATAAAGTAAATATCAATTCCTACCCTCAAATATACGCGCTGATGTCAGAGGTGATAGAGCATAAGTGCATAGATAAGATACGCCGCAAAAAGCACGAAACGGATTACATAGAAAACACTGCGAAGAATAACGAGTTTTCGGTGCTGGACGATCTTACCGATGTAGAGGTCCGGGAGTTTATGAACTTGCTGCCCGACAGTATTATGTATGTAGTCGCGCTTAAATACGCCGGCAATTTCAGCGCAAGGGAAATAGCCGGCTATCTCGGAATATCCGAAAGGACGGTATTTAACCGTATAGCAAAGGCAAAAAAGATGCTTAAGAAATACTATGATGATGATAAAAATGACTGATAACGATACCGAAAACATGATAAGAAACCGCGGGATGTTTCTTGACCGCATTATCGACAGCGATATTTGGGAAGAACACCGGTTCTCGCTAAGCTACCGGCTCAGGAAAAGAAAGCTGCTGAGACGCTGGAAAAAGCTGTACGGCTCGGAATGTTCCTGCGCGTCGGCCGATTCTTTTTCCGGCGGTCATAAAATGCGTTTACATAAACGGCTGCAATTGGTTTTGATAATTATAATATTATCCTCTGTATCGATTGTGGCGATGACCGGATTTGCCTCCCGCAGGTTTAACGCTTACGGTCTGCTGGTGGACGATACCGGCGATAAAGTGGCGGTAACATACGAAAACGCCGCATATTCCTTTCCCGAATATTATTCCGAGCCGGATAACGTTATCTATGACGACGCTCTTTACATTCCCGGTAAGACCCGTTACGACATCGTTAAGATACCCGACGCCGATAAAGCGCACTATGAAAGCGATCTGTACGTTCGTCAGGATAAATATTACGACGATATTTTCGACGCCCGCTATAAAAGTATAGATACCGAAAATAAGTATTTCGGCTTTTTCCAAAGAAACAAGGATCACCCCGGAATGTTATATTTCGCTAATGATCACGCTGCTGTCCGCCCGCATGAGATAAAGGTCGGAGATTACGGCGGTATGTATTATCATTCCGACTTGCCGGAAGAAGATTTTAAGGTAAACGATACATATGTGCTTGTAGCAGGCGATTATGTTATGGTTTTTGAATTTTACGGATTTACCGATACAGCGGAAGAGGAGGAGATAATTCTCAACGTCCGCTTTGGAGAATGATAAAAAGCCCGAAACTAAAAGCAATAATACGAATAAAACCTCCCGTCCGGCGTATGCACAGACGGGAGGCTGTTCATTTATCGTTGAGCTTTCCTAAAAGTTCGTACAGTATCTCATAGAGTATCTGCGCTTTTTCCGGCTTTATGTCCACACAGGAGGCGAGGCGCTGCGGCACGGAGAGCGCCTTTTCGCGCAAGGCAGTTCCTGCGTCGGTTATGGAAACGATAAGGTCGCGCTCGTCCTTGGCCGAGCGGCGTCTTGCTATATATCCCTTTTCCTCTAACCTTTTGAGCAGCGGCGTCAGCGTGCCGGAATCGAGATACAGGTATTTGCCGACTTCTTTTACCCTCAGTTCTTTATGCTCCCACATTACCATCATGGTAATGTATTGAGTATAGGTAAGATCGAGCTCGTCAAGGTACGGCTTATACGCTTTCACTATCTCTTTCGCACAGGCATAGAGGGGAAAGCATATCTGATTTTCCAGCTTTAACGGGTCAAATTGAGCCGCCATTTTATGCTTCTCCTTTAGATATTTTCTTTGCAAAATCAGCGGCGGCGGCAAGGTCGCTCTCGTTCGGTCTGCCTTTGTGCAGCACTCCGAAAGCGCCGCGGCAGTAAAATTCTTCCTTTGCCACGGGGATATTCTTTTCCGTAAGCAGCTTTTCCGCGTATTTTTTGGTAGACTTTATAACGGCGGAGGTGCTGAAATTCACGACCTTGCCCACGGAAACATTGATACCGTTTATGAACTTTTTGACCTCGTCGTCCACATCGAAACCGTAAGGCGCGCTGCCGAGGAATAAAATATCCACATCTGAGCCAAGCGGTTCCGACACCGTTCCAGCTTCAACGCCGACGACTTTCGCAATAGCCTCGGCTATTTTTTTAGTGTTGCCGCCTCTTGAATAATAACGTACTGCGATATTCATTTTACTTTCCCTCACAGTCCGAGCGACGCGATCCACTTTTTCCATGCGTCGCTGTTTTGTTTGCCGTGTATAACGATACCCTCTTCCACCGTTACTTTATCGTTCAGACTGTTTTTAAGATCGGACAGCGAATGTTCAAACCCGCTGCTGCCGGACGTTGCAAAAAGGATTATCCTTTTTCCCGTGAAATCATAGCTTTCAAGGAAGGTGTTGATTATCGTCGGCGCGGTATACCACCAGATAGGAAAGCCTAGAAAGATAACGTCACTTTGTGCAACCGGCGCGTTTTTGTCCGCTGTTTTCGGGCGGGAGGACTTGTCTTTCATCTCAACGGAGCTGCGGGAATTTTGATCCTGCCAGTTTAAGTCCGCCTGCGTGTATGGTACTTCCGGGCGAATCTCATAAAGCTTAGCGCCCGTAATTTCCGCTATCTTCTTTGCCGCGTCGGCGGTCACGCCGCTTGCACTGAAATAAGCTACTAACGATTTACTCATTTTTTCTACCTCCTAAATTTAAGATGCTTGTTGTTCGGCTTCGTATGCTGCCTGTACCGCTTTTGCCAGCTGGTCGGCGCAGGAAGTCGGTCTGCGCCCGCAAAGAACGCCGGATAATTTTCCCGCTATCTGTTCCACTGTCCAGCCCTCTATAAGCAGGGGAATGGCTTTCAGGTTTCCGTTGCAGCCGCCCATGAAACTAACGTTGTGTACCACGTCCCCGTCCAGATCCAGACTGATAAGCTGGGAGCAGGTATTCTCGGTCTTATAGTCATAGTGGAACATTACAGCACCTCCTCCACCTTTGCCTTTACCTTGTCAAGCGATTCGGTCGGTTCAAAACGTGCGGCGATCTCACCGTTCCTGTCTATAAGGAATTTCGTGAAATTCCACTTGATATTGCCGTTGTTTTTGTAGTCCTTGTCCATCTTCTTGACGATCGGCTTTAGGATAATGCCCATCGGACCGGAAAAGCCCGCAAACGTTGTGTTTTCGGTAAGGTACTTGTAGAGCGGGATAGCGTTTTCGCCGTTTACGTCTATTTTGGCAAACTGCGGAAAGGTTATTCCATACCGACCGGTGCAGAAGCTGTGTATCTCCTCATCACTGCCCGGCGCTTGCTCCCCGAATTGATTGCAAGGGAAATCCAGTATTTCCAGCCCGTCTTTTTGATGAAGCTCGTACAGGTCTTGAAGCTCGTCATACTGCGGCGTAAATCCGCAGCCGGTCGCCGTGTTCACGATAAGGAGAACCTTACCCTTGTAATCGGAAAGTGCCACCTCGCTTCCGTCCTGCGCTTTGATCTTGAAATCATAGATACTCATGTTATCGCCTCCATTTAATTTTGCAATATTTAATTGCGTGCAACTGATATAAACATTATACATCGGGATCGTGGAGTTGTCAAGGGGTTTTGCAAAAATTCACAAAAAATTCACATTTACCGGATATAAAAAACCACCGCAAGCTGTATGCTTACGGTGATTTGGCGTCCACGAGGGGATTCGAACCTCCGACCTACCGCTTAGGAGGCGGTCGCTCTATCCTGCTGAGCTACGTAGACGTAACAATAATTATTATACACTATACTCAGCAAAAAAGCAAGAGCGAAATAAAAATTTTTCTTACTGTCCGAGATATTCTTCCAATGTGAGGTTATTATCGTATATCTCTTTTGCGGCGGTCTTTCCGACGTAGCGGTAATGCCACGGCTCATAGGTTATGCCGGTTATCTGCTCTTTGCCGTCGGGATAGCGCAGGATGAACCCATACTGCCAGGCGTTCTGAGCCAGCCAGTTGTAAATTTCCCACAGGTCGCCGTCCTCGGCGTTGATGTCTATCGCAAGCCCGCTCTCATGTTCCGAGCAGCCGACCTTTGCGGCTTCAAAATAGGCAAGCTGCTCCGCCTCTTTTGCGGAATAACCCTGTTCAACGTAACCCTCTATTTTATCGTCGATTATCTGCTGTTGCTCTTCGGGACTGCGGTAAGAAGAAATTATCAGTGGGAGCATGCCGTCGGCGCGCATATCGTCGAACATTTGCTGTAGATCGGGATAGATACGCTCGTCCACATATTGGAAATTACGCAGTTCTACAAGCGAAACGCTGTAGCCATCCGGCAAAGGGGAGTCGGCGTTTACCAGTATCAGAGCCCAACTTTCGTCGGATATCGAGTCGCTTTCATTTGAAACTGAGCCGGTAACAGATAATGATCCCGAAGAGGACGGTTGTCCCTGCGTTGATGAGGCGTTTTTGCTGCTTTGCTGTGACGATGACGAGGTGTTTTGATGATCTTGCGATGTGCTTTGCTGTGACGATGACATGGTGTTTTGATGAGATTGCGGCGTGCTTTGTTGTGACGATACGGGCTGTTGCTGCTGCGAATTGCTGTAATTTTGTTGCTGCGATGCTGTGTCGATTGCTGATGTTCCGGCGTTTTCGCAGCCGCTCAAAGCGACGGCGGCTATCACCGAAATAAGTATAAGGCGTTTGGTAAGCGTTTTCATTGTTTCTCCTCGTAATCATTATCTGTATTACTCAGTCTAGTACAATTATACATCGTGATCTTTCATTTGTCAATAGTTTTTTCAAAAATTTTTTCAAAAAAATCAAATAAATTTTTAAGCGGGATTATTTGAAGTTGACAAAAATCCTTAAAGTGTTATAATAAAATCAAAGGTACGGCATTTGGCAAAGGGCAGTTCTATGATATTTTTTGATATTGACAATACGCTGATAAATTATGACGCTTCCGAAAAAACCGCCGTGAGCAGGCTTATCCGTGAAATTTCCGGTAAAGGACCGACCGACGGGCAGCTTGATTATTGGCATGAAATATCACATGATTTTTTCCAACAGTATCTCAGAAAAGAGCTGAGCTTTGAAGAGCAGGGGAAGCGTCGTATAGAATGCCTGCTTAGTTATATAGGAATAGCCTACGACGACTGCGCCGGTCTTTTTAATAAATATCAGCGTTTGCTGTCGGACAGTTGGACGTTGTTTTCGGACGTTATCCCTTGCCTTGACAGTATCAAAGGTGAACGGCTAGGCATTATCAGCAACGGGCAAAATAAGCAGCAAAGGCAAAAGCTGATAAAGACCGGCATTATCGAAAGATTTGAAACGGTCGTGCTTTCCGGTGAATGCGGTTTTGCAAAGCCGGACACAGGAATATTTGAATACGCCATGCGTTTATCGAATATCTCCGTCGATGATATGATATATGTGGGCGATAATTACGATACGGATATCGCTCCCTGCAAACGGCTCGGAGTAAAATGTATACTGGTAAACCGGAAGAATAAAGTCGTCCACGAGAATGTAATACATATAAATAGCTTGTGTGAGATAGCCGGGCTGCTGAACAGGATCTGATTCGGAGTAAAACCCGCGGCAAAATATTTAGTGTAGGAGGAACGATATGTACAAATATGATTATAATATTTGCACAGAGCCGGACGAAGATATTTTTAAGAAACAGTGTGCAGCGTTGGAAAAGCATATCCCCGAGCTTAAAAAAGAGCCTCTTATGACAGATGTCGACAATACTAAAATACAGATGTATTACAAAGACGGAAAAAAGATAAAGGTAAAGAACGATTATATGGTCGGCGCCGTTTATATCAAGTCCGAAATTGAATTAACTCAGTTTTTTAAGCATTAAATCTATCCATAAAGCAAAGATCCTCCGTTCCGCTTTATATCGCGGATAGGGAGGATTTTTTGTGATGAACGTAAAAATACGCTCCCTTGTGTTGGGAGCGTATTGGGTCCAGCGTCACGCTGGTGGTACGCCCGACGGGATTCGAACCCACGGCACATAGCGTCGGAGGCTATTGCTCTATCCAGCTGAGCTACGGGCGCAAATTTTAACGGGGTAATTGCCCCGCTTTATTATTCTACCACTTATATCGGATATTGTCAAGCGTTTCCGCTCATCTCTGAACATAAATATCCCCTCCGTTTTTGCGGAGGGGATAGTAAAATCATTCTAATTCAAACGCGCCGGTATATAACTGATAATACTGACCTTTTTGAGCGATAAGCTCGTCGTGGTTGCCGCGTTCGATAATGTGCCCGTGATCCAACACGATTATCACGTCGGAATTTTTGACGGTGGAAAGTCTGTGCGCTATGACAAAGACCGTCCTGCCGTACATAAGCGCGTCCATGCCTTGCTGTACGATAGCTTCCGTCCTGGTATCTATCGACGAGGTCGCCTCGTCGAGTATCATTACCGGCGGGTCGGCTACGGCGGCGCGTGCGATGGACAACAGCTGACGCTGTCCCTGCGAGAGATTAGCGCCGTTTCCGGTCAGCAGAGTGTTATATCCGTCCGGAAGCCTTGTAATGAAGTCATGCGCGCCCGCAAGTTGTGCGGCAGCTATACATTCTTCATCGCTCGCGTCAAGATTGCCGTACCTGATATTTTCCATTACCGTACCGGTGAAAAGGTTTGTCTCCTGCAAAACTATACCAAGCGCGCGGCGCAGGTCGCTCTTCTTTATCTTGTTTATGTTTATTCCGTCGTAACGTATCTTGCCGTCCGCAATATCGTAAAAGCGGTTGAGCAGATTCGTGATAGTGGTCTTTCCGGCTCCGGTCGCGCCGACAAACGCCACTTTCTGGCCCGGCTTTGCATATAGCGAAATGTCATGCAGAACCGGTTTATCCTGCTCGTATTCAAAATCGACTTCGCTGAGCCGAACGTCGCCCTCAAGCTTTACATAAGTAACAGTACCGTCCTGGTGCGGGTGCTTCCATGCCCATGTGCCGGTACGTTCTTCGCATTCGGTAAGCTCGCCGTTCTTTTCGGTAGCGTTTACCAGCGTTACATATCCGTTGTCGCTTTCCGGCTGCTGATCCATCAGGTCGAAGATACGCTCCGCGCCCGCAAGACCCATTACCACCGAGTTTATCTGGAAAGATACCTGGCTGATATTTCCCGCAAACTGTCTTGTCATGTTCAAAAACGGCACTGCTATGCTTATGCTCAGCGCCATGCCGGAGAGGCTGAAATTAGGCACGCCTGCCAGCAGCAAAAATCCTCCCGCGATAGCTACTATCGCATACAGCACGTTTCCTATGTTGTTAAGTACCGGACCGAGCATATTGGCGTATTTGTTCGCCTGACGGGATTCTTCATACAGCGTTTCGTTCAGGCGGTCGAAATCTTCGGTGCTTTCTTCTTCATGACAGAACACCTTTACGACTTTCTGCCCGTTCATTATCTCTTCTATAAAGCCTTCTTCCTTACCTAAAGCGGTCTGCTGTCTGAAGAAGTGCTTTGCCGAGCCGCCGCCTAACTTGCCGGTAAATACCAGCATGACGGCGATTCCCACCAGTACCACCAGCGTCAGCCACAGACAGTAGTAGATCATTATACAGAACACCGTAAGCACGCTTATCGCCGAGATAAGCAGCTGAGGAAAGCTCTGGGATATCATCTGTCTGAGCGTATCTATATCGTTGGTATAGTGGCTCATTATATCGCCGTGATTGTTTGCGTCGAAATATTTTATCGGCAGCCGCTGCATACCGTCAAACATTTTTTGACGCAGCTTTTTAAGAGTACCCTGCGTGATTATCGCCATAAGCTGATTGAACAGCGTTCCGGCAGCCAGCGACAATACATAGAAAAATATCAGCAGTCCGATATAACCGAATATCTCGCCGCTTACCGCCGCCCAGTCGCCGTTTTGCCAGTTTTGCTCGATAACGGCAATGACGTTCTGCATAAAGACGGACGGTATCGAGCTTATCACCGCGTTAAAAACTATACAGAATATTACAAACGGCAGCATTACCGGATAAAATTCGTGTATGGTCTTGATAACTCGGCGTATCGTACCTTTTTTAACTCTCGGTTTTTCGGCAGATCTACTCATTGTCGTCACCTGCCTTATTCTGTGATATGTATATCTCGCGGTATATCTCATTGCTTGCCATAAGCTCGTCATGCGTGCCTACGGCGTTTATCGTACCGCCGTCCATGACTATTATCCTGTCCGCGTCCTCTACCGAGGCGATACGCTGAGCTATGATTATCTTGGTGGTTTCGGGAATGTATTCCTTCATTGCCTTGCGTATCTTCGCGTCGGTCTTGGTATCTACCGCGCTGGTGGAGTCGTCAAGTATCAGTATTTTCGGCTTTTTGAGCAACGCGCGCGCTATGCACAATCTTTGCTTCTGTCCGCCGGATACATTTGCGCCGCCCTGTTCGATATAGGTGTCGTACCCGTCGGGGAAGGTCTTTATAAACTCGTCCGCACACGCCATTTCACAAGCGTGCTGCATTTCCTCGTCGGTCGCGTCCTTGCAGCCCCAGCGCAGATTATCCTTTATCGTACCGGAAAACAGTATGTTCTTCTGCAATACTACCGATACCTGATTTCTCAGCGTTTCGATATCATAATCCCGAACGTCGACTCCTCCGACCTTTACAGTCCCCTCGGTAGCGTCGTACAGACGGGAAATAAGCTGTATAAGCGAGGACTTGGACGAGCCGGTGCCGCCGATTATTCCTATCGTTTCACCGGAGCGTATCTCAAGATTGATGTCCCTTAACGCCATTTTCTCCGCTGTCTGGGAATATTTGAAGTTTACGTTCTCAAAGCTTACAGAGCCGTCCTTTACCTCGTAGATAGGCTGTTCGGGATTGCTCAGCGTGCTTTCTTCCGTTAATATCTCGACAATTCTCTTGCAGGATTCTCCCGCCATGGTTATCATTACCATTACCATTGAGAACATCATCAAGCTGCTCAGCATCATAAAGCTGTAGGCAAGCATTGAGGAAATCTGTCCGATATCGAGCTCAAGTCCGTGAGTGGTGATTATCGTGTATGAACCGAACGTCAATACAAATATCATCACCGTATAGATGCAAAACTGCATAAGCGGGTTATTCAGCGCTAATATGCGCTCCGCCTTGGTGAAGTCACGGCAGACGTCCTCCGCCGCAGCGTCGAATTTTTTCTGCTCGTGATCCTCACGCACGAAAGATTTTACCACGCGTATTCCTTTTACGTTCTCCTGAATGGAGGCGTTTAAGTTATCGTATTTTTTGAACACCTTGCGGAACAACGGCATAGTCTTGACTATTACCAGTATAAGTCCCGCCGCAAGTATCGGAAGCACGACAAGGAATATCCACGCCGTTTTTCCTCCCATAATGAACGCCATTATAAACGCGAATATCAGCATAAGCGGCGCGCGGATAGCGGTACGGATTATCGTCATGTACGCCATCTGCACATTAGTGACGTCGGTGGTCATTCTCGTTACCAGCGACGAGGTGAGGAATTTATCAATGTTTTCAAATGAGTATTTTTGTATGCTGGTAAACATATCCCGACGCAGATTTTTCGCTAACCCGCAGGACGCGGTGGCACAGGTGTTGCCCGCTATCGTGCCGAAAGTAAGCGATAATACAGCCATAAGGATAAGCAGCAGTCCGTAACTCAGCAATTCCGACATCTCGCAGCCGTCCTTTACCTTGTTGACCAGTATAGCGATAATAAACGGAATGATACATTCCATCACCACTTCAAGCGCAACAAGTATAGGTGTAGCGATAGATGATTTTTTGTACTCGCGTATACTTCTTGCAAGTATCTTTAACAATGTTTTTCTCCTCTCTTTCCGCCGTTTCTCAAGCTTTGAACGGCTATTTTTTTAAGCTCGCGGCAAAGCCACGGCTATATTCTTTTATTATACACTTATAACTTTAACGCAATATTAAATTTTTGTCAAGACCTTAAAAGAAAAATTCTTTTATGAGCTTTCGCGGCTGTCAGACGTATTCCTCTTCCTCGGCATCTTCGGGAAATTCGTCCGGCGCTTCTTCAGGCTCGCCGCCCGATTCTCCCGGAGTCCACGCGCGGGAAAAACCGGAATCTCTGAACAAAGCGGCAAGCCCCGTTATCTGCTTTAATCTCAGTATCTCGTCGGTATCCATTCCCAGATGCTTTGATATCCAGCGGTCGCTGCGGCCGAGCTCATGCAGTTCCTTTACGATATTGCTCATCAGATCAACGTCGTGTGAGCCGCGGGCGCGGTTGTGTCGTATCGTGCTGGCCATTCGGTCGGAAAGCGGCTTATCTATCACGCTTACCGGCAGCATGCCGTTTTCACGCTCATATATATCGCTGTGCTCTAACATAACGCGATAGCGGTGAAAGCCGTCCACGATTATGTATTTATCGTCCGCTTTGGAATAATAGCAGACTATCGGCATGGTATAACCGTCCTCTTTTATGCTGTCATATAATAACTTTAACTCGGGAGGGGCTACAGTGTTCGGGTTATAAGTGTTAGGTACTATCTTTTCAAGCGGTACGGAGATGACGTTATATACCGGGCTTTTGCTTTGCATTACATATCCTCCAGACTTTTGTACTTTCTTTTTATCTTGTCTATCCGCTCACGCTGCTTTTTTGTTTCTCCGAAGCCCATCGTCTTGCAGGCGTGATCGTTTTTAAGTATGCAGATACACATCCTTTTCCAGCTCGGGATATCCCTGCTGCTTGAAATATCGTCGGTGTCGTCCGGTATTTTTCCGACAAACACCACCCGAGATTTCTTATCCAGAGTGTAATTTGAAACGCCGTTCCTGCGGATATCGTACCCCTTTTCCACCAGCTCGGCGATAGTTTGCTCCGAAAGTCCGCCGCCGGTCTCATGCCAGAATTTTATCGAGGTGCGGAATTTTTCGACGTAGCTTGCTCTCAGCCGTTTAGGAAGCGTACGCAGCAGGAATTTTGTATAGCTTTTCCAGGTATGCCCCTCCGGCAGCTTTATGCCGCGGTAAGCCATTGCGCTGCTCCTGCCGTATATCGCCGTGAAATTCGCGCCTCTTACACGACCTAACAGCTTTACCCATGTTTCGGGCTCCAACACTCGGTAGAGGTGCAGGCTCTCCTTGGCGTAATCGTTGAAAGGCGACGCCACTCTCATCTGTTCCGGAGACAGTCCCGCCTTGTAGTAAAGGTCGTACAATTCGTTATATTTGTAGCCGAATTTGTAGTTTGCCGTCCATACGTCGTTTACCGTCCAGTCGTATATCGGCGACGCCGTCCACACGTCCTTGAAGCTGCGGGAGATCCAGCAGGTGCCGTTATAGCCGTACTGCTTGTTGAGTATCCCGTTGTATCTGTTAAGCGATTCGTCCGCGCGAATACCTAAAAGGCATACCGTTTTGCCGCCGCCGTGTATCTCTTTATACCATCTGCCAAACTGCTTTGCCAGATTTTCCTGGTGCATACGGTAAGAGTAGTAATAAAACTGGTTGTTGTCCAGATTGATAACATACGGCTTATTCGGCATATCGCGTATCCACAGCTCCTGTTTATGGTCGTCCCAGGGATACCAATACAGCTCGTAGCTGCTAAGCGCGGTGCGGGTCGCCATAGGCAGACATACCCAATACGGCTCTACGCGGCTAAGGTATTTTTCAAACATATCCTCAACATATTTTGTAGTAAAGGAATACTGCGCTTCAAAATCCTGATGGAACAGCCCTATTTTCTTTGTTATACCGTGCGACTGCATATAGTCCATTACCATATTGAGCAGCAGACCGCTGTCCTTTCCGCCGCTGAATGATATGTATATATTGTCAAATTCTTCAAAAATGTAATCCATGCGATGCTGAAACGCCTCGTACACATTCATGTCGAGAGGCACTTTTATCACATATGCCACCACCTTTGTTGTCACATAAGCAAGTAAATACAGTTTGCAGTGGAATGCGGGAGCTATTCTCCCAGCGCCCTTTTAAGGTCGCTTATATATTTTCTCTGCTGCCGTCTGAGATACACACCGGCAAGCAGTTTCATTGCCGGAGAGGAAACCGTTATCTCCTCGGTTATATCCAATTTTGAGCCGCCGCCGTCGGGTGAGAATATCCCATCCCACCGGCCGGACAGGTTCTTGTTGGATATCTCCAGAGCATAGTATCTGTACGGTTCTTTTGCGATTATCTTAAACTTTGTTTGGATATTTCCGGAATATTCGGTGAACTCTTCCTCCGACGCTTCGGTACGGGTGATGTCGCTGCGCCAGGAGGTGTTGTTTGTGTCGGTAACTATATCCCAGATTTTTTTAAGATCGCTTTCAAAATAAGCGGTCGTGCTGATCTTCTTCACGCTTTCTCCTTTAACGTAAATATCCGCCGACAGGCTGAGGCCCGACGGCGGATAAAGTCACTGCGACATGCCAAGCTCTATAGCTTTAAGATTTGTTTCGATAAGATTTGCACGCTTAGGCGGGATAACCTTTTCCATAGCCTTTTTCACCGTTTCGGGAGAGGTAAGTCCGGTCTCCTTAAGCAGCTTTCCGAGCAGGATTATATTTGCCATTCCTTTTAAGCCGTTTTCGTTTGCAAGAGTAGTAGCAGGTACGTAAAAGCAGCTGATATCCGTTCTGTCGCACTTCGATTCGATAAGCGAGCTGTCTATTATCGCGATACCGCCCTCGGTAACGGAGTTTATAAACTTGTCATAGCTGGGGGTGTTCATTACTATGAGTATGTTCGGCTCGTCTACCAGCGGAGAACCTATCGGGTCGTCGCTTATGCAGACCGAGCAGTTGCAGGTGCCGCCGCGCATTTCCGGTCCGTAGGAGGGAAGCCAGGATACCTCTTTATCGTCGTACAGTCCGAAGTATGCCAGCAGCTTGCCCATGAACAGTATACCCTGTCCGCCGAATCCCGCGAGTAAAATCTGATTTGTCATCTTACAGCGCCCTCCTTATATACACCCAGAGGATAGTAGGGTATCATTTCGTCCTTTACGCGCTGTAAAGCCTCTATCGGCGTTTTTCCCCAGTTGGTGGGACAGGTGGAAAGCACCTCTATCAAAGAGAAGCCCTGCTTGTTCTTCTGGAACTCAAAGCCTTTTCTTATGGCTTTCTTCGCGATATTGATGTTTTTCGGGTCGATGACCGTTACACGCTCGGCAAGCGCGACGCCGCTGAGCTGAGAGAGCATTTCGCATACTCTTACCGGAAAGCCCTCAACGGAGGTGTTTCTTCCGTAAGGGGTGGTCTGAGTGATCTGACCGGGCAGGGTAGTAGGAGCCATCTGACCGCCGGTCATGCCGTAGGTCGTATTGTTGATGAATATTACCGTGATGTTTTCGCCTCTTGTAGCGGCGTGAACTATCTCGGCGGTGCCTATTGCGGCAAGGTCGCCGTCGCCCTGATATGTAAATACGAATTTATCGGGGTTTGCGCGCTTTACTCCGGTAGCTACCGCGGGTGCGCGTCCGTGAGCGGCTTCTATCATATCACATTCAAAATAATCGTATGCCATTACCGAGCAGCCGACAGGGCAGATACCTACCGTGTCGCCCTCTATTCCCATCTCGTCTATTACCTCGGACACCAGTCTGTGTACGATACCGTGAGTGCAGCCGGGGCAGTAGTGGGTGGTCACGTCTGCCAGAGCATGAGGTCTTTTAAATTCGGGCATTAGTCTTTACCTCCCATTTCTTTTATCTTAGCGAGTATCTCGGCGGGCTTGGGTATTATGCCGCCGGTCCTTCCGTAAAATTCCACGGGCTTCGAGCAGTTAAGCGCGAGCTTAACGTCGTCTATCATCTGTCCCATGGACATTTCCACAACAAGCACGTTCTTTGCATTTTCGCAAGCCTTTTGTATCTGCTTTACGGGGAACGGCCACAGCGTAACGGGACGGATTATACCCGCCTTTATCCCGCTTTTGCGCGCCGCTTCTACTGCGGACTTTGCCAGACGCGCGGTAGAACCGTAAGCTATTACCACCGTTTCGGCGTCGTCGCAGTAATCCGCAACAGCCTCGCTGTGTTCAGCCTTTACCTTTTCGTATCTCTTGAATCTTTCGACTACCTTGTCCTCAAGCTGGTCCGGCTGGAGGTAGAGAGAGTTTATTATGTTGTGCTTTCTCTTATTGCCGTGACCGTTTGCCGCCCACGGTTTATTTGACGCGTCGGAAAGCTTTATCTCCGCGTCGTCGAACTGCACCGGCTCCATCATCTGACCGAGCAGACCGTCCGCGAGTATCACCGCCGGCATTCTGAATTCATCGGACAGATCGAACGCCTTAGTCACGGTGTCTACCATTTCCTGGACCGACGCGGGAGCAAATACCAGCGCATGGAAATCTCCGTGTCCCAGCGCGTGGGTTACCTGCCAGTAGTCCGCCTGCGACGGCTGTATTCCGCCGAGTCCCGGACCGCCTCTTTGCACGTTTATCACCACACAGGGAAGATCAGCGCCCGCTATGTAGGAAATACCCTCTGTTTTAAGGGATATTCCGGGGGATGAGGAAGAGGTCATACATCTTATACCGGAGCTTGCGCAGCCGTATACCATGTTTATCGCCGCTACCTCGGATTCAGCCTGTAAAAACGTACCGCCTACTTTCGGCATACGCTTTGACAGATACGCCGATATCTCCGTCTGAGGGGTTATCGGGTAGCCGAAAAAGCATTTGCAGCCGGCTCTCAGTGCGGCCTCAGCCAATGCCTCGTTGCCTTTCATCAAGCTCTTTTCAGCCATTATCATCGCCTCCTATTTCTATAGCGCAATCCGGACACATCATCGCACACAGCGCGCAGCCTATGCAAGCGTCGTCGTCGATGCAGACCGCAGTATAATAGCCTTTTTTGTTCAGCTTTTCCGTCTGCAATTCCACTATCTTTTTCGGACAGGTGGTGGTACAAAGTCCACAGCCCTTGCAGCGGTCAAAGTTTACCTTCATCTTTGCCATCGTTGCTTTGCTCCTTTTACACTTTTTTATATCTGTCGGCGCGAATAAAGCCCCGACATTTTGAGCCTTGGGAATTTATCGGATATCTTCTTCCCACAGCTTTTTGACATACACATTTACCGCAAACGCGTTCGGGATATCGGCGGAATGTTCTTCCTTGCAGCAGTTTGCCGTCACCGGCAGGCCGGATATTTTTGACAGCGTATCGGCATACGGCAGGGAATTTATCACCGTCTGCCTGTCGGTCTCGCTGCCGAGATTGGAATTGTTTATTATTCCGGTGCATTTCAGCCCTGAGGCCGCCTCTATATCCCGCATAAGCTCGAGCGCCTCGTCGGGAGTGCGGGTGAGATACCGGTACTTGTTTATGACATACAGCATTACCGAATTGCCGTCTTTAAGGACCGGCAGAAAACGCCCTAACGCCTTAGCTCCCTCATCGTCGCCGCCGACGTCGATTATTATATATCCTTCCCGCTCTTTCATACTGGTTAGGTCAAAATCCAGCGCGGGAATGTCCAGGTTTGAATTAGCGTACATCGGCGCGATAAGCTCGGCGCCCAGCGACTCAAGCAGCTCCTTGAAATCCGCCGTGCGAAAGTAGGGGTTTACCACGTCAAGATCCACCACCGTGACCTTAACGCCCTCGCTTGCTAATTTCAGCGCGATATTGACCGCGACATTAGTCTTTCCGCAGCCGTAATGCCCGGTGATTATTATAAATTTTACAGCACTCATGTTTTGCCTTTCACAAAAATGCGCTATACAATAAGTATAGCACATTTTGTCGGTTTTGTAAATAGGTTATTATTCTTCGTTATCGTTAGCATTGTTATCAGTATCGGCTTTTTCTTCCGGAATATGATCCGCCGCCTTTACCTCGTCATCGGAGAACACCTGTTCCGCGTCATCGCGGAGTTCTTCGTCGTTTATCTCGTTAAGCTCTCCGCGCATCAGCTTTGCAAAATCCTCGCCCTCTATCTTTTCATGACGTATAAGATATTCCGCAACGACGTTAAGCTGCGACATGTTGGCCTGCAATATCTGCTTTGCGGTCTCGTAGCCGCTTTCGATTATTTCCCTTACCTCGCCGTCTATCTCAGCCGCGATATTTTCGGAATAATTGCGTCCCTGCGAGTAATCTCTGCCGAGGAACACCTCGGTAGAATCATGTCCGTACACTATCGGGCCGAGCTTTTCGGAGAAGCCGTAGCGTGTCACCATGCTCCTTGCTATATTGGTAGCGCGCTCTATATCGTTGCTTGCTCCTGTAGAAATATCGTCCAATACCAGCTTTTCCGCCACACGTCCTCCGAGCAGTACCACGATCTCTTCTTCCATCTGAGTTTTGCTGCGGTAGCTGCGGTCGTGCTCCGGCAGGGAAAGGGTAAATCCTCCCGCCATGCCGCGCGGGATAATGGATACCTGATGCACCGGATCCTGAGTCTTGCAGTGGTAGGTGCAGACGGCATGCCCTGCCTCGTGGAACGCGGTGAGCTTTTTCTCGCTGTCGGAAACTATCTTGGATTTCTTTTCCGGCCCCGCGATGACCTTTATGGTCGCTTCTTCTATATCCTGCTGCGTTATAGCTTTTCTGTTGTACCTTGCGGCAAGCAGCGCAGCCTCGTTTACGAGGTTTGCAAGGTCCGCGCCGGTAAAGCCCGCGGTGGTCTTTGCTATTGTAGCAAGACTGATATCCGGCCCTAACTTTTTGTTCTTGGTATGGACCTTCAGTATCTCCTCACGGCCTTTTATATCGGGGTAGTTTACCACTATCTGACGGTCGAAACGTCCGGGCCTTAACAAAGCGGGGTCGAGTATATCACGGCGGTTAGTAGCCGCTATAACTATTACGTCCTGATTTTCGGAGAAGCCGTCCATCTCGACTAACAGCTGGTTCAGCGTCTGCTCGCGCTCGTCGTGTCCGCCGCCGAGGCCGGTACCTCTCTGACGGCCTACCGCGTCGATCTCGTCTATGAATATTACCGACGGCGTGTGCTTTTTCGCCTGGTCGAACAGGTCTCTTACTCTCGACGCACCCACGCCGACGAACATTTCCACAAAGTCGGAACCGCTTATCGAGAAGAACGGCACGTTAGCCTCACCGGCTACCGCCTTAGCCATAAGCGTCTTACCTGTACCGGGAGGGCCGAGCAGCAGCACGCCGCGAGGTATCTTTGCGCCAAGCTCCTGATACTTACGCGGATTGCGCATAAAGTCCACTATCTCCGCCATTTCCTCTTTTTCCTCTTCGGCGCCCGCCACGTCGGCGAAGGTCACCTTAGGACCGTTAGAGGGCTGATTTTTGGTATTCGCTTTGGAAAACTGCGCCATTTTTCCGCCGCCCGCCTGCCTCATTATCACAAAGGTAAAGCCTATCATCAGCGCCACCATCAGCAGATACGGCAGGAAGCTCAGCAAAAACGAGTTGTCGGATACCGGATAGTAGTCCTCTATCAGCGGCTCTTCGTTTTGCTCGTTGTAGTTTTTCCGATATTCGAGCGTATCCTGTAAGAACAGGCTCACATACGGAACGGTATACTTGCGCACCGTCCGCGGGTCGCTCTTTAATACATACGTCAGGTCGCCCGAACCAAGATCCAGCGTGTAGGACATTACGTTGTAATTGTCAAATTCCGATATCACCTCGGAATATCTCACGCGCTCGGTGCGCGGACCGGTCATTTGCAGCATGGTTACCATGCCTATTACCAGCAAAAGAATTATCGCAACATAAATAAAAGCGCCCTTGAATTTGTTGTTGTGCATTATGACCCCTTTCTTACTGCCTTAGCAGCCATAGGTTATTTATTTGATCATGTCGGATACCCGACGTTTATTTCTTCCATATCTCTTCTTTAAGAGCCCCAATATACGGCAGATTGCGGTACTTTTGCGCATAGTCAAGACCGTATCCCACCACAAAGGCGTCGTCTACCTCAAATCCGGTATAATCGGCGCTTATCTCGCAGGTCTTTTTGACATTTTTATTAAGCAATACGCATATCTTAAGAGTTTTCGGATCGCGCTGCTTTAATAAGTCGCACAGGCTCTTAAGCGTTTTTCCGGTGTCAAGGATATCTTCTATTATTATAACGTTCTTACCGCGAATGTCCGAGTCGATATCCTTTTTCAGCCGTAATTCTCCGGAGCTTGCGGTATTTCCGTAAGAGGAGATCGCTATAAAATCTATCTCGCAGGGAACAGTCAGCTTTTTCACGATGTCCGAAAAGAACAGTACCGAGCCTTTCAGCACCGATATCACGATAACCGGCTCATTCGCGTAATCCGCGTTTATCTGCCGCGCGATACGGTCGGTACACCGCTCTATTTCCTGCTGTGTAAAAATTATCCTGTCAATATCCGGATTCATGTTTTCTCCCTGCTGCGATCCTATTAATAATAATTCGCATTTATTAATTAAATATTAAAACATCGGCAAATATCCGCTGATTTTTAGCCGCTGTTGTTCAGTATATCACAATTAAACAAAAATTGCAATTCCAAAAGTGCGCAAAAAGTGATTTTTTATCGCTTTTTGACAAAATTTTCGTACCGTTATCATATAACGGTGCGTTTTGGCGGAAAATTCTGCCATATTTGCTTTAAGTCCTGCGGAATTTTTCATAATTTGTTTCCACAAACAATTTTTTCCGTCTTATCTTTACGAATTTATACTGCTGCGGATTGGTACGCCCCTTGCCGTCGCGTATTATTTTCACCGCGTCCGTCAGCGCGCGGGCGTTTACTTTTATATTGTTTTCTCTGAATATCATCGCCGTGACGCGTCTTAATATGCTTTCGTCAAGCTGTGCGAGCAGTTTTACGCTGTAGCCGCCGTCGACGGCGCAGCGCGTTTTTTCCTGCTCGGCGAGTTTTTCGAGATATTTGTCGTCGTAGGAAACGCTCTCGCACATTCGGGCGAAAGCGCTCTCTATCGAGGGGTTTATATCCTTTAACGCCGGTATTATCCTGTGGCGTATGCGGTTTCTTATATAGTCGTCGCTGTCGTTGGTGCTGTCATGTACAAAGTCGGTCAGCGTTTCTTTGCAAAAGCTCTCGGTCTGCTCCCTTGAGCAGTTTATAAGCGGTCTTACCATGCCGTCCCTTACCGCCGGTATCCCGCATATACCGGTAAGCGCCGTACCGCGCAGCATGTTTATAAGCACCGTTTCCGCGTTGTCGGAGGCGGTGTGCGCGGTGGCGGTAACTGCGCCGTACAGCGCGTTAAGCTCGCCGAAAAATTCATATCTTACCCTGCGGGCGCATTCCTCGATGCTTTCGTGTCTTTGTGCGAGACGCCGTACATCTACGCGGCGGACGTACAGCGGTATTTCCAGCCTGCGGCAGAGAAAACGCACATAGCGTTCGTCGCGGTCGCTTTCCTCGCCGCGCAGACAGTGATTTACATGGCACGCCCTTAAAGTATAGCCGAATTCCTCTTTAAGGATATTCAGCACGGTAAGCAGCGCCGTGCTGTCCGCTCCTCCGCTTACCGCCGCTATGACGCAGTCCGCTTTTTTAAGCGCGCTGCAAACCTCGTTATTCGCCTTAACCTCTCGGATCAGCATGAATGTACTCCACATCGGTAAAGCGCGTATATTCTCCGTCCCATACCAGCTGTATGCTGCCGGTCTCGCCGTGACGGTTCTTTGCGATTATACATTCACACGCGCGTTTATTTTCCTCCGATTTATCATAGTAATTGTCGCGGTACAGGAATAATACCACGTCCGCGTCCTGCTCTATCGTACCGGAATCTCTTAAGTCGGAAAGCAGCGGCTTCTGGCTTTTTTCCTTGCCCTTTTCCGCCGAACGGGAAAACTGCGACAAGGTTATCACCGGCACGTTAAGCTCTTTCGCCATTATTTTTAGCGCTCTGGTCATTTCCGATACCTGATTTACACGGTTGAAATCCTTTCTTGTGGAAGAAAGCAGCTGCAAGTGATCCACTACCACCATGCCGAGATTTTTAACGCGCATAAGCTTTGCCTTTATCTCGTCTGCCGTTATCGCGGCGGTATCGTCTATATATATGTTCATGCTGGATAACACCTGTGCGGCGTCTGCAAGACTGCGCCACTGCTCGCGTGAGAATCTTCCGGTCTGCATAAGCGTATTTGGTATCATGCCTTCGCTTGAGATCATTCTGCTGACAAGCTGCTCTTTCGGCATTTCCAGATTGAATACGCATATAGCCTTTTCCGGAGCGCTGCGCGCGGCGTTTGTCACCATGTTCATCGCAAACGAGGTCTTACCCATTCCGGGACGTCCCGCGATTACTATCCAGTTGGAATTTCCCAATCCGTTTATGCGTTTGTCCAGAGAGGGAAAGCCGCTTTTCATTCCGCGTTCTTTCAGCTTGCCGGGATTTGTGTACAGGTCCGAAAGCTCGTTGAGCACCTCCACCACGATCCCGCGTATGCCGGTAAGTCCGGTGGTGGATTTGTCGCTGCGTATATCGTAGATATTCTGCTCCGCTATTTGCAGCAGCCTTTCGGTATCCTCCTGACCGTCGCCGGCGTTTGCGAGTATATCCCTCGCCGCTTCGATAAGTCTGCGGCGGGTGTTCTTTTCCTCGATTATTTTTATATAGCTGTCCAGACTGGAAAGGCTCGGAACGGATTCCATCAGCTTTACAAGATAACTTTTTCCCTCTTCGGAGGATTCAAACACGTTTTCTTTAAGGCAGTTTTCCAGTACGGTGACTATATCTATAGTTTCTCCGGCGGCAAACATTTTTGACATAACCGCAAAAATGTCCGAGTGCAGCTTTGCGTAAAAATGCCCGACGTGCAGCTTTTCACTCACCTTCGGCATATTATTTCGGCCGTCCACCAGTATCGCTCCGAGTACAGACTGCTCCGCCTCAAGGCTGTGCGGCATATTTACGTCCGTATAGTTTATATCTGGCATTACGACACCTGCTTTCCTGTAACTTTATCGCTCAGCTTTCCGATACCGATACGGTGAATTTTGCGGTAACGCCGGTGAACAGGCGCGCTTCTACTTCATATGTACCGTAATTTTTGATATCGGTCTTAGTGCTTATCTTCCTCTTATCCACGTCAAAGCCGAGCTGGGTCTTGATAACGGCGCTGATGTCCTTGCCGGTGACAGAACCGAACAGCTTGCCGCCCTGTCCCGCCTTAGCGGTGATATTTAACGTCTTGCCGTCAAGAGCCGCCTTTATCTTCTTTGCATTGGCTTCCTCAACGTCCAGCTTGTGCTGCGCGGACGCCTTTTGCCCCTCAAGGTGATTGAGCGCCTCGTTGGTAGCCTCTACCGCCAGCTTTTTCTTTATAAGGCAGTTTCTTGCGTAGCTGTCCTTTACTTCCTTTATCTCGCCTTTTTTGCCTGTACCGGCAATGTCCTGCAAGAGTATGACTTTCATCTTCTTTTGTCCTTTCTTTTTATCAGTTTTCCGGTTTTGCGTTACTTGCAAAATAGCTGTCTATAGCTTGACATAACGCTTGCTTTGCCTGTTCGACGGTGCAGTTTTTAAGCTGCACTCCCGCCATGGTCTGGTGACCGCCGCCGCCGAGCGCTTCCATAATAAGCTGTACGTTTATCAGCCCCATGCTGCGCGCGCTTATCGATACCTCTTCGTTTGCCGGATATAAAACGAACGACGCGTCGACGTTTTTTATCGACAAAAGCTCGTCGGCCGCCTGCGGTGCGATTATCCTCATATCCTCCGCGAAAAAGTCACAGGGCGCTATCGCACACTGACGGTATATTTCCGCGTCGGCTACTATTTTCGTCTTTTTCTTATAGCTCTCCATAGAGTTTGAGAACAGCTTTTTCACGGTGATGGTATCCGCGCCCATTTTACGCAGCACCGCCGCCGCTTCAAACGTTCTTACTCCGGTGCGCATGACAAAATTTTTGGTATCCAGCATTATTCCCGCAAGCAGGCATTCCGCCTGATACGCCTTAAGCTTTCCCGCCTCGCCGAAGTATTGCAGCAGCTCCGTCACCATCTCCGACGCGGAGGAGGCATACGGCTCGTGATGGAATATCGCGGCGTTTTCTATGCAGTTGACCATTCTCCTGTGATGATCTATCACCACGACCTTTTTCGCTTGCTCGTAAAGCTGAGCGTTCTCCAGTATCTTCGGATTGTGAGTGTCGGTGATTATCAGCAGAGTGTCGTCTGTCATGCCTTCTATCGCCGCGTCCGGTGAGATTATCATCGGATCGTCCGTTTCACCCGCGGCGGGGAACAGGTCGATAAGCTCCTTTGCCAAAGAGCTTTCCCTGTCGCAGACGGTATGCGCGTTTTTGCCGAGATTTCTCAGAGCGCAGGTAAGACCTACGCAGGAGCCCACGCTGTCCAGATCGCTGAACTTATGCCCCATTATGTATATCTTGTCAGCAGCGTCCGCCATATTCAGCAGGGAATGCGCGATTATACGCGTGCGCACCTTTGCCTGACGCTCTATGCCTTTGGAAACGCCGCCGTAAAATTCAAAGCCGGATTCGGTCTTTATCGCCGCCTGGTCGCCGCCGCGTCCGAGCGCCATTTCCAGCGCCTGCTGCGCTATCTTTTCGCTTTCGGTAAGAGTCTTGCCGTTGCGTCCGACACCTATAGACAGCGTTACGTTCACTCTGTCGTTTACAAATATCTCACGCGCCTTGTCCAGTATGGCAAGCTTGCCCTCTATCATCTTTGCAATATGCCGCTCCTCCACCACCGCTACAAAGCGGTCGGAGGCTATCTTGCGCAGTATTCCGCTGGTCTGCCCTATAAAATCCTCCAGCAGCTTGTCTATCTGTACCGAAACATGCGCCTTTTCGCTTTCGGGAGAGCCGCTTATCAATTCCTCATAGCCGTCCACCATTATCAGCATGACTACGGGTTGGGAAAGCCTTTTTTCCGTCCTTAGCGCGGTGTATTCGGTTATATTGCGGAAAAACAGCAACGTAAGCTCGGTGTTTTCGTCCTTGTCGTCGGGTACCCGCGCGAATACGCGGAACACCTTGTCGTTGTATCTTATCACCTTGCCGTCCCGCTCAAAAAACGATTTCGGCTTAGCGTCGGTTATTTTGGAAAGCTGCGTGCCGTATTCGCACGCGTCGGGAAATTCCTGCTCGAACATGTCGTTGCACCAGACTATCCGGTCAAGACTGTCCGTCACTACCGCCGCGATAGGAAAGGTGTAGATGCTCATTCGCTGCTTGTTGTCCAGCTCCGCGTTTATCCTTGCGTTATACTGAACTGTACGGCGGGTTATCTGTATCAGCTTACCTACGGCAAATCCCGCGATAAGCGCCACGAACGGCAGCGTTATCCAGAACAGACGGGTATTCTGACTGTATACATAAAGCTCCAGCATGCCCGCCGCGGCGACCAATGCGGCAACGGATATGATAAGTCCGCCGTCACGGTAAAAATTCTTCACGCCCGAACACCTCCCTTGTCGTTTTTAACGCCGTTAAACTTCCATTATGACCGGAAGTATCATAGGACTTCTCTTTGTCTTCTGGTAGATATAATTGCCAAGCTCGTCCTTTACGCTCGACTTTATATTGCCCCATTCTCTTATATTGTTCTCGGAGCACTGCTTAAGCGTCTTGCTTACAAGCTGTTTTGCCTCGTCGATAAGCTCTTCGGATTCCTTTACATATACAAAGCCTCTTGACACGATATCCGGCCCCGCTATGACCTCTCCGGTCTCGCGGTTTATGGTAGTTATCACCGCGATAAGTCCGTCCTCGGCAAGATGTTTTCTGTCGCGCAATACTACCGAGCCGACGTCGCCTACTCCCAGACCGTCCACTAAAACGCGTCCCGCCTGTACCTGAGTAGTTATATTCATGTCCACGCCGTCGGTCTCTACTACCTGTCCGAGATTCAGCAGGAAGATATTCTCCTCAGGTATGCCCATTTTGATAGCCAGTCCCTGGTGCTTTTTCATGTGCTTGTATTCGCCGTGTATAGGAATAAAGAATTTCGGCTTGGTCAGCGCAAGCATCATTTTCAGCTCGTCCTGACAGGCATGGCCGGAAACATGCACCTCGTACATCGCCTCGTATACCACTTCCGCGCCCGCTTTCATCAGCTCGTTTACCAGCTTGCCGACGAATTTTTCATTTCCGGGTATCGGAGTAGCGGAGATTATTATAAGGTCTTTTGGCGTAATGGATACCTGCTTATGGTCGCCGGAGGACATTCTTGACAATGCCGACAAAGGCTCTCCCTGACTGCCGGTAGTGATTATCACCATCTTTTCCGGCGGGTAATTGTTCACGTCCTCGATATCTACAAGCATGCCGTCCGGCACCTTGATATAATTAAGCTCTATCGCGGTGGCAAGCACATTGAGCATGCTGCGGCCGGATACCGCTACCTTTCTGTCCCATACCGCCGCACAGTTGATTATCTGCTGTACACGGTGGATATTGCTGGAAAACGTCGCGACTATTATACGCTTGCCCTCCGCTCCCGCAAACAGGCTGCGAAAGCTTTCGCCTACCTTGCGTTCGGTAGCGGTGTAGCCCGGGCGCTCCGCGTTGGTGCTTTCGGAAAGCAGCGCCAATACGCCTTTGTTGCCGAGCTCACCGAAGCGCGCTAAGTCGATTATGCCGCCCTCTATCGGGGTATAATCCACCTTGAAATCGCCGGTATGCACGATTATCCCGGCGGGAGTATGCACCGCCAGCGCGCAGGCGTCCGGTATAGAATGGTTCACCCGTATAAATTCTACCGACATACAGCCCATTTTAACGTGCTGCTTAGGCGTAACTACATTAAGACTGCACTGGTCGAGAATACCGTGCTCTTTAAGCTTTCCCTCTACCAGTCCGAGAGTAAGCCGCGTTCCGTAGACCGGAACGTTTATCTTTTTGAGCAGGTAGGGAAGAGCGCCTATATGATCCTCGTGACCGTGGGTGAGGATTATCCCGCGAAAATGCTCTTTGTTCTTTTCAAGATAGGTAAAATCCGGTATCACCAGATCAACGCCGAGCATATCCTCGTCCGGAAAGGCAAGACCGCAGTCTATTATGAACATATCATTTGAACATTCGTAGACGTACAGGTTCTTTCCTATCTCGCCGAGTCCGCCCAATGCGAATATCCTGACCGGAGTCTTTTTTGCCTGAGCCTGAACCGGCTTTTGCGCTGTATCGGGATTTTTCACGCTGTTTTCGTGCGCCTTTTCAAGCGCTCTGCCTAGCGAATTTTCCCTCATAGGCTTGTCGTTTACGGAAGTAAGCGGCTTTGCTTTCTGCGGCGCTTTATCCTCTATAGGCACAGCGTTTCTGTCGTGCAAAACCGGCTTTTTCTGCTCTGTAGGCACAGCGTTCCTGTCGTGTAAAACCGGCCTTTTCTGCTCGGCAGGCACAGCGTTTCTGTCACGAAGAACCGGCTTTTTCTGCTCGGTAGGCACAGCGTTCCTGTCGCGCAGGACGGAATTTTTGCCGGAGGCGTCCGATCGGCTCAGTGTAAAGCTCTTTACATCTGTGCTTTTGTCCTTTCTGCTGTCGCTTAACTTAAATTCCTTTGCAAACGGACTTTTCTTCTTTCTGCCCCTCAGCGGCTTGTGCGCGGGTATGTCCTTGTTCAGCTTTTCCGCCTCGGAAAGCAGATTCTTTGAATCAACTATACTCATCTTTTCACCTTTCATTCCTTTACGGAAAACGCGCAGAAAAACAAAATGCAAGGCAGACCCGCCGTGACACGGCAGGACTGGGCATGCGGAGATTGCGAAAATATTCCGGCCTTTGCCGATTGGTAAATAGTAGTGAACCGAATAGCAGATATTTCCCCAAAAAATAACTTAAAATGCTGCCGCGTTGTCCGTATTAAATTTTGTTTATTAAATAAATAAATCCCGGATCTATGTACGACGGCGGGCTGCTCCCGCGCGTCCGTTCCGCCCGATATCACGGCGGTAAATACAATAATACACCCTATATTGTATAACAAAACCGAAAAAAAGTCAAGGATAAAATTTTCAGTCCCGCTCTTTGTGCTTTCCGATAAGGCTCTCGGTAAAGTCGCAAAGCTCTGCGGCGCTCTCGGCGTTTGCCGATTGAGCAAAAAGATACAGCCCCTTGCCGCGTCGGTCGGAGCGTATCAATACCTTGCCGTTTTCCTGCGAGAGTATTATCCCCTCGCTGTTTTCGCTGCCGTCTTCGGCAAGGCGGCGCAGCATATCCGGCGCGGCTATTCCGTTAAGCGGGACGTAACGCTTTTCCCGCTCGAATTTCGGCAGGGAATTTACCGCCTGCTCAAAGCTCATGTTCTGCTTTTTTGCGTATTTCAGCGCGTTTATCACAAGTACGCACCCGTCTGAGATGAACGGCTCTGCGGCGGCGATCTCCCTTGCACGGCTGTCCGAGTTGTCGTTGGTGCAGGCGTTATAACGGTGGGCGGTCCTGCCGTAGCTTTCGCAGATCTGCTCCATATCGAACAGCACGTTATGAGGTAATGCGATATCGCTGCCGGAAGAGATAAGGTCGAGGTAATTCATAAGCAGCAGCTTTTCTGCCCCTACAACGTCCGCCGAGCGGGTGTATATTTCGGCGGACGTTCCGCTGTGGTCTATCGTTATTATCATGCGAGGGCCTTTTTCATCGCTGAGCTTTTCAAATACCGGAGCTATGCACTTTTTGAGCAGCGAGCTTTTGCAGTCGAGCTGTATAGAATATCCGCTGTTAAAATCCGCAAGACGATGCAGCATAGTGGCGTAAAACACTCCGCTGTCCTGCGCGGTAAGGTGCCTGCCAAAGCCGTCGTACCGCGCTTTCGGCGCGCCTCCTCGGTTCATTATGCCTTCGAGCTTGCGCTCCTGCGCGCGGGTTATCGGTATGCCGCCTTTCGCGTATATTTCCACCGCAGTGTCCGCTCCTACCGCCACATACATTATCAGCCCCGCGTCAGCCAGCCTGCTTTTGTGCAGCAGAACGGATATCGCGGTCTCTCCGCAGTCAAGACAATCCCTGCCCGCCGCGTTTATGCCGGAAATAAGGCTTTGCATAAACACCTGAGAGCGTCCGTCGGCGCGGCAGCCTACGCATATTATATCGTCGGATACCGCCGCGGCGGCCGCACCGAGCATGGTCATCACCGCGGGAGTAGCGGATATACCGGTCTGGCCGGAATAACCGTTTTCGTCCAGCTCAAAGCTGCCGTGCGCATTCTTTTCCATATCGGAACGCATAGTGACGTTGTCGGATATCTGCTTATCCGACCATATTTTAACGTCCGGCATTACGATGCTGCCTTTGCCTAATGTCGCCCGCTCTCCCAGCACGGCGTTTTCGTACACCGCGCCGCCGCTTTTCACCGACGCGTCGGAGCAGATTATACAGTCGCACAGCCGCACCCCGTCCGATATGAACGCTCCGCTGCTTATCACCGCGCCGTCTATGGTGCAGCCGCTGCCTATAGTTACGTTATCGCCTATCACCGCGCCGCCGCGTATCGTCGTATCCGAACCGAGCGTGACGTTTTTCCCTATATAATAAGGAGCGCGCAGGTCGCGGTAATTTCCCGTGCCGGAGTCGTTGTAGCACCCCTCGGCTATCTTCCGCGCGTCTATGCGGCAGTTGACCCTGCCGTCCAGGATATCCCGCTGACAGCGTTTGTAGGCTTTAAGGTCGCCGATGTCACACCAGTAGCCGTTATCCTCATAAGCGTACAGCGGCAGCTTTTGTTCCAGCATTTTCGGGAAGATATCGCAGGCAAAATCCGAAAATTCCTCCTCGGGGATAAGCTCGGTGACCTGCGGCGACAAAACATATATGCCGGTATTTGCGTTATTTCCGGTACATCCGATATAGGACGGCTTTTCGGTAAAGCCGGTAACCTTGCCGTCGTGACTGTTCACTAACCCGAATTCCCGCGGGTCGTCGGTGCGCTTGGTTATTATCGTCGCGGCGGCGGAATGCTCGTTGTGGTATCTCATCGCCGCCGACAGATCGAAATCGCACAGCGCGTCCCCGCTTATCACCAAAAACGGCTCGTCCCAGCCGACAGCCGCTTTTTTAACGCAGCCCGCCGTGCCTAATGGCGACTGCTCATAGGAAAAACGCAGCTTTATCCCCTCGTATTCTCCCGCCGAAAAATACTCCTCTATCTGCTCTCCCTTGTATCTTAAAGTAAACGTCGCTTCGGTGCAGCCGTGCTTTTTAAGCAGCTCCAATATATAGCAGCATACCGGTTTTCCGCACAGCTTTGCCAGCGGCTTGGGCATGCTCTCGGTAAGGGGCAGCAGCCTTGTCCCGCAGCCGCCCGCCATGATAACAGCTTTCATTTATATCTTTTCTCCTTTTCTGAGAAGCTTTTATAATCTGCTTGCAAAGCAAGCATCTCTTCTTTCGAGTTTTGTGCGTTTTTGCGAAGCAAAATTGCCGACCGTATTCGGCAAAGCGCAAAACTCACAGTCTG
>CANQKE010000017.1 GCA_947624435.1 uncultured Ruminiclostridium sp.
CCCGCACCGCCGGAAACTACACCGCCGGCACCGGGTACTTCACCCGCACCGCCGGAAACTACACCTCCGGCAACGATACCGCCGGCAACGATACCTCCCCAGACTCCTGTCACACCCGAGGATCCGTCGGATAATCCCGATACCGGCGTTAATGTCAACGGTACGGCGGCGCTCATCATGATGATGGCTTGTATGGGTTATGTATTCGACAGACTCATCAAAAACAAAAACAAAAAGAAATAACTTACCGAAAGGAACCAAAGGGAGCATTGCTCCCTTTGGCATTTTGTAGAGAATGAAAAAAGCGGAAGAAAAAAACTTAATATCGGCGGCGATACTGCTTGTGTTCTCGTCAGTGCTGCTTATAATTTCACTTATCGTGCTCAGTGCCGATAACGGCGGGGGAGAACGCACGGTGCTGCGCGGCGACAGCTCAAAGGTGCTCAGCGACCGCCCGGACACGCTTATAATAGGCACGCAGTCTCAGGTAAGGGATATCCACCCGTATAAATACGACGACGACGTAGGGACGTATCTTAAAAAGCTGGTATTTACTCCGCTGCTGGAAATAAACAAAGAGGGCGGGACAGCCTACCGCGCCGCTAAGGAGATAATTTTCTCCGACGGCGGAAGAAAGGCGAACGTTACCCTTGATACCGGCAGAAAATTCTCAAACGGGGATAATATCACGGCGGAAAACGTAAAAGCCTCTTACGAATGGTTTATCGGGCAGGAGACCTCATATTCCTCTTTGCTGGCGAATATCGAGGATATCAGCGTTTTAAGCGGGTCGGAGCTTGCATTTTCCTTTAAGCTGCCGGATATAAAGAATATAGAGGTGTTCGATATCCCGCTGGTATACGATCCTATCGGCGACGGCAGCGATCGCACTTTTATCGGCAGCGGAGATTACGTTATGACCTCTATGGCTTTGTACAGCGATATAACGCTTACGGCGGCCGCTCCTGACGCAAAATATAAAGAGGTGCTGCTGCAAAAGCTGAACTACGGCAGCTTTGAGGAGGAAACCAAAAAGCAGCAGGCGGATATTTTTGCCGCGAATAAGGGAGAGCATTTTGATATGCTTAAAAACTCCGGCGCGTATGACGTGATAGAAAGCGAGGAGGATTACGGCTATTATCTGCTGCTGAATATCCCCGACGAACAGCAAAGGGCGGCGATATGCAAAGCGGTAAGTACCAAAAAGTTTTTCGACGACAGCTTTGACCAGGGGGTATATCCCGCGGGGATAGTGTCGGCTTATATAAAAGCGCCGAACTTCCGCTCTATCGTTTCCGGCGGCAGCTTTAAGGACGCGGACGGCTTTACGGTGCTATGCGGATATGACGCGCTGTCACTCAGCGTATTTGAAAAGCTCAGCGAGGTAATGGCGAAAAACGGTGTAACGGTCACCCGTATCCTCGGTGATAACGACGGAGTCAGCGAATACGAAGAGGATATGATGGTATATTACGGCAGCTATAAGCAGCTGATAACGTCGTCGGACGCGTCGGGCTTTTTCAATACCGAGCCTAACCTTGACGCAAAGGATTATTATCCCGCGCTGGAAAAATATCTCAGCGAACGAACGGATATAATCCCGCTCCAGAGGGATACCGGTTACACCGCAGTATTAGCGGGCACTAAGACCGATGACATTTTAGATTAACAAACAGGCGGTAATTTTACAGGATAATTCTTGTAAAATTTACCGCCTTATTTTTTCTTTGCTTAAAACTTTTCTTATGTTATGGACAAACGCGAAAAAAAGTGTTATACTAAAAGTTAGTATAAATTTTTCGCAAGCGGAAAGGAGGGCGGCCGAATGCAGGAGAAGTCATGCGGCGGGATAGTATACAGAAAATCCCACGGGAATACCGAAATACTGCTGATACGCCATCAAAGAGCCGGATACTGGTCTTTTCCCAAAGGTCATGTCGAAGAGGGCGAGAGCGAGGAAGAGACCGCCGTGCGTGAGATAAAGGAAGAAACCAACATAGACGTTGTTATCGATCCCGGCTTTCGTGAAGAGGTCATGTATTCGCCGCGCAGGGATTCCCGCAAGAAGGTGGTATATTTTGTCGCAAAGGCGAAAAACAACGACGCCGTCCCGCAGGAGGGAGAGATCGCCGAGCTGCGCTGGGTGGAGATAGGGCAGGCGCAAAATTTCTTATTTTACGACAATGACAAGATAACCGCGATCAAGGCAAGGAGCTTTCTTGCGCACTTTGATCTTTAATGCGTTGAAAGGCGGTCAGAATGACTTACGATGAAGCGTTAGAATATATCGGGGGATTTACCCGTTCCGGCTCGCCGATGAACGGGCTGGTACGGTTCGTTATCCTAATGAAAGAACTCGGCGACCCTCAGAATAATTTCAAGACGGTGCATGTAGCCGGCACTAACGGAAAAGGCAGCGTCTGCGAGTATGTCTGCTGCGCTTTGCGGGAAAGCGGGAAAAGAGTGGGGCGCTTTACCTCTCCGTACATATCCTGCATAGAAGAACGCATACAGATAAACGGAAAGAACATTTCACGCGAGGCGTTCGCGTTACTTTGCGAAAAGGTAAAGGCGGCGGCGGACAGAACGGGCTTCGACGGGTATTCGCAGTTTGAAATGCTCTGCGCGATAGGTATGCTGTATTTTTCCATGGAGGAGACCGAGTACGTCGTGCTGGAGGTCGGCATAGGCGGAGCTTTGGACTGCACCAACATAGTTACTCCCGAAATATCGGTGATAACCTCGATAGGGCTTGACCACACCGATCTTTTAGGAAAGACCGTGGAGGAAATAGCCGCTCACAAGGCGGGCATAATAAAACCCGGAGTGCCCTGCGTCTGCTCCTACGGTCAGCCGGAGGGTGCGCTGAAGGTGATAAACGACAAATGCAGGGAATACGGCACAACGCCGATATTGCCGTCGGAGAAAAGACTTGCCGTATTGCATATGGATATAAGCGACGTATTTTTCACATATAAGGGGCATAATTATCACGGGGTGATGTCCGGAGAGCATCAGCTTAAAAATCTCACCTGCGCGATAGAGGTATGCGAGGCGCTCGGATTAAAGTACGGCGATATTTTCAGCGGCATAGAAAAAGCAAAGCTTGCCGCGCGGCTGGAGCATATCAATGCCGACGGCGCGGAATATATCCTAGACGGCGCGCATAATCCCCCCGCTATAGACGCGTGCGTTGAGCTTATAAAAATGTCCGGTAAGAAAAAGCACGCCGTTATCGGTATGCTTTCCCGCAAAAACTGGCAGGATTGCCTTGAAAAGCTGCTGCCGAACGTCGATTTTGTGACGTTTACCGACGATTTCGCGCCGGACGCGGTGACGGTGGGTACTTTGGTAAAATACGCCGAAAAATACGGTGTCAAGGCGCAGACCGCCGATACTCTTGCCGACGCGCTAGGCACGGTAAAAAACGACGAGCTCGGCGTTGTTACCGGCTCGCTTTATCTTGCGGGAAAAGCAAGAAAATTACTTTTATCGTAAGTCTGAAAATAAAATTTTCAGACTGTGAATTTTGTGCTTTGCTGAGTACGGTCAGCAATTTTGCTTCGCAAAACCTCACAAAATTCAAAAGTAGAAATGCTTGCTTTGCAAGCATGGTCAAAAAAATGACCGTCCGCAATTAAATTACGGACGGTATCGCAACTTTATCTGTAAGCCGGGTTCTGTCGGGTGCGGTCATCTATCTAGGCCTTTCGTCGCCGAAAGGCTCAAGCCGCCTTAATCCGGGACCGCCGAGCAAGCGGTTTATCCCCGGAACCAATCGGCGTTGCATCGGATAGGGTTTACAGGCGGCAACGGTCTCCCGTCCCGCGGTGAGCTCTTACCTCGCCTTTCCACCCTTACACCAAAAGGTGCGGTATATTTCTGTTGCACTAGCCCTAGAGTCGCCTCCGGCTGCCGTTAGCAGCTATCCTGCTCTGTGATGCCCGGACTTTCCTCACGGATCACTCCCCGCGACCGCACAATAGAGTTGCTTTATTATTTTATCACATTCCGGCGAAGATGTCAACGCCGCTTAGAAAGGAGCATATACCCTGGCTTTTAAGAAAATGGATCGGGAACAAGTTCAGAAGATATGGCTCGCGCTGTACGGAGCGGGTCTTATCGCTGTGGGCATAACCATATTGGTACAGGGGCAGTTTTTATTGTTTCCCGCCGCGCAGATAGGCGGAGCGGTCATAATGTTCAACGGCCTGCACCAGATAATAAGGGCGTATGTAAAAAAGCAGCGCATACCTTTGATAAGCGGTCTGGGCTTTCTTTTGCTGGGCGCGGTGACGGTGTTTGTACCGGGTATGACGCTAGGGCTGCTGACGCTCGCTTTGTCGCTTTACGTATTGTTAAACGCCGCGGTAAAGCTGATAGATTTTATTTCCGCGCTGAGAAATAAGATAGCTCCGGACGATATTTTTGCGGACTTTTTCGCGTTCATTTCGTTTTTGACTTTCGGTGTTATCATGCTGTTCGGCTCGTTTTACAGCCAGAGGATGCTGCTGCTGATAAGCGGCATTTACTGCGTATTGTACGGACTTACCGAGCTGACGGATTTTGTGCGGGAGGTGATACCCAACAGGGCGAAGACCGCTATGCGCCGCAAGATACGGGTATCGCTGCCGCTGTTCATCTCGACGTTTTTCCCGCTGGGCGTGCTTAAAAATTATCAGAAGCGTTTAGATTCCCGTGAGATAGATATAGAAAAGCTGCTTGCCGAGGAAAAGGCGAACGACGACGACGCAAAGCCGAATATCCATGTGCTGATCCATGTTTCCGGCGACGGAGTGGGGATAATGGGGCACTGCGATCTGTACGTCGACGGCGAGGTGCTGTCCTACGGCAATTACGACGAAAGCTCCGCTCGGCTCTTCAATGCGCTGGGCGATGGCGTTATGTTCGTTTCGGAATTTGACAAGTACATAAATTTCAGCGTTTACAGCGATAAACAGATGGTGTTCGATTACGGACTTAAGCTTTCGGACGAACAGATAGCGCGGGTGCGCGAGGAGATAAAACGGATAAAAAACTCTGTCTATCGCTGGAAGCCGCCGTATCAGCGCGCATTAGAGCGCGGGGAGGAAGCAAAGCCGGAGGATTTCACCGATTACTGTTCCGGACTGTGGCACGGCACCGACGCGAAGTTCTATAAATTCCGCAGCGGCAAATTCCGCTCCTACTGCGTAATGAGTACCAACTGCGTGCTGCTTGCCGACAGCATACTAAGCAAGGCGGGCACAGATATAATAAAGATCGTCGGCATAATCAGCCCCGGTGCGTATTACGACTACCTCCAGCGGGAATATCTGCTGGAAAACGGTCTGGTGGTAAGCCGGGATATTTACAGCAAGTATAATGTCGCGGAGAGTACCCCGCAGGCTTTACCAGCGTCCGATTGAGGTTTTTGTGTAAATTTGGTGTAATTTGTCTGTTTAGCTTGTTTTTTGTAAAGCGGTGTGGTATACTTATATTTATTCGATGATGAATGAATATGTTTCCGATTTTGAAAGGAGTATATATTATATGAAAAAGAGAAAACATGTTATTATTCCGGCATTGATGCTTTCCGCCGTTATGCTTTCGGGCTGCGGTCAGCAGGGGACTTCCTCAGTTGAAAGCAGCGCAGCGCCGGAAAGCTCTGCCGCCTCTTCATCCGATGATGAAAGTATAGTGATATCTTTCCCCAACTCGTCCGATGAGGAAAGCTCCGGGAAGGAAAGCTCGGTACAGGAAAGCTCGGCAGAAGAAAGCTCCGTGGTAGAAAGCACCGGCGGCAATAATCTCACCCAGGGCGCGGAGGGCGTAATGACCAACGGTCTGCTCAAGATGACCGATTCTACCGGACATGTATGGGGGATATCCCTTTACGGCGGCGGCAGCGGCGATAACTATGCGTCGTATCTTAATCAGTTCAAGAAAAAGGTCGGCGATACCGTAAATGTGTTCAATATGGTAGTACCTACCCAAAGCGCGTTTTACACTCCGGAGGAGTTCGCCGATTACAACGCCAGCCACTTAAATTCCATAAACAGCATAGCAAATCAGCTTGACGGGGTAATAAACGTGGACGCGTACAGCGCGCTCGAGGCGCACACCGACGAATATATCTATACCCGCACCGATCACCACTGGATGCCGCTCGGCGCATATTATGCAGCAAAGGCGTTCTGTGAAACGGCGCAGGTGGATATAAAGCCGCTGGACACCTATAAAAAATACGAGGTAGAGGGCTTTGTAGGCTCGATGTACAGATTTTCCGACTACGATCCGGATATAGCAAACGACCCGGAGGTATTCACCTATTACGTGCCGTCTACCGACCACACCGCGACCTATTACACCACCTCCTTTGAAGAGGATTATGATTCCAGATTTATCAAGAGCATATTTGTAGACCAGCCCGTAAGCGGCAGCTATTCTATATTCATGGGCGGCGATGAAAAGATAGTAAAGGCCGAGACCGACAACAAAAACGGCAGAAAGCTCTGCGTGTTCAAGGACAGCTACGGCAACGCCGAGATACCGTTTTATATAGACGGATTCGAGGAAATATATATCTGTGACATCAGATATTTCGATAACCTTAAGGGCTCGGAATTTGTCAAGGAAAACGGCATAACCGACGTATTGTTTACCATGTGTACCTTCTCCGCAGTCGGTGAAAATGCCGAGTGCATAAAGACAAACCATATCTGTGAATAAACGGTGAGATATATGAAGAAGATCAGAATGGCGGCAGCGATACTTACAGCGGCGCTGCTGTGCGGCTGCAACACCTACGACCCGATGGACGTTACGCCGGATACTACCGCTTCCTTAACGGAGAGCACTCCGGCGGTAACAACGCCCGCCCCGAAAACCGACGGCACGCCTGCTCAGTCGCCTGACAGCACACCCGCGCCGGAACCCAACAATGAGGAAACCACGGTGCAGACCACGTCGGAGCAGACAAAGCAGACCACCACCGTCCCTCCGATAGCGGTGGCTACTACCACTAAAGCGCCCGCTACCAAGCCTCCCGCTACCGACCCGCCCGCTACCACCGTAAAGCAGGACAGCAAGATAAACAGCTACCGTAAGATAGGCGGGAGCGGTATATTAGTCGCGGGGATAAATAATCACTACTGGGGGATAATGTTCTTCGGCGGGACGTACGGCTACTGCGATATGTATGTAAACAGCGTAAAGCAGTTCCAGGCGGCGCTGCCGGAGGTGAACGTATGCTCGATGGTGATACCCACCTCGGTGGATTTTTACAATCCGGAGGATTACCGCGGCTACAGCGAGCTGCAAAAGGATAAGATAGAATACATAGAGGATAAGCTGGAAAATACCGGCGTTACCAACATAAAGGTGTACGACGTACTGTCGCGCCATACCGACGAGCCGATATACGCGCGCACCGACCATCACTGGATGCCGCTCGGCGCGTATTATGCCGCGCAGAAATTCTGCACCGACTTAAACCTCCCAATATCAAAGCTGGATAAATACAAGGCGGTCACCTGTCCGGGGTATGTCGGCTCGATGTATTATTATTCCGAGGACGAAAAGCTGACCACCGATCCGGAGGATTACACAGTGTACTATTCTCCCAACGCCGATAAGCTGGAAACGACCTATTACGACGTTTATTATTCAAACGGCTACGACAGCGATCTGTTCATCGTGGACGACGCGAGCAGTTATTATCTGACCTTTTTGGGCGGTGACGACAAGATGACCCACGTTAAGACTAACGTCAAAAACGGGCGTAATCTTGTTGTGATAAAGGAAAGCTACGGTAACGCGCTGATACCGTTTTTGACCGAGGCGTTCGAGAATATCTACGTTATCGACCTTAGGTATTGCGAGATAAACGCGGTGAACTTCTGCAAAAAGGTAAAGGCTACCGACCTGCTGTTCGCTAACTGCGCGTATACCACGGCGGGCGGCAACTGTGAATATTTCGACTATATAAGGACTTTGTGAGCATGAAAGAGCTGGAATACCCGTTTGATGCGGGATATATATTAAAGAAAAAGCGTTCGATAAAGCGCGCGCTGCTCAGCGACGGGCGGCCCCGCACCGAAAAGCGCATAGCGGTGCTGGCGGGTTCTACCGCTAACGAGATAGTGGACATGCTGGAGCTGTTCTTGCTGGACATAGGAATAGCGCCGGTGTTCTATCTGTCGGAATATAACCGCTGGTGGCAGGACGCGGTATTCGGCGAGCCGGAGCTGGACAGCTTCGCGCCGGACGTGGTGTTTATCCATACTTCGCTGCGCAATATCACCGCTTTTCCCAAAATAGACGAGGATAAAGCGGCGGCTGACGCATTGCTTGACGCGGAGATGGAAAAATTCTCCGCCGCATGGGACGGGATAAAGAGCCGGTACAAATGCCCGATAATACAGAACAATTTCGAGCTGCCGTTTTTCCGCATAATGGGCAACCGCGACGCTTACGACTATCGCGGCAGGGTGAACTTTGTGACAAGGCTGAACGCCGCGTTTGCAAAGCGCGCGGAGGAAAGCGACGGCTTTTATATCAACGATATAAACTACCTTTCCGCCTGCAAGGGGCTCGATAAGTGGAGCGATCCAGCCTGCTGGCACATGTATAAATACGCTATGAGCATACCGGAGATACCGGAGTTTTCCTATAATCTTGCGGCGATAATAAAATCACTGTTCGGCAAGAATAAAAAGGCGCTGGTGCTGGACCTTGACAATACGCTGTGGGGCGGAGTTGTCGGGGACGACGGCGTGGACGGTATAGAAATAGGACCGGAAACGCACATGGGGCAGGTCTACGCCGAATTTCAGCGGTATCTGAAACTTGTACGGGACAGCGGCGTAATGCTGACCGTATGCTCTAAAAACGACGTAGAAAACGCGATGGCGGGACTTAATCACCCCTCCGGCATTTTACGTCCGGACGATTTTGTGATGATAACCGCCAACTGGGAAAATAAGGACGCAAACGTCGCGGCGACCGCTGCCGGACTCAACATAGGGGAGGACGCGCTGGTATTCGTGGACGATAATCCGGCGGAGCGGGCGATAGTGGCTTCCCAGCTGCCGGACGTGGCGGTGCCGAACATCGGCGCTCCGGAGGAATATATACGGGTGCTCGACCGCTCGCGGTTTTTTGAGATGACCTCTTTTTCCGGCGACGACTTAAAACGAAACGAGATGTACCGTCAGAACGCGGCGCGTGCTGCTCAGCAGTCGAAATTTGCCGATTACGGCGAATATTTAGACAGCTTGGAGATGACCGCTGTGATAGACGATTTTCTTCCGGTGTATCTGCCGAGGATAACCCAGCTTACCAACAAGAGCAACCAGTTTAATCTTACCACCCGACGGTTCACCGAGGATGAAATGCGCGCCGTGTACTCCGACCCCGGATATATCCGATTGTACGGCAGTCTTAAGGATAAATTCGGCGATAACGGCATCGTGTCGGTGGTGATAGGTAAAATAGACGGTGACAGCGTGGATATTATACTGTGGCTGATGTCCTGCCGCGTGCTCAAGCGCGAAATGGAATATGCGATGCTGGACAGCCTTGCCGAGAGGGCAAAGGCGGCGGGCGCAAAAGAGCTTATCGGGCATTATTATCCCACTCGCAAGAACGGAATGGTAAAAGAGCTTTACCGCGATTTCGGCTTTGAACAGGTAAGCTGCGACGAAGAGGGAAATACCTGCTGGCGGCTTGCATTAGACGGTTATACGCCGCGCACGGTCCATATAAAGATAGAAAGGAATGAATGACGATGGAAGAAAAAGAGGTATATGAGCGCCTAAACGAGGTGTTCAGGGACGTATTCGACGACGACGAGCTGGAGGTAAACGCCGAAACCACAGCCGACGATATCGACGACTGGGACAGCTTGTCACATATCACACTTGTGAGCGCGGTGGAGGACGAATTCGGCATACGCTTCAAAATGGGCGAGGTCTCCGGCATGAAAAACGTCGGCGAAATGGTGGATATAATAATATCAAGAGCACAATAAAATATCATCGCTAGAAAACATATAAACAGTATGCAAAAACGTTCAAACCAATAGCAGGAAATTAGTGTAAAATCAGCTAAACTGCCCAAATAAAATACGGTTTTTTTGTCTATAATGCTCATTGCTTTTATCCGATTATAATGGTATACTATCTAATAGGCACTAGTGTGTCCAATGAAAATTTTTGGAGGATAAAAGACAATGAAGCTTAGAAAAATCATGGCAGGCGTAGTTGCTTCTGCTATAGCAGTAAGCGCACTTGCCGTAAGCACTTTCGCTTACCCCGATGATACCGATTTCAAGGCAGGCAAGACCGATGCAGGTCTGTCGATCCAGGGCAACAACTGGCTGGTACAGCTTTACAACACCGGCAACCCCGATGAGAATAAGCCCGCTGTTGATTACGGCGTAGACCTTTCCAAGGTTACCGGCGTTAGAGTTACCTGGCATGTTGCAGATGACGGTATGTCCCGTGAGTCGTGGGACGGTTCGGTAGGCGGCGCGCTCGTATTTTCTGTTAACGGCGGCGACATCGCAACCGGCACCGACCTGTACACCAAGTACAACTGGCCCGGCACCGCAGATTTCTGGGGCGTAACCGATGAAGAGCTGGGAATTGACACCACAGCACCGGAAAAGGCTTTGACCACAAAGACCCTTGGCGATTACACCTATAGTGTAGAGATGAACAACGTACTTCCCAACCCGTTTGTAGAAGACGGCGTTAAGGAAGTAGGATGCTTCCAGATCTGCTTACAAGAATGGGGTTCTGCTCTGGTTGCTCAGCACGTAGACAAGATGGAAGTTCTTGATACCGACGGCAACGTTCTTATCGCGTTTGATGAGCTCGGCAAGAAGATCGAAGACACAGCAACTGAAGAGCCCGAAGAGCCCGCTCAGTCTGAAGAGCCCGCAGAGTCCGAGACTCCCGCAGAGCCCGAAGCTCCTACCACCGGCGACTCCAGCAAGCCCAGCACCAACACCGGTGCAGAAGGCATTGCAGTTGTAGCAGGCGTAGCAGTTCTCGCAGCAGGTGCAGCAGTTATAGCTAAGAAGAGAAAGTAATTTTCCCGAATAATTAAAACAAAGCAGAGTCGGCAATAGTCGGCTCTGTTTTGATTTTTGGGGCTCTGCCCCCATACCTCTTTTTTGGGGCTCCGCCCCAAGCCCCCTTTTATGGGGGCTCCGCCCCCCCCTCAGACCCCCTGCCAGAGGGCAGGTTGCCCTCTGGACTCCCCGATTTTGGGTATTATCTATACGTATATAGTACACGGGATTATCCTTATCCCGTTGCTTAACCTCCGCTGATTCCTCCGACAGGACACCGCGTCCGTCACTTGATCTTTTTCTTTTTCAGATATACCGGTGCATACGAAATACAAGGGATAATCCTTATCCGAATTTATTCACCTCCGCTGGCCTCTCCGACAGGACACCCAGGATAGGGGAAAGGCGACCTACGGTTCCTTTCCCCTACCCTCGGTTTCCTTTCGGACTTTTCTTCCTCACCCGACCCCTATCCGTCCCTTTATTCACGTCGCAGGCTCTTCCTATCCGCCGCATATTATAAATTTCTGTTACGGCTACGGTTTTTCTTTTTTCTTCCTATGGAGGGCGCTTGATAACTCCGAAATACAGTACGTCGGTTGAGTTGTACAGACTCATTTGGCTGCTTGGCTTAGGCATTATAAAGTTCTTTTATTATCATATTGTTCTTTTGACCATGCGTTTTTTCCCGCCCACCCACCCTTTTTGTGTGGGGCTGTCGCCCCACGCCCCGATTTTTTATTTTGTGATACCGATATACTCATGTTTGCGGACAGTTTACAAACCCGTGCTTTTTTTGGGCGGAGCCAAATCCTGATCAATTGGGCATGCCCTTACTTCCTTTTTGAGTTATGTCCTTAATCCTCGCCGAGTGCATGTTATTCTCAGAATCTTATATATTTATACAAAATTCTCCCTCCCCTTTATGGGGAGGGAGAATTTTGTAGTCACATAAGGGGCCTGGGGAGCAATCTGCTCCCCAGCGGGGGTTGGGGGGCAGAGCCCCCATAAAAAGTCTTAAATAGCAACACCCATTAACATCTCATAAATATTTATTATCTCTATACCCTTTTCTCTCGCCATTCTGACAGTCTGCGAAGTGCCGCTGCGTACGGTTACGCCGTCAAAATAACACACGCAGCAATCTCCGTACTCCACCAGCCTCGCGTTGCGCTTTTTCATGCAGTCGGAGGTGTAAGTATCGCTCACTATCTCGGTGGAATCGGCGCTTTCCATTATCGAATAATACATGCGCTTGTCTTCGTCGTTCCATTTCAGCGTTTGCTGCTCAGGCGGGCAGGGAAGAACTAAGTGCAGCTTTACCTGCGGGGCTTTGCGCTTCTTTTGGTAGAGTATCATGTTAGCGCAAAGAGTGTCCCAGCCGAGCGCGCCGCCGCAGTAAAAGTCCTGCGCGCCCTTTCGTATAAGCTCGTCTATCACCCCGTCAAGCAACTCATGCACCTGCGCTGTATTGTCGCCTTTAAGCCTGCGATGACCGGTGAAACATACGTTTTTCAATATATTTTCCTCCATAAAATAAAAGCCAGCCGTATCAAGAATCAATACGGCTGACACAGGTTGACCAGTGATCCGCGATATTCTCTTTCAGGTCTGAATAAACCGCGATACGATAAAACCGTTCGTTACGCCAAAAGCCTATCAAACTTAATTTTATCGTCAAGAGCCGCCGACGTTTATGCTGCGGCTCTTGCGGGCGTCGTTAAAATCAGTTGTCGGTGTTTGCTTCGATATAGTTTACAATATCGCCGACAGTCTTTATCTTAGCTACCTGATCGTCGGGTATCTCAATATCAAATTCTTCCTCAAAGCTCATGACCAGATCCACCACGTCCAGCGAATCAGCGCCGAGATCGTCGGTAATGGACGCAGACTGCGTAACCTTATCCTCATCAACATCAAGCTGATCTACAATGATAGATTTAACTTTCTCAAATATCATTATGTTTTCTCCTCCGTTTCTTAAAAAATCCCCAATTAGGAATCTTTCCGCTATTTATTATAAGGCATAAACGAAAAATAATCAAGACTGTTTGGGATAAAAATTACAAAAAAGTTGTATAAAAAATCAGGCGGTATTTCGTCAGTTTATACAATTATTACAAATTTCATCAAAATCGCCCAAAAACCCGTATTATTCGTCAAATTCGCCTATCCTGCGGAACTTCTTGTAGCGGTTGTCCAACAGAGTGGGAATATCCACCTCAGACAGCCTTGTCACCGCGTCCATAAGATATTCCGAAATATTGTCGGCGGTAAGATTCGGGTCGTTGTGCGCGCCGCCCGCCGGCTCCGGTATGATCTTATCGCATACGCCGAAGCGTACAAGATCCTCCGCCGTTATCTTCATCAGCTCCGCCGCCTCTTTCTCGCGGGAGGGGTCTTTCCACAGTATCGAGGCAAAGCCGCGCGGCGAGATCACCGAGTACAGCGCGTTTTCCAGCATGGCAAGCTCGTCGCATACCGCTAATGCCAAAGCGCCGCCGCTGCCGCCCTCTCCGAGCACCACCGAGATGACCGGAGTTTTAAGCGTCATAAATTCCGCAATATTTTCCGCGATAGCCTCGCCCTGTCCGCGCTTTTCCGCGTCTACTCCGCAAAATGCGCCGGGAGTGTCCACCAGGCATATTACCGGCCGGTGGAATTTCTCCGCCTGCTTTGCCAGCCTTAACGCTTTGCGGTAGCCCTCCGGGTGGGGCATTGAAAAGTTGCTCTTCTTGTTTTCGTCAAGATCGCGCCCCTTTACCTGCGCTATCACCGTGACCGGCACGCTGTTCAGCGTCGCTATCCCCGCAAGGATAGCCGCGTCGTCGCCGAAACGCCTGTCCCCGTGAAATTCCGTAAAGTGATGGAATATCGCGGGTATATAGTCGTTGACGGTAGGACGGTTCTTCTGACGTATTATTTCAAGCCGCTGCGTTGCGGTCAGATTAGACATAATATCACCCCTTAGGCTGCTCTTTTTTGAAATTGTGCAGTCTTAATATGTTCGACAGTGCCTTTCTCATCGACTTTCTGTCCACTATAGCGTCTACAAAGCCGCTCTCCAGCAAAAATTCCGCCGTCTGAAAGTCGTCCGGCAGCCGCTGACGTATGGTGTCCTGTATAACTCTGCGCCCCGCAAAGCCGATAAGCACTTTCGGTTCAGCTAAGATTATATCCCCCAGACTTGCAAACGACGCGGTAACTCCGCCGGTGGTGGGGTCGGTCAGCACCGTTATATACAGTCCGCCCGCGTCGGAATGACGCTTTACCGCACCCGCGGTCTTTGCCATCTGCATAAGGGAGATTATCCCCTCCTGCATACGTGCTCCGCCGGAAGCGGTAAACATTATCACCGGCAAATGCTGCTCGGTCGCGTACTCGAACGCGCGGGCTATCTTTTCACCTACCACGCTGCCCATGCTCGCCATCATGAAGTTGGAATCCATTATGCCGATGACCGCGCGGTAGTTGCGTATCCTGCACTCTCCGGTGATTATCGCGTCGTTTATCCCGTTAGTCTCCTGCAAGGAGCGTATCTTCTTTTCATAATCGGGGAAACCTATCGGATTTTTCGAGCGCATGTTTTCGTCGAACGGGATAAAGCTGTCGGGGTCCGTCGTTATCTCCAGCCTTTCCCGCCAGGTAAGCCGGGCGTGATAGCTGCATACCGGACAGGTCTTGCGCAGCGATATGAATTCGTCCATGTAAAACACGCTTTGGCAGCGCGGACACTTGAACATCAGATCCTTAGGTATCTCCGGCGCAGGCTCCGCGTTCTGTTCGCTCTTTTCCTCGTTAAAACGGTCCTTGACCATTTTGAACAGATCTTCGATCATATACTTATAACCATGCTTTCAAAGAAAGCATTCCTCCTTTCGAGTTTTGTGCGGTTTTGCGAAGCAAAATTGCCGACCGTATTCGGCAAAGCGCAAAACTCACAGTCTTAAAAATTTATTTTTAAGACTTATCTTCCCTAAATCGCCGATCAGCCGAAATGCTTGCGTCCGAGAAAACCGATATCGAAATCGCCTTTTTCCACGTCCTCATCTCTCAGCAGCTCAAGCTGGAAATCTATGTTGGTGATTATTCCCTCAATGAGAAATTCACCCAGCGCTACTTTCATTTTCTGGATAGCCTCTTTGCGGTCTCTGCCCTTGACTAAGACTTTGGCTATCATGCTGTCGTAATAAGGCGGTATCTCGTACCCCTGATACACCGCGGTATCTATCCTTACGCCGAATCCCCCCGGCATATGGATGGATTCTATCTTACCCGGGCAGGGACGGAAGCCGTGTCTGGGGTCCTCCGCGTTTATGCGGCATTCTATCACATGGCCGCTCAGCTCTATATCCGACTGCTTGTATTCTAGAGGAAGTCCCGCCGCTATTTTTATCTGAGCTTTCAGCAGGTCGACGCCTGTCACCATTTCGGTAACGGGATGCTCCACCTGTATGCGGGCGTTCATCTCCATAAAGTAGAAATTAAGCTGCTTATCCACCAGAAATTCCACCGTGCCGGCGTTTGCGTAGCCGCACGCCTTTGCCGCACGAACGGCAGCCTCTCCCATTTTTTGGCGAAGCTCCGGCGTCATTATCGGGCTGGGGCTTTCCTCCAGCACCTTTTGATTTCTCCTTTGAAGTGAACAGTCGCGTTCTCCTAAGTAAATTATATCACCCTGCTCGTCGGCGAGTATCTGTATCTCGACGTGGCGCGGGTCAACTATGAATTTTTCGATATAAATGTCGTCGTTGCCAAAGCAGCTCATCGCCTCCTGCTTAGCGGCTGTAATGGCGGCTTCCAGCTCGGAATGGTCGTTTACCAGCCGTATGCCGCGGCCGCCGCCGCCCGCGCTCGCTTTCACCATTACGGGATAGCCTATGCGCTCGGCTATCACTTCGGCCTGCTCATAGCTTTCCACCACGCCGTCTGAGCCCGGTACTACCGGAACTCCGGCTTTTATCATGGTCTGCTTGGCGTTCGCTTTGTCGCCCATAGCGTCCATCGCCTCCGCCGACGGGCCTATGAATTTTATCCCGCACTTATCGCACAATCTGACAAATGCGCTGTTTTCCGACAAAAATCCAAAGCCGGGGTGTATCGCCTGAGCGCCTGTCACCTCACAGGCGGCAAGCAGAGCTTTAGTATTAAGATAGCTGTCCTTGCTCGGAGCGGGGCCGATGCAGACCGCCTCGTCCGCTATCTGGGCGTGCAGAGCCGTCCTGTCCGCCTCGGAATATACCGCGACGGTGCTTATCCCGAGCTCCCGACAGGCGCGTATTATCCGCACCGCTATCTCGCCCCTGTTGGCGATGAGAATTTTACTAAACATCAGCAGTTCCTCTTTATGCTTATTTAATGGCGAAGGATATCTCGGCGGATACCGCCTTTTCGCCGTTTACCGTAGCGATACCTTTTCCTATGCCGACCGGTCCTTTTACCTTGATTATCTCGACTTCAAGCCGCAGCAGGTCGCCGGGTACTACCTGACGGCGGAATTTTGCCTCTTTTACGCCGCCGAAAAAGCCTATCTTGCCCTTGTTCTCCGGCAGGGCGAGCATAGCCACCGCGCCCGCCTGAGCAAGCATTTCCAGCATAAGCACTCCCGGCACTACCGGATATTCGGGGAAATGCCCCTTGAACCAGAACTCGTCCTCGTTCATGTATTTTGTGGCGACCACCCGCTGACCCGGCTCCATCTCCTCGATGGTGTCTATCAGCAAAAACGGGTCGCGGTGCGGGATTATCTCTTTTATCTGTTCCTTATCCATTAAAGGCATGACTTTATCCGTCCTTATTTAAGTATTATAAGCGGCTGGCCGTACTCCACAGCCTCGCCGTCCTTTGCCTCGATACGCTCTACAACGCCGGAGCAGTCCGCCTGTATCTCGTTCATGACCTTCATGCTCTCGATTATGCAGACCACGTCCCCCTCGTTCACCGTGTCGCCGACCTTTACAAAAGCAGGCTTGCCGGGCGCGGGCGCGCTGTAAAATGTTCCTACTATCGGGCTTTTTATCGCCTTGCCGTCACACTTCGATACGGTCTGTACCGGCGCTTCCGTTCCGGCGGCCGCGTTTACGGTAACGCTCTGCGCTCCGGCAACGGGTATAGGCATAGGCATAGCTACAGGCGGAGGATCCTTCGGCTTGCAGCCGAGCTCCGCCTCAAAGCCGTCGTTTTTGACCTTGAGGTATTCAAGCCCGCTTTCTTTCATTATATCTATAAGCTCTTTTACCTTGTCGATAAGCTCGTCTTTCTCGTATTGCATGTCTTTTCTCCTTATGTTTATTCCGCCGGGGCAAACGCTATGCAGGCGTTATGTCCGCCGAATCCCAGCGAATTGCTGAGCGCCGCCGTTATCTTAAGGTCGCGGCTATGGTTTTCGGTAACATAGTCAAGGTCACATTCCGGATCGGGAACTTTATAGCCGAGCGTGCGGTGTACCTTGCCGTTTTTTATCTGAAGCGCCGTAGCTACCGCCTCTACACCTCCTGCTGCGCCGAGCAGATGTCCGGTCATGGACTTAGTGGAGTTTATCGCGATATCCTTTGCATGTTCGCCGAATACCAGCTTTATCGCCGCCGTTTCGGTGCGGTCGTTTATCGCGGTGGAGGTGCCGTGCGCGTTGATATAATTGAACTTCTCCGGTGCTATGCCGGATTCCTTTACGGCAAGCTCCATCGCCTTTGCTCCGCCCAGTCCCTCAGGATCGGGGCTGGTCTCGTGATATGCGTCGCAGGTAGCGCCGTAGCCTACCACCTCGGCGTATATCTTAGCGCCGCGCGCCTTTGCGTGTTCATATTCCTCCAGTACGACGATACCGCAGCCGTCGCCGAGTACAAAACCGCTGCGCTCCGCGTCGAACGGTATGCTCGCGCGGTCGGGGTCGGCGGACTTTGTGATAGCGTGCATATTATTGAATCCCGCATAAGCAAAGCCTATCGAGCATTTTTCGGTGCCGCCCGCTATCGCCATATCTATATAGCCGTTCTTTATCGCGTGGAACGCCTCTCCTATCGCGTGAGTGCCGCTCGCGCAGGCACTGACCGTGCAGTAATTGACGCCCTTGAAGCCGGTGCGTATAGCTACCGTACCCGCCGCCATATTTCCTATCATCATGGGTATTGTGAATACCGATACGCGGCCGTTGCCCTTATTATGATAAGTCAGCATCTGCTCCTGGGTCGTTTCCATGCCGCCGATACCGGAGCCGATTATCACGCCGCAGCGGTAGGGGTCCATATCCTTGAAATCCGTGCCCGCGTCCGCTAAAGCCTTCATAGCCGCATACACCGCGTACTGTGTGATTATATCGGTGCGGCGCAGCTCTTTTTTGTCGAAATATTCCGACGGGTCGAAATCCTTTACCGACGCTTTTATATTAAGCTCCTCGCTCTGTCCGGGGAACCACTGCTCTAATGTGAAGCCGTGCTTTCCGTTGTCCAGACTGCTCCAGAACTCCTCCACGGTGTTTCCTATCGGGCTTACCACCCCGAGGCCGGAGATAACTACTCTGCTCATGTTTATTCCTTTCCTTTCGTCACATTGACAGTCCGCCGCTTATCTCAATGACCTGTCCGGTCACATAGCTTGCATCGGGTGAGGCAAGGAAAGAAACGACGCCCGCTATCTCCTCCACCTGTCCGTATCTTTTCAGCGCTATCTGTCCGAGTATCGCCGCTTTCATCTCGTCGGAAAGCTGCGCGGTCATCGGCGTATCGATAAATCCCGGAGCTACCGCGTTGCAGGTTATCCCACGCGAGCCGAGCTCCTTGGCGGTGGTCTTTGTCATGCCGATTATCGCCGCTTTGGACGCGGAATAGTTCATCTGCCCCGCGTTGCCGTAAACGCCCGCCACCGACGACAGGTTTATTATCCTGCCGCTGCGCTGCTTCATCATCACCGAGCCGGCGAATTTCGTCATATTGAAAACGCTTTTCTGATTTACCGAGATGACAAGGTCGTAGTTTTCTTCGCTCATTCTCGCTAAAAGTCCGTCGCGGGTGATACCGGCGTTGTTTACCAGCACGTCTATCGTGTTAAAGCGCGCCTTTATCTTTTTCACCATATCCTCGCATTGATCGTGCTTTGATACGTCGGCGATAAATATCTCACATTCCACGCCGAGCGCCTTTATCCTGTCGGCTATATCGTTGCCCTCAAAGCAGCTTTGAGAAATATCGTTCAGCGCTATGTTATAGCCGTCCTTTGCGAGTCTTTCGGCTATCGCCGCGCCTATGCCGCGAGCCGAGCCTGTAATTACAGCGGTTGCCATTTTTTCCGTCCTTTCGTCAGTCGCGAGCGCCGAGCAGCTTTTCGGCTCCGTCGAACATCTCTTCTATTATCTCTTTTGCGGGTTGGATCTTTTTTACCATTCCGGCGATAGCTCCGCACAAGAACGAGCCCTCTTCAAGATTGCCGTCCTGCACCGCTTTTCTAAGCGAACCTACCGTCAGCTCTTCAAACTCCTCCGGAGTTATCGAACCGGAGTTTTCACCGTTCGCAAGCTTTTTGGAAAACTTTGTCTTAAGATTGCGGCAGGGATGACCGGTATATCTTCCGGTAACTATGCTGTCGGTGTCCTTTGCGTCCACTACCAGCTGTTTATAAGTGGGATGTATCTGACATTCCTCAGCGGCAAGAAAACGCGTGCCTACCTGAACGCCCTCTGCTCCGAGCATAAAGCTTGCGGCAATACCTCTGCCGTCCGCGATACCGCCCGCTGCGATGACGGGTATCTCCACCGCGTCGACTACCTGCGGAACAAGGCACATGGTGGTATTTTCACCGATATGGCCGCCGGACTCTGTACCCTCGGCTATCACCGCCGCCGCGCCGGAACGCTCCATGCGCTTTGCGAGTGCCACGCTCGGCACTACCGGTATCACTTTTATCCCCGCGTCGTTCCATGCGGACATATACTGTCCGGGATTGCCCGCTCCGGTGGTTATCACCGGGACTTTTTCGTCTATAACGAGCTGTGCAAGCTCCGCCGCGTTAGGGGACATAAGCATAACGTTCACCCCGAAAGGATTGTCGGTAAGGCTTTTTGCGCGGCGTATCTGCTCTCTTAAATAATCTATCGGAGCGGAGCCGCCCGCGATAAGTCCCACGCCGCCGGCGTTCGATACCGCGGCGGCAAGCGTGCTTTCCGCTACCCATGCCATACCGCCCTGCAATATCGGGTATTTTACATTCAGCAATTCGGTTATCCTTGTTTTCATCTTCCTTTTCCTTTCTCAGTATTCGAAAATGCAGGCTCCGTAGGTAAGCCCCGCGCCGAAGCCTACAAGGCATATATTCATTCCTCTTTTCAGCCGTCCCGCCGCGTCGAGCTCCGCAAGACACATAGGTATGCAGGAGCTGGAGGTGTTGCCGTGTGTTTCAAGGTTGGTATATACCTTGCTTTCGTCCACGTTCATCTTTTTGAGCGCCGACTGGATTATCCTTATATTCGCCTGATGAGGTATCACCAGATCAAGGTCGTTTATATCAAAGCCGGACTGCGCGCATACCTTGTCCACCGCGTCCGCCATAGCGTCCACCGCGAATTTGTAAACCGCCTTGCCGTCCATCTGTAAATAACGTTCTTTCTGCGGGGTGTTTATGATGTCCTTAAGCACGTCGTCGCCCTTGAAAAAGGGGTTGTTGCGGTTATATTCCACCTTGCAGTAAAGGTCGCGCAGCATATCGCCCTTAGCGCCCATAGTGCTGTAATAAATTCCGCTGCCCTTTTGAACTACCGCAGCGCCCGCTCCGTCGCCGAACAGTATGCAGCTTGCCCTGTCCTCGTAGTCTATCTGACTGGTGAGCCGCTCGCTTGCCACTACCAGTATCGTCTTATAAATATCCGCCGCGAGGTAATTTCTCGCTATATCCAAAGCGGTTATAAATCCGGTGCAGGCGGTGTTTATATCTATCGCGGCACAGCCGTCAGCGCCGATTATGTTCTGGATAAGGCAGGCGGTATTCGGGTAGAAAAAATCCGGCGAGCAGGTGGACACTATTATAGCGTCGATATCCTTTCCCGTAACGCCCGCATTAGACAGAGCTTTTTTGCAAGCCTCCGCCCCCATAATAAAATTCGGCTTGTCCGGACTTATCCGGCGCTCGGATATGCCGGTGCGGGTGGTTATCCACTCGTCGGTAGTTTCTATAAATTTTGTAAACATTTCGTTGGTGGCGATAAATTCGGGCAGATAAGCGCCCGTGCCGATTATACTGATACCGCTCATTGTTTTCCGTCCTTTCGGCTGACAGAGTTATTTTGCTTTAGCGGATAATTTACAGTTGATTTTATCCGCCGTATAGTGTATAATAAAATCAGATGATGACAAAGTAAAGACCAAAATACTCCACTATCTATTTTAACCTATTTATGGGTGCTTTGTCAACCTTATTTTCATTGTTTTGTCGCAAAACGGAGAAAAAACCGATATATGACATGCCGCCGTCTTTGCGAAGAGGAAAGGAAAGATACATAATGTTTGAAAAGAACACCACCGCGTTTATTTTTTCGGGACAGGGTTCTCAGTACCCCGGAATGGGAAAAGCGCTGTACGACAGCATACCCGCCTGCCGCGAGATACTGGATACCGCCGAGGACGTACTCGGCTTTAGATTGTCCGAGCTTATGTTTTCCGGCACGCCGGAGGAATTGGCGCAGACCACCGTTTCCCAGCCCGCGATAATGGCGGTATCTCTTATGGCACTTGCCGCGGTGAGGGAAAAAGGTATAGACTGTGCGGCGGTCGCGGGTCATTCTCTCGGAGAATACGCGGCGCTTACGGCAGCGGGAAGTATTACCGTCGAGCAGGCGTTCAGGCTGATAAAGCTGCGCAGCGAGGCTATGGACAAAGCGGCAAAGGCCGCTCCCGGCTGCATGAGCGCGGTCTTAGGTCTGCCCGCGGATATAGTGACAGAGGAATGTGACAGGATAGCGGCCGAGGGTAAATACGTCTGCGCGGTAAATTACAATTCCAAAGTACAGACGGTCATCGCCGGAACGCCGGAGGGCGTAGAAGAGGCGGAGGCGGCACTTAAGGCAAAAGGCGCTAAGCGCGCGGTCAGATTAGCGGTAAGCGCGGCGTTCCACTCAAAGCTGATGGAGTCGGCGGCTGAGGAATTTCAAAGCGGCATAGCTGGCTTTGCTTTCGCCGAGCCGGACAGGGCGTTTTACAGCAATCTTTACGGCAAAAAGCTGACCGACTTTTCCGATATGCCGGACAAGCTGGCAAGGCATATCTGCTCGCCCGTCAGATTTACCGACGAGCTTGCCGCGATGCAGGCGGAGGGGATAAATACGTTTATCGAGCTCGGCCCCGGCAAGGTGCTTACCGGACTGGTAAAGAAGACTTTAGACGACGTTACCGCCGTGAACGTTGAGGATACAGACACACTGGAAAGCATACTGTAATGGACATAGTAGCACTGGATTTTTCGATACTGGACGCGATACGAAATATCGCAAACCCGATACTTGACGCTATAATGAGCACGGTGAGCATGACCGGAGAAATGGGCTGGATATTCCTGCTTGCGGCGGCGGTCTGCATTTGCTTCAAATCTACCCGCAAGGCGGGAGTTTGCATGGTGATAGCGTTAGCGCTCGGCGTTATAATAGGGAACGGGCTTATCAAGAACATAGTCGACCGACCGCGCCCGTTTGAACTGCACGAGTGGATAACGCTGATAGTGCCGCCGCCGGACGATCCGTCTTTCCCGTCGGGGCATACGTTGGCGGCGTTCAACGCGGCGATAGCGTTATTTATCTACCATAAGCGGCTGGGCATAGTCGCTTTGGTATACGCGGCGGTAATGGCGTTTTCAAGGCTGTATCTTTATGTGCATTATCCCACCGACGTTTTGGGAGGGATAATACTCGCCGTTATTTGTTCGCTGATTGCGGCATATATAGTAAATAAATTTTACGACCGCGCGGAAAAGGCTGTAATAAGCAGGTTTTCCCGCGCAAAGCAGGAAAGGAACGACTTATGAAACGTTACGCGATAATAGGACACCCGATAGGACACACGCTTTCTCCCCCGATACATAAGCGGCTGTTCGAGCTTGCGGGGATAAGCGATTTTGAATATTCGATAATGGATATACCGCCGGAGGAGCTGACGGATAAATTCCCCGTGCTGAAAGAACTTGCCGGCTTTAATATCACGATACCGCATAAGATAAACATAATAAAAATGTGCGATGAGCTGGACGAGAGCGCTAAGCGCTACAACAGCGTCAACTGCATATCGGTCGGCGATAAGGTCGTCGGCTATAACACCGACTGCGTGGGATTTAATCTTACAGTCAAAATGCTGGGAGCAAATAACGCCGAAAGGGTAATGCTGCTCGGCTGCGGCGGAGTCGGGAGAATGGCGGCGATAGAAACGGTGCTCGGCGGCGCAAAGCTTACTATATCGGTGCGCCCGGATGATATTCCGGTGGCAAAGGCGCTGTGCGAGGAATTAAACGCGCTTGAACCCGACAGCGCGGAATACTGCCTGCTTTGCGACGCGAAAGGCGAATACGACCTTATCGTGAACGCGACTCCGGTAGGCATGAGCCCGAATATAAACGCCTCTCCGCTGGGAGAAGAGGCGCTCGGACGGCTCAATACAAAATGCTTTTTCGACCTTATCTACAATCCCGGCGAAACGCTGCTTATGAAGCTGATGAAGCAAAAGGGCGCAAAGGTGTGCGGCGGCATGAATATGCTGGTATGGCAGGCGGTGGCGGCTCATGAGATATGGGACGGCTCGTCTTACGATAAAAAGGATATAGAACTGCTGGTGCGCGACATGGAGGCGCTGGTCTGATGAGGACGGTGTACCTGTGCGGATTCATGGGCTGCGGGAAAAGTCATATCGGCAGAATGCTTTCAAAGGTGTGCGGCGCTAAGTTTGTAGACCTTGACCGTTATATCGTGACCTGCGAGGGTATGACTATACCGGAAATTTTCGACAAATACGGCGAGCCGTATTTCAGGGAGTTAGAGGTAAAATATATACGCTCCTTTGGCGGGAATACGGTGGTGGCGACCGGCGGCGGAGCTATGCTGCGGGACGAGACTGCGGCGTTTGCGAGAGAAAACGGCACAGTGTTTTTCTTAAACGCGGCTTTTGATACCTGCTACATGAGGATAAAGGACGATACCAACCGACCTTTGGTACAGCAAAACAGCAAGGAGCAGCTTAAAGAATTGTACCTTAAGCGTTTTCCGATATACAGGAAAAACTGCACCTATGAGATAAACTCCAACACCGAGGATAAAAACATCGTCGAGGAGATAATGAAGTTTATCAGAATGGAAAACAAACAGACGGAGAATTTATGCTGATATACAATGTTAGAATTTTCACCGCCGCGGGAGAAACTATACCGCGCGGATATATACGTATACAGGACGATAAGATAACCGAGGTCGCGGCTATGCCGGAAAGCCTTGAAACCTCCGACGGCGATATAAACGGCGAGGGACTTACCGCTTACCCCGGCTTTATCGACATACATTCCCATATCGGAGTATGGGAGGACGGGCTCGGCTTTGAGGGCGACGACGGCAACGAAAGCACCGACCCCGCCACGCCGAACCTGCGCGCGATAGATATGGTAAATCCTATGGATCGCTGCTTTGTTGAGGCGGTCAGCGCGGGCGTTACTTCGGTGGTATGCGGAATGGGCAGCGCAAATCCCGTCGGCGGCAGCTTTATGGCGATAAAGACCTACGGCGGCAGGCGATTGGACGACCGGGTGATAAAAGAGCCGGCGGCGATAAAATTCGCGCTGGGCGAAAATCCCAAAACGGTATACAAGGACCGGGACAACGCGCCGATGACCCGCATGGCGACCGCCGCGATAATCCGCGAGCAGCTATATAAGGCTAAACGCTACGCAGAGGACATGGACGCTTATTTTGAGAGCATAGGCGGCGAGGACGAGCTGGACAGGCCGGACTACGACGCAAAGTGCGAGGCGCTGCTGCCGCTGCTGAGAAAAGAGATACCCGCGCATATCCACGCCCACCGCGCGGACGATATTTTCACCGCGATAAGGATATGTAAGGAGTTCGGGCTGGACTATGTCATTATCCACGGCACGGAGGGACATCTTATCTCAGGCGAGCTTGCCGAAGAGGGCTGTCCGGTCGCGGTAGGGCCGATACTTTGCGACCGCAGCAAGCCGGAGCTTAAAAATCACACGATAGAAAACGCGGCGGCTTTGTCAAAGGCCGGGGTAAAGATAGCGATATGTACCGACCACCCGGTAGTGCCGCAGCAGTATCTTCCGCTCAGCGCGGCGCTTGCGGTGAGGGGCGGATTGGAGCATGACGAGGCTATTTGTGCGATAACATGTTATCCCGCCGAGATAGCGGGGATCTCCGACAGGGTAGGAAGTATAGAGGCGGGAAAGGACGCGGATATTCTGCTGTTTGAGGGCGATCCGCTGGACGTGCAGACGCTCCCCGCAAAAATAATTGCAGGCGGCAAGCTGATAAAGTGAGGTAAATGTAATGCGTGAGATAGACGTCAGCGTGATAAAGGAAACGATAAGCAGGCTTTGCGTAAACGCGAACCTTTATCTTCCGAACGGAATGAAAGAAAAAATACAGTCCTGCGCCGAGTGTGAGGAAAGCGGACTGTGCAAAGGCGTGCTGGGCGATATCGTCAGGAATATCGACTGCGCCGCAGAAATGGGTGTGCCGGTATGTCAGGATACCGGAATGGCGATAGTTTTCCTTGAAATAGGGCAGGAGGTGCATTTCACCGGCGGCAGTCTTACCGACGCGGTGAACGAGGGCGTTGCAGACGGCTATATCGGCGGAAAGCTGCGGCTGTCGGTGGTAGGCGACCCGTTAGAGCGTAAGAACACTGACAGCAACACCCCCGCGATAATCTACACGAATATCACCGAGGGCGACAAGGTAAAGATAACGGTCGCGCCGAAAGGCTTCGGCAGTGAGAACATGAGCGCGCTGAAAATGTTCACCCCGTCCGCCTCAAAAAAGGATATTGTGGATTTTGTGGTAGACGTCGTTTCCCGCGCGGGCAGCAACCCGTGTCCGCCTATCGTGGTGGGAGTAGGGATAGGCGGCGATTTTGAATACAGCGCGATGCTTGCTAAAAAGGCGCTTTGCCGCGACCTTTCCGTGAGAAATCCCGATCCGGTATACGCCGAGATGGAACAGCAGATGTTAGACGGCATAAATGCTTTGGGTATAGGAAGTCAGGGGTTTGGCGGCGCGGTGACCGCGCTGTACGTCAATATCGAAAAGTACGCCACCCATATCGCCGGACTTCCGGTAGCGGTAAATATAGGCTGCCATGTTACAAGGCACGCCGAAGAAGTAATATAAAAACAAAGGAGCAGACTTGACAGCCTGCTCCTTTTATTTTATCTCGCATATATCCTTTATAACTTCTCCGGCGATTATCAGCCCCGCGACGGAGGGGACGAAAGACACGCTGCCGGGAACGCGCACATTATCCGGCGGGATAACGGGCGGCTCTTTTGAATATACGACCTTAAGCCGTTCTATCCCGAGCTTTCTCAGTTCGTGCCGCATCACCCTTGCCAGCGGGCAGACGGAGGTATCGTAAATATCCGCCACTTCAAACATGGTGGGATCGAGCTTGTTCCCCGCGCCCATCGAGCTTATCAAAGGCACGCCCGCCGCTTTGGCGTTTACCGCTAAAAGAAGCTTTGAGGATACGGTATCTATCGCGTCGATTATATAATCGTATTTTGAAAAGTCGAAGCTGTCGGCGGTATCCTTTGTGTAAAAGACGTTGTATGTGTTTACCTTGGCGTTCGGGTTTATATCGGCTATCCGCTCTGCGGCGGCCTCGGTCTTGTATCGCCCTATCGTTTTATGAGTGGCGATTATCTGGCGGTTAAGATTGGATAAGGTAACTTTGTCGCTGTCGATAAGGTCGAGCGTTCCTATACCTATACGCGCAAGTGCCTCCGCCGCGTAGCCGCCCACGCCGCCTATACCGAATATAGCTACTCTTGATCCGGCAAGCTTATCGATCGCCGATTTTCCGAGCAGCAATTCGGTGCGGGAAAATTGCTCATCTATATATGCTTTTGAAGAGTCCGTCACGGCTTATCATCCCTATCTGTAAGACTTTTCCCTTATCATAGCATACCGCGCACGGGCTGTCAAGTGCGGTGTTGACAAATCCGCTTATTAGTGATAAAATTATATAGATATAGTGTAAAACGTAAAGATACAAGATACATAAAGGAAAGGATTGATAGCTTTGAGCTTACTTACGGGTGCGGATATAATCTGCGAATGTCTTATAGAACAGGGGGTAGACACCGTATTCGGCTATCCGGGCGGAGCGGTGCTGAACATTTACGACAGTCTGTACAAATACAGCGATAGGATAAAGCATATACTTACCGCCCATGAACAAGGAGCGAGCCACGCGGCGGACGGCTACGCGAGAGCCTCCGGCAAGACCGGCGTGGTGATAGCTACCTCCGGCCCCGGCGCTACGAACCTTGTTACCGGTATCGCCACGGCGTACATGGACAGCGTGCCTGTTGTCGCGATAACCGGAAACGTCGCCTGCGCGCAGCTCGGACTGGACAGCTTTCAGGAAGTGGACATAACCGGCATAACCATGCCGATAACCAAGCATAATTTTATCGTCAAGGACGTAAACAAGCTTGCGGACACGCTGAGGGAAGCGTTCTACATAGCGAACGAGGGCAGAAAAGGCCCGGTGCTGGTGGACGTGCCGAAGGACGTCACCGCGTTGAAAGCGGAGTTTGTTAATAAGCCGATAAAGCCGATAGTATCACCGGCGACGCTGCATCGGGACGACTGCATACAAAAGGCCGCCGAGATGATACAGGAAAGCGAAAGACCTTACATCTACTGCGGCGGCGGAATAAACAATCCGCGCGGCGCTAAGGCGTTAAAGACCTTTGTCGGACTTGTAAACGCTCCGGTTTCCGCGTCGCTTATGGCGCAGGGCGTATATGACCAGACCGACGATAAGTATATAGGAATGCTCGGAATGCACGGGACTAAGGCGGCGGCGAGGGCGCTTGCCGACTGCGACCTGTTTATCGCGATAGGCACGAGATTTTCCGATAGAGTTATAGGCGACCCCAATACCTTTGCGAAAAGGGCAAAGGTGCTCCATATAGACATAGACCCCGCCGAGATAAATAAGAACATACCCGCTTTTCATAAGGTGATAGGCGACAGCGCGGAGATACTTGAAAAGCTTAACCGCCTGTTAAAGCCGCAGCAGCACGACGAGTGGCTGAAAACGATCTGTAACGGCGAGCCGCTGAATCTCCCGCAAATAGGAACTGCCGAGCTGGATATTACCCCGCAGCAGATAATGGAAACTCTGGATGAGCTTACAAACGGCGACGCGGTGATATGTACAGAGGTAGGACAGGCGCAGATGTGGGCGGCGCAGTATTACAGATATAAGCACCCGCGCCAGTTAGTCAGCAGCGGCGGGCTCGGCACGATGGGCTTCGGGCTGGGCGCGTCGATAGGCGCGAAATGTGCTTTACCGGATAGAACGGTAATAAATATCGCGGGCGACGGCAGCTTTCACATGAACTTAAACGAGCTTGTCACGCTGTCAAAGCATAATATACCGGTGATAGAACTGGTAATTAACAATAACGTGCTGGGCATGGTGCGCCAGTGGCAAAGACTGTTTTACGACAAGCATTTTTCCCAGACGACATTAGACCGACCGACCGATTATATAAAGCTCGGCGAGGCGTTCGGCATAAAGACGTTTTCGCTCACCAAGGCGGCGGACTGCGAAAAGGTACTGCGCGAAGCGCTGGAGATATCAAAGAGCGCTCCGGTGCTTATCGAGGTGCAGATAGACCGCGATCTTAACGTATTGCCGATGGTGCCGGCGGGCAAGTCGGTGACCGAGCCGATAACCGAAATAATAATAGACGACTGAACAAAACCTGAAAGGAGAAAGCCATAAATATGTCACAGCAATATGTTTTATCGGTGCTGGTGGATAACAGCATAGGCGTGCTCGGACGGGTGACGGGACTGTTCAGCCGCAGAGGATATAATATAAAGAGCCTTAACGTCGCGGAGACCGAGAACCCCGAATTTTCCCGCATGACGATAGTCACCGAGGGTGACAGCGCGACTATAGAGCAGATAGAAAAGCAGCTGCTCAAATTATATGACGTTACCGAGGTAAAACGGCTTGAGGACGCGGTGTGCAGGGAGCATATACTTATCCGCGCGGGAAACTCTCCCTCCTCACGCCAGCCTATCATCGAGATAGCGAACCTGTTCCGCGCTAAGGTGGTAAACGTCGGAGAGGACAGCCTTATGTTAGAGCTTACCGGAGAGCCGGAAAAGATAAGCTCGTTTATCGGGCTGCTGCGGCCGTTTAAGATAGACAAAATGGTACGCACCGGTATCTGCGCACTGGAAAGAGACTAGTATGGCTAAAAAGACAGTCGAGCTGTACGATTCAACGCTGAGAGACGGCGCGCAGGGCGAGGGGATAAGCTTTTCCACCGACGATAAGCTGAAGATATTCTCGGCGCTGGACAGCTTCGGGATAGATTATATCGAGGCGGGCAACCCGTTTTCAAACCCCAAGGATCTGGAGTTTTTCAAGGCGATAAAAGCGCGCCGCGGGGCAAAGGCGGTAGCGTTCGGTTCTACCGCGAGAAAAGGCGTAAAGGCGTGCGACGACGAGAATATCGCGGCGCTGCTTAAGGCGCAGACCTCACACGTTGCCATTTTCGGCAAGGCGTGGGATATGCAGGCGACCGAGATAATAGGCGTGTCGCTCGAAGAAAATCTTGCCATGATAGCGGACAGTATCGCTTATCTGAAAGAGCGCGGCAGGACGGTCATATTTGACGCGGAGCATTTTTTTGACGGATATAAGGAAAACGCCGAGTATTCTCTTGAGGTGCTTAAAACCGCTCAGAAAGCGGGAGCGTCGGTGATATGCCTGTGTGACACCCGCGGAGGGAGCATGCCGGAGGAGATATCTTCAGCAGTCAAGGCGGCGGCAAAGGTCATAGACGTAAAGCTCGGTATCCATTGCCATGACGACTGCGGCTGCGCGGTGGCGGGTACGCTTGCGGCATACCGGTCGGGAGCGGAGCATATACAAGGCACCTTTATCGGGATAGGCGAGCGCTGCGGAAACGCGAATCTTTCGACAATAATCGCCGATCTTCAGCTTAAATATAACGTGTCCGCGGTAAGTCCGGCGCAGCTCAAAACGCTGACCGACACCGCGCGGTATATAGCGGATGTCGCTAATATCCGCATGCCGGGTACTATGCCGTATATCGGAGGTTCGGCGTTTGCGCATAAGGCGGGAATGCACGCGGACGGCGTGGTGAAAAATCCGGTATCATTCGAGCATATTTCACCTCAAAGCGTCGGCAACGAGCGCAGGCTGCCGCTTTCGGAGGTGTCGGGCAGGGCGGCGATACTTGCCGCGATAAAGCGGTTCGACCCGACGCTCAGTAAAAACAGCCCCCAGACCAGAGCGATAGCGGCAAAGCTCAAGGAGCTTGAGCAGGTGGGCTTTCAGTTCGAGGCGGCGTCCGCAAGCTTTGACATGATGGTGTTAAGAGAGCTCGGACGGTTCACCCCGCATTTTGAGATAGACCATTATAAGGTGATATCCTCGCAGGGGAAAGACGGCGCGGAAAAGGCGAACGCCGTTATAAAAATAAAGGTGGGCGACCGCTACGAGATAACCGCCGACGAGGGCGACGGTCCGGTAAACGCGATAGATAAAGCGCTCAGAAAGGCGCTGGAGGTGTTTTATCCGCAGCTTTCCAAAATGCACCTTATCGACTATAAGGTAAGGGTAATAGCGGGAAAGGACACCGCCGCGGTGACAAGGGTGCTTATCGACAGCAGCGACGGCAGCGACGAATGGACGACCGTCGGCGCGTCGGAGGATATAATCAGCGCGAGCGTATCGGCGCTTACCGATTCACTGGAATATATGCTGCTTAAAGAATAAATTACAGAGAAAGGAAGGCATTTCTATGGGAATGACTATGAGCCAGAAAATACTGGCAAAGCACGCCGGACTTGACAGCGTGAGAGAGGGACAGCTGATAAGGGCAAAGCTGGATATGGTGTTAGGCAACGACATCACCAGCCCGGTGGCTATCAACGAATTTTGCAAGGCGGGCTTTGACGGAGTATTCGACAACAAGAAGATATCTCTTGTAATGGATCACTTCACCCCCAACAAGGACATCAAGGCGGCGACTCAGTGCAAGCAGTGCAGAGATTTCGCCGGAAAATACGACATCAAGAATTATTATGACGTCGGCGATATGGGAATAGAGCATGCTCTGCTGCCGGAAAAAGGACTTATCGCACCCGGCGAGCTTTGCATAGGCGCGGACAGCCACACCTGCACCTACGGAGCGCTCGGCGCGTTTTCCACCGGAGTCGGCTCTACCGATATGGCGGCGGGCATGGCTACCGGAGAGGCATGGTTCAAGGTACCGGCGGCGATAAAATTCAATCTTACCGGAAAGCTGAACAAATACGTTTCCGGCAAGGACGTGATACTTCATATTATCGGCATGATAGGCGTGGACGGCGCGCTGTACCGCTCGATGGAGTTTACCGGCGAGGGGCTTAAGTCCCTTTCGATGGACGACAGGCTGTGTATTGCTAATATGGCTATCGAGGCCGGCGCTAAGAACGGTATATTCGAGGCGGACGAGATAACCGAGGAATATGTAAAGGAAAGAGTTGACCGTCCGTACCAAACTTATAAGGCGGATCCCGACGCGGTATACGCCGAGACCTACGATATAGACCTTAGCACGATAAAGCAGACGGTATCTTTCCCGCATCTGCCGGAAAACGCAAGAGTGGTAGACGAGCTTACCGAGGAAGTAAAGATAGACCAGGCGGTCATAGGCTCCTGCACTAACGGAAGAATAAGCGATATGAGAGCTGCCGCCGAAATATTAAACGGAAAGCATATAGCAAAGGGCGTGCGCTGCATAGTTATCCCCGCGACGCAAAAGGTATATATGCAGTGCATAAAAGAGGGACTTGCCGAGATATTCATAAACGCCGGCTGCGTGTTCTCCACCCCGACCTGCGGGCCGTGTCTGGGCGGACATATGGGCATACTTGCCGCGGGCGAGCGCGCGATATCCACCACTAACCGCAACTTTGTCGGAAGAATGGGTCACGTTGACAGCGAGGTATACCTTGCAAGCCCCGTTGTCGCAGCGGCAAGCGCGATAGCCGGAAAGATAACGGGTATAAGCTGATGGTAAGACACGTTATTATCTGGGACCTTAAAGAGGAGCTTTCAATTGAGGAAAAAACTCAGCGCAAGCTGCTTATCAAGCAGGGGCTGGAATCGCTTAAAGATAAGATAGACGGGATAATTTCGATACGGGTGGAGACCAAGCTTTTGGACTCGTCAAACGGCAGTCTTATGCTGGACAGCACCTTTGAAAACGAACAGGCGCTGAAAGCGTACAGCGTTCACCCGGAACATCTTAAGGTCGCAAACAACATCGTCCGCCCTTATGTTTCACAGCGTAAATGCGCGGATTTTGAAATAAAGTAAAGAAAGGAAGCACAGATATGAAAGCACAAGGCACGGTACATAAGTATAAAGACAACGTGGACACCGACGTTATAATCCCCGCGAGATACCTCAACACCTCCGACCATAAGGAACTTGCGAGCCACTGCATGGAGGATATAGACAAGGATTTTGTAGGCAGAGTAAAGCCGGGCGATATAATGGTAGCGGGACCGAATTTCGGCTGCGGCAGCTCAAGAGAACACGCGCCTATCGCTATCAAGGCGAGCGGCATTTCCTGCGTCATAGCAAGCACCTTTGCGCGTATCTTCTACAGAAACGCGATAAACATCGGACTTGCGATACTGGAATGTGACGAAGCGGCAAAAGACATCGACGCGGGTGACGAGGTATCGGTAGATTTCGACACCGGTATCATCACCGACATCACAAAGGGACGCAGCTATCAGGCGGAGCCGTTCCCGGAATTTATAAAGGAAATAATCAGTGCGGGCGGACTGCTCAATTCGCTGAAGAAGTAAAGGAGATAAGACAATGACAAAGAATATAGCGGTCATCAAGGGCGACGGCATAGGCCCGGAGATAATCACCGAGGCGATGAAGGTACTCGACGCCGTTGCGAAAAAGTACGGTCACACTTTTAATTATACCCAGCTGCTGATGGGCGGCTGTTCCATCGACGCGAACGGCGAGCCGCTTACTAAGGAAACTATAGACGCGTGCAAGGCGTCCGACGCGGTGCTGATGGGTTCTATCGGCGGAGATACCACCACATCCCCGTGGTATAAGCTGCCTCCGAATTTAAGGCCGGAGGCGGGACTGCTCGGTATAAGAAAGGCGCTCGGACTGTTTGCGAATCTGCGCCCCTGCGTGCTTTATCCGCAGCTTTCCGGAGCTTGCCCGCTGAAAAAGGAGATAAGCGACCGCGGCTTTGATATGCTTATCATGAGAGAGCTTACCGGCGGACTGTACTTCGGCGAGAAAAAGACCGAAACGGTGGACGGTATGCAGGTAGCTGTCGATACTCTGGTATACAGCGAAAGTGAGATACGCCGCATAGCGATAAAGGCATTCGATGTGGCGATGAAGCGCCGCAAAAAAGTCACCAGCGTGGATAAGGCTAACGTGTTGGAATCTTCCCGCCTTTGGAGAAAGGTGATAACCGAGGTCGCAAAGGATTATCCGGAGGTGACGCTGGAGCATATGCTGGTGGATAACAGCGCTATGCAGCTGGTAAGAGACCCCGCGCAGTTTGACGTAATGGTGACCGAAAACATGTTCGGCGATATCCTGTCCGACGAGGCTAGCATGATAACCGGCTCTATCGGTATGTTAGCGTCCGCAAGCATGAACGAAACAAAGTTCGGACTTTACGAGCCGAGCGGAGGTTCCGCGCCGGACATTGCCGGACAGAACAAGGCAAACCCGATAGCGACGATACTTTCCGCCGCTATGATGCTGCGGTACAGCTTTGATATGATCGATGAGGCGGACGCCGTTGAAGCGGCGGTAAGTAAGGCGCTGAACGACGGCTACCGCACCGGCGACATCATGAGCGAGGGAATGACAAAGGTGTCCTGCTCCGAAATGGGCGACATCATCGCAAAAGCGGTTTGATTTTTCGGATATATACAAAACAGCAGGTTTTTTAGCCTGCTGTTTTTAAGTTTATTCAAAAAAGGTTTATTTTAGCAACAAAAATCTCCCGCACGTTTGTACGGGAGATCATGTTTTAAGAAAATTTAATTACTTTCTTTTCTTAGCAACGATTGCTGCGCCGGTAGCCAGAATTGCTACGCCTGCTGCAACTGCAATGCCTTCTGCACCAGTGTTGGTGTTAGGCTTGCTTGAGTCGCCGGTAGTAGGAGCTTCGGACTCAGCCGGAGCCTCGGACTGTTCGGGCTCTTCGGACTCTGCGGGCTCTTCGGAACCGCCGCCGATCTCATTGCCGAGCGTATCAAATGTTGCGATAGTGCTGCCGTCTGCTGCAAGCAGTTCGCAGGTCTGAACGTCGTAGAGAGAAAGGGAGCTGCCCCAATCGGAGAGAGCTACCTGATAGTAACCTACGTCAGAAATGCCTTCGGTAGTGAAGGGGTTCTGGAAGCCGAGAGCTTCGAGAGTGTAGGTGTAGTCGCCGGTCTTGGTGGTTACAACTGCGGTCTCAGTGTCGTCGCTGGGATCGTCATTGCCGTTTACGTCGGTGTAAAGCTCCAGCTCGGGATCGGTAACGCCCCAGAAAGATGCGTGATTCTGAGCGCCTGACCAGTTGTAATCATAGTCGTTGGTGGGAGTAACGCCGTCAAGGTCGCCGCCGCCGCAGGAAATGATTATCGCGCCGCCGATCATGCCGTCCCAAGATTCACGGGACATACCGTCATCGGTAACGGATATGGTGAATCTTACACCGTCGATCTTAGAAAGATCAACACCGCGGTCAATGGTAGTATCGCCGGTAACCTTAAGCTGGATCATCCACATTGCGTTGGTAACGCTGGTGCCTCCTACCATGTCGCCGTCTACAACGTTATTGATGCATCCGGCGCTTGCGCTGATGGCCATTGCTGCGGCTACTGATAAAGCTGCAGCGCCTGCCACAATTTTTTTGATTTTCATTGCTGTTTTTCCTCCGAATAATTATTATAAGCATGACAGAACGCCTGCCTAATAAATAGTATATCACCGCATTTTAATAAAATCAATAAACATATTATCCAAAAAATTCTACTTAAATTTAGACTTTTTACATAATATTTTCATGGATATATTTGATTATTTACTTAAAAAATGAGATTTTAGTTTAAGCGTGTGAAAATTCGCCTTGACATCATGGGAAAAAGCGTGTATAATATGTCTGTAAGCCGATTCGCATGTTCTCAGGCGGCACGGCAGGTCCGTCTTATGTAAGGGCGGGCGTTTATTTTTGGAAAGGATCTTTAGCATGAGCGAGAACAAATATGATTTTTCCGCCATTGAGAAGAAGTGGCAGACCTACTGGGAGGAACACGGCACTTTCCGCGCGGAAAATAACAGCAGCAAGCCGAAATTCTACGCGCTGGTGGAATTTCCTTATCCGTCCGGAGCGGGTATGCATATCGGTCATATCAAGGCGTATTCCGGCCTTGAGGTAGTAAGCCGCAAGAGAAGATTACAGGGGTATAACGTGCTGTTCCCGATAGGCTTTGACGCATACGGTCTGCCCACCGAGAACACCGCGATAAAGACCGGCGTACATCCGCGGCAGGTCACCGACCGCAATATAATAAAATTCACCGATCAGTTAAAGCGCGCGGGCTTTTCGTTCGACTGGTCGCGCACGATAGATACTACCGAGGAAAGCTACTACAAGTGGACGCAGTGGATATTCCTCAAAATGTTCGAGCACGGGCTGGTATTCCGCGATAAGACCTTGGTAAATTACTGCCCGAGCTGCAAGGTCGTGCTGTCCAACGAGGATTCGCAGGGCGGACACTGCGATATCTGCCACAGTGAGATAGTGCAAAAGACCAAAGAGGTTTGGTATCTCAGGATAACCGAGTACGCCGAAAAGCTGCTCCAAGGGCTGGAAAAGGTGGATTATCTGCCGAACGTGAAGCTCCAGCAGCAAAACTGGATAGGAAAATCCGTCGGCGCGTTCGTTGAGTTCAAGCTGGCTCAGGCGGAAGAAAAGCTGCGTATCTACACCACCAGACCGGATACGCTGTACGGCGTTACCTTCATGGTTATCGCTCCCGAGCATCCTATCATAGATAAGTATAAGGACAGCCTTGCAAATTATGACGAGCTCGCGGCATACCGCAAAGAGTGCGCGAAAAAGAGCGAGTTTGAGCGCACCCAGCTTGTCAAGGACAAGACCGGCGTTAAGATAGACGGACTTTCCGCGATAAATCCCGTAAACGGCAAGGAGATACCGATATACATTTCCGACTATGTAATGATGGGATACGGCACGGGCGCTATTATGGCGGTTCCCGCGCACGATACCCGCGACTATGAGTTTGCAAAGAAATTCGGCATAGATATAATCGAGGTAATAAAGGGCGGCGACATTTCAAAGGAGGCGTACACCGGCGACGGCGAAATGGTAAATTCCGGCGTGCTGAACGGTATCGCCACCAAGAAAGAGGCCATCGAAAAAATGCTTTCCGAGCTTGAAAAGCTGGGCTGCGGCGAAAAGGGCGTGCAGTACAAGATGAAAGACTGGGCGTTCAACCGTCAGAGGTACTGGGGAGAGCCTATTCCTATCGTTCACTGCCCGCATTGCGGAATGGTGCCCGTGCCTTATGAGGAGCTGCCGCTTAAATTACCGCCGGTGGAGAATTTTGCGCCCGGCTCGGACGGGGAAAGCCCGCTTGCAAAGATAGATTCGTTTGTAAACTGCAAGTGCCCCAAGTGCGGCGGCGACGCAAAGCGCGAGACCGACACCATGCCTCAGTGGGCGGGTTCTAGCTGGTATTTCCTGCGCTACTGCGATCCGCACAACGACGAATGCTTCGCCTCCAAAGAGGCGCTTAAATACTGGCTGCCGGTAGACTGGTACAACGGCGGCATGGAGCACGTTACCCGCCACATGATATATTCGAGGTTCTGGCACAGATTCTTATATGATATCGGGGAAGTGCCGACCGACGAGCCTTACGCAAAGCGTACCGCGCAGGGCATGGTATTAGGCCCGGACGGAGAGAAGATGAGCAAGTCCAAGGGCAACGTGGTAGACCCCAACGACGTTGTAGATGAGTACGGCGCGGACGTGCTGAGGGTCTATGTGCTGTTCATGGGCGATTATGAGCAGGCGGCTCCCTGGAGCGAAAGCAGCGTAAAGGGCTGCAAGAGGTTCTTGGATCGTATCTGGGCTTTGCAGGATATACTGGTCGACGGCGATGAATATTCCCCCGAGCTTACCGCAAGCATGCACCGCACGATAAAGAAGGTCAGCGAGGACATCGAGGCGATGAAGTTCAATACCGCCGTTGCCGCGATGATGACGCTTATCAATGAGATAAACGCGGTCGGCAGGATAAACAAGGCGGAGCTTAAGAGCCTGCTTACGATATTGTACCCGTTCGCTCCTCATATTTCCGAGGAAATGTACAGCACGCTCGGCTTCGGCATACTCAGCGAATCCGAGTGGGTAAGCTATGACGAATCGCTTTGCGTACAGCAGACCGTTGAGATAGCCGTTCAGATCTGCGGCAAGATAAAAGCAAGGATAAACGTCCCCAGCTCCGCCGAAAAGGACGAGCTGCTTGCCTTGGCAAAAGAGGCCGTAGCAGACTTGCTTAACGGAAAGACGATCAAAAAAGAGATCGTAGTACCGGGCAAGCTTGTGAATATAGTTGCTGTTTGACTTTTTTCTGTAACAAAAATGCACCGTTTTATAGCGGTGCGTTTTTTTCGTTTTCTTAAGATTACCGTTGCATACGAAATACAAGGGATAATCCTTATCCGAATTTATCCACCTCCGCTGGCCTCTCCGACAGGACACCGCGTCGTCACAAACTCCGCTCCACTCCATTCGACCGTAAAGGTCGAATATCCGTTCCTCTCCGTTGCTCCTCCTTTTCCCAAAAAGTCAAAGACTTTTTGGGAACCCTTATAAATGGGAAGCAATCCCTACGGGTTTTCTTCCCCTCCCCACGGTTTCCTTTCGGTCTTTTCTTCCCGCCCCCACCCTATCTTTCCCCTTTACGCTTCCTATGAAGGGCACTTGATGACTCCGAAATACAGTACGTCGGTTAAGTTGTACAGACTCATTTGGCTGCTTGGCGGAGGCATTATAAAGTTCTTTTATTGAGTTGTTGTTCTTTTGACCATGCGTTTTTACCCACCCTTTGATTTCGGAGAAATCAAAACAACTATCCGCGCCAGCGGATAGTATGCCCGCCCCATTTGTTTGGGGCTCCGCCCCAAGCCCCGATTTTTTATTTTGGGCTACCGGTATATTCATGTTTGCGGACAGTTTAGAAACTCGTGCTTTTTGAGGCGGAGCAAAGCCCTGATTAATTGAGTGCTGCCCCACACCCTTTTGAGTTATGTCCTTAAACCCCACCGCGTGCATGTTGTTCTTAAACTCTTATATATTTATACAAAATTATCCCTCCCGTATGGGAGGGATAATTTTGTGAACACATAAGGGGTTCGGGGAGCAATCTGCTCCCCGACGGGGGTCTGGGGGCAGAGCCCCCATAAACGGGGTTTGGGGCGGAGCCCCAAAATCACCCTCAAGTAGTCTTCGTACTCTCTAAATACTTCTCCGCTTCCTCCACCGGCATCGGGCGGGCGTATAAAAATCCCTGCGCGGTGTCGCAGCCGCACATCTCCAAAAAGTCCGCCTGCTCAGCAGTTTCCACACCCTCGGCGATAAGCCCTAAGCCTATATCCTTTGACATTGATATAGTATGCGAGATTATCTTCTTGCCGTGGTCGGATATCATGAAGCTGGACAAAAATTCGCGGTCTATCTTCAGCACGTCGAAATTCGTGCTTTTGAGCGTATTGAGCGAGGAATATCCCGCGCCGAAATCGTCCATCAACAGAGTGTAGCCGTGATTTTTAAGCTCCTGCATCATTAGATTTGTATTTATATTTTCTATGCTCTCGGTTATCTCCACTTCTAGCAGATATTTCGGCAACCGGTATTTTGCTATCAGCGCGTCAAGAGAATTAATAAAGCTGTCGTCCTTGAGGTGTACCCTCGATACGTTTATAGAAACCGGCAGCGGTCTAAGCCCTCTGTCTACCCAGTCGCGCAGGACCTTGCAGGCGCACTCCCATACGTAAAGATCCAGCCTTACGATAAAGCCGTTTTCCTCAAACAGCGGAATAAATTCTCCCGGCTGTATCATGCCGCGGGTAGGATGCTGCCATCTTACCAGCGCCTCAAATCCCAGCACCTTTTTGCTGGAAATGCTGAATTTCGGCTGCAAGTAGATAAGAAACTCCTTGTTCTCCAGCGCGGTGACCATGTTTTCTTCTATGAACTTTCTCACCTTGCCGACCTGAAGAAGCTTGTTATCGTAAAACGCAATATTTTCTATCGCGCTGTGCTTTACTATATTGCGCGCCTGCGACGCACGGTCGCCCATTACGCGCGGCGGTAATGTCTTGTCGTCTATCAGGAAAACGCCGAAAGAAAACTCATACCGTATATCGCGGAAGCCCGAAAGCCGCTGCTCTACCGTCCTTATCTCGGCGGTCAAGGATTCGATCGTATCGTAAGGGGTAAGCAGCATGAACAGGTCTGCGCTGAGCCTTGCGCTGAGCTGCTCCTTGCCGCAATATGCCTTCAGCCTGCGGGCGATGTAGTACAGCAGCTCGGTGCCGACCTCCTCGCCGTAGGTCTCGTTTATGAATTTGAAACGCTTGATGTCCAGATGTACCAGCGCCATCTTCTTATCGCCCGCCTTGTTTATCATATCGGAGATAAGATTATTTATCATAAGCGGGTTGTCGGTAGTGGTGTAGTAGTTGAATATCTCAATGTGCATTTCCTCATCGGGAGAGGACCTGTGTATATATCCCGCAAGCTCGTTCATGCGTTCGTCCGTGCCGGTAAGCCATACGCTTACCGAGTACCACTGCGGCTGTCCGTTTTCGACAAGCCGGATATTCACACCAAGCTTGCTTGTCTCTATTTTATTTTCAAACGAGCGGCGTATTTTCTCGATAAATTCCGAATATACACCCTCGTCGTCTTTATATACGCAGCCGCTGCGCAGTATAGCCCTCAGCGGGTTGACCGAGGAGGATACCATACACTGCGGCGTGTTCTCGTTCTCGGAAATGTACCATTTGAAATGGATATAATCTATATAGAAGTAGGTGGAGGAGGTGTCCATGCGCAGTATCTCGTGTATCCTCATAGAGAAACTGCCCAGCGTGGTCTTGCCTATCTCGTTTGCGGCACTCAGCGAAGCGTCGCCGCGCTTTTGCTCCTTTTGCGCGTACATCTGCCAGTCGGAACGCTTGATAAGGTCTTTTATATCCTCTATCGTACTCGCCTTATCCACCGATACGCCCATGCTTATCGAAACCTCATACGGCTTGCCGGAGGTGCTGTTGAAGTGATCCAGATGATCCTGAATACCCTCTCCTATATTTACCGCCTTGCGTTTGGGGTCGTCGTCAAAGCCCAGCAGTATAAATTCGTCCCCGCCGAACCTTGCGCAGATCGTCCACTCCCCGCATACCGAGGACAAAGCGTCGGCGGTCTCCTTTATCGCTATGTCTCCGTTTGAATGGCCGTGCTTGTCGTTTATCTGTTTGAGCTTATCCATATCCGCCGATATGATGAAAGCCGACTTACTGCCGCAGCGCGTCAGCATTTCCTCCGCCGCGCTGATAAAACCGCGCCGGTTATATACGCCGGTCAGCGGGTCGCGGAAGTGCAGCATCTCAAGATCGTTGTACGCTATCTTAAGGTCATAGCTGTGCTTGAAGTTTTCCAGTATCTGATTGGTGATATTAACAAAGCGTCTGGCGTTGTGGAACTGGTATTCCCTCATGCCCAGAGCCAGACAGTAAAAGCCCAGCACCTGCGATTGATAATGCAGCGGCACGAACATCAGCCAGTCAAAAAGCTCGATATTCTTATCAAAATCAGGTATGATATCCTTGGCCTTGAAAGAGAGTATGCTGGACGGCTCTCTGTCGGCGCTGCGGTGCAGTGCGGTCATATCCGCGGTGTAGACGCTGTGGTACGCCTTGGGTATCACGCTGCATTCCTTAGTGAGAAAATCGTCGTTCAGGCAAAGCCAGGAGAACCGTTCGATATATCTCATCAGCGTTTCCGCCAGCTTGTCAAACGTCTGATCGCTTATCGCGGCGGCGTAATAGTCTATCATGGTATTTTCATGCGCCTGCGCATGAAAATTATAGTCGCTTATCTCAAGCAGCTGCTCTTCGGTCAGCTTCTGATAGCTTTCCGGCACGCAGCCGCAGGACTCCGACGGTACAAGCCGAAATTCCAGCTTGACGTCCCGCGCCCCGCTCTTTTCACAGAGCAGCCTGTCGCACTCCGTCAATACCTGATTTGCGAGTAACTCCGCGTCAAGGATAGAGGTGGTTATATGCGTAACTAATACCTTATGCTCGTGATATACCGCGTCAAATCCGGTAATTATCACGTCCTGCGGTATTTTATACCCGCGCTCGCACAGATAGCGCACCGCGGTGGCTGCCATGGTGTCGTTAGCGCAGATTATCGCCTCCGGCATTTCCTGTCCGGACGCAAGGAATTCGTCTAATACACGCTTGGTAGGCTCCGACCAGAAATCTCCGTAGCCTATCCTGCTTTCCTCTACCGGAAGACCATGCTCCGCCATGACGCGGCGGAAAGCGTCCAGCCTTTCATCAGAAAAGCGATTGTCTTTCAGTCCGGCGATGAAGTTTATCCTTTTGCAGCCGTGCTCCTCCACGACGTGACGCACCATTCTCTCAAAAGACGCGGCATAGTCGAAATCTATGTTTGTACAGCCGTCTATATACCCGTTCACCGTGACGACGGGACAGCGGTTCTGACCGGCGTACCTTACCAGCGCGTCGGTTATCCACTTGTTTTTTATCGTTTCGGGGAATAATATCAATACGTCGGTTATATCGAAATTCACCAGATGATATATGCTGGCCTCGCCCTTTGTAAAGGGGGTGTCGTAATAAAAGTCGGAGAATGAGTTATACAAAAGCACCTTATACCCACCCTCTATAAGAGACTGGGATATAGCGGTAATTATGTGATCGATGTGTTCGTCCTGAACTCCGGCGACACAGATCGACGCTATTTTATAGGTTTTATCACCGTTTTTGAACACTCAACTCACCTCCGGGGCAAACTTTCACGTATATATGATATTTTAACACATCTTCGCCGAATAGTCAATAAATTCCGTACAAAATACACAAAATGCACAATAAAACAAGCCGTGTATTAGGGATTATGACTATCTCGTGTGGTAGAATTTTCACATTACGCAAAGCGGAGGTGTAATTTATACAGTAGGCGCATTTTCAGACAAAAAAGCCGCTTTTTTACTTTTTGCACAAAGGCACGGTGAGTTTTCAAAAAAAATTCATGTAAAAAAAGATTGACACAAACGGCGCTGTACTGATATAATAGCCTTGAAGAATTGTTAAAAAATTAACCGCGGCGCTATCGCTGAAAGAGCGGGCGTATTTATGCCATTGCCGCGGGTAAAATAACAAGCGGGAGCAAAACGACCCGAAAAGGGAAAGGGAGATAGACGCATAATGGCTAAAAAACAGATAGTCAGCAGGAAAAAGGCGACATCGGCGGTAGTAAGTCCGGTAATAGTTGACAGCGTTGACGCGCTCAAGCTGCGCATGGCGGAGGTAAGAGAGGCACAGAAGGAATTCGCTGGCTTTTCACAGGAAAAGGTGGACGAGATATTCTTTGCGGCAGCGTCCGCGGCAAACAAGATGAGGATACCTCTGGCGAAAATGGCGGTAGAGGAGACCGGCATGGGAGTCGTTGAGGACAAGGTCATCAAGAACAATTACGCGAGCGAGCATATCTACAACGCTTACCGTAAAACAAAGACCTGCGGTATAATCGAGCGGGACGAGGCTTACGGCACTATGAAGATAGCCGAGCCTATCGGAGTGGTTGCGGCGGTAATACCTACCACTAACCCGACCTCCACCGCGATATTCAAAACGCTTATCTGCTTAAAGACCAGAAACGGAATTATAATCAGCCCTCACCCCAGGGCAAAGAACTGCACCATCGCGGCGGCAAAGGTAGTGCTTGACGCGGCGGTAAAAGCGGGCGCGCCCAAGGGGATAATCGCATGGATAGATGTGCCGTCGCTGGACCTTACCAATGAGGTGATGCGTTCTTCCGACATTATACTTGCGACCGGCGGCCCCGGCATGGTAAAGGCGGCGTACTCCTCCGGAAAACCGGCGGTGGGCGTCGGCGCGGGCAACACTCCCGCGGTGATAGATTCCAGCGCGGATATCAAGCTTGCAACAAGCTCTATCGTACATTCCAAGACCTTTGATAACGGCATGATCTGCGCGTCGGAGCAGTCGGTGATAGTCCTTGATAAGATATATGACAAGGTAAAGAAAGAGTTTGAGGCGCTGGGCTGCTACTTCCTCTCCGCCGAGGAAACAGAAAAGGTGCGCAAAACGATATTGATAAACGGCGCATTAAACGCCAAGATAGTAGGTCAGCGGGCGGCGACCATCGCAAAGCTTGCCGGAGTCGAGGTAGACCCTAAGACTAAAGTGCTTATCGGCGAGGTGGAGAGCGTAGAGCTTGAGGAAGAATTTGCACATGAAAAGCTCTCTCCGGTGCTGGCTATGTATCATGCCAAGGATTTTGACGAGGCTATGGCTAAGGCGGACAGACTGATAGCGGACGGCGGATACGGACACACCGCGTCGCTGTACTGCAACGCCGTTACCGAGCGGGAAAAGATAGAGAGATTCGGCGAGAGAATGAAGACCTGCCGTATACTGGTAAACACCCCCTCCTCCCACGGCGGAATAGGCGACCTTTACAATTTCAAGCTTACCCCGTCGCTGACGCTGGGCTGCGGCTCATGGGGCGGAAATTCCGTTTCCGAGAACGTTGGAGTAAAGCACCTGCTTAATATCAAGACCGTTGCCGAGAGGAGAGAGAATATGCTGTGGCTCAGACTGCCCGAAAAGGTTTATTTCAAGAAAGGCTGTATGCCGGTCGCTTTAGACGAACTCGGCACGATAATGGGCAAGAAGCGCGCGTTCATCGTCACCGACTCGTTCTTGTTCCATAACGGCAACACCAAGCCGATAACCGATAAGCTGGACAGCATGGGTATAGTCCATTCGACGTTCTTCAACGTTGAGCCCGACCCGACGCTTGCTTGTGCAAAAGAGGGCGCGGCATTGCTCACTCAGTTCCAACCGGACGTGATAATCGCGCTGGGCGGCGGCTCGGCAATGGACGCCGCAAAGATAATGTGGGTACTGTACGAGCATCCCGAGGCTGACTTTATGGATATGGCGATGAGATTTATCGACATACGCAAGAGGGTATATACTTTCCCGAAGATGGGAGAAAAGGCGTATTTCGTGGCTATTCCTACCTCCTCCGGTACAGGTTCGGAGTGTACGCCGTTCGCGGTCATCACCGATGAAAAGACCGGCGTAAAATACCCGCTGGCGGATTACGCTCTTCTTCCGAATATGGCTATAATAGACACCGACAACATGATGACTCAGCCCAAGGGACTTACCAGCGCGTCCGGTATCGACGCACTTACTCACGCGTTGGAGGCATACGCGTCGGTAATGGCTACCGATTACACCGACGGACTTGCGCTCAAAGCCGCTAAGCTGATATTTGAATATCTCCCTGCCGCTTATGAAAACGGTGCTACCGACGTGGTGGCAAGAGAGAAGATGGCAAACGCCTCCACCATCGCGGGTATCGCGTTTGCAAACGCGTTCCTCGGAGTATGCCATTCCATGGCGCATAAGCTCGGCGCGTTCCATCATCTGCCGCACGGCGTAGCAAACGCGCTGCTGATAACTCAGGTAATGCGTTACAATGCGGAGCCGAATCCCCAGAAGATGGGTACGTTCTCCCAGTACGATCACCCGCACACGCTGGAAAGATACTGCGAGGTAGCGGATTACGTCGGCGCGGGCGGACGCACTAAGGAAGAGAAGTTTGAAAAGCTCATCGCTAAGATAGAGGAGCTTAAGGAAACTATAGGAATCAAAAAGACCATACGCGATTACGGTATCGACGAGAAAGACTTCCTCGACAGGCTGGACGAAATGGTAGAGCAGGCGTTCGACGATCAATGCACCGGAGCAAATCCGAGATACCCGCTGATGAGCGAGATAAAGCAGATGTATCTGAACGCTTATTACGGCACAAACGAAAAGGTTTAATAAGGCATGCTTAAAGATCCCTGCGCGGCTTTCGTGCAGGGATTTTTGATAGGAGAAAAATGTACGGTTTAACTATTGAAATGCCGAATACCAAGCATATTATCACGGTATATTCCGACGGGAAAGAGCTTACTTCGCTTGCGTTCGACACTATAGAGCCGGACCGTCCGGATATGATATGCAGGGAAGCGGCAAGACAGCTTTCGGAGTATTTTGATAAAAAGCGCAGGGAATTTTCGCTGCCGTATAAATTACACGGCGGCGAGTTCTTTTGCTCGGTGATGGAAGCGGTAAGAGGTATTCCCTACGGAAAGACGCTGAATTACGGTCAGCTTGCCTTTTCGGCGGGCTATCCGAGAGCGGCAAGGGCGGCGGGAACGGCGCTTTCCAAAAATCCGCTGCCGATAATCATACCCTGCCACCGAATATTGCCGGCAAGCGGCGGGGTGGGGAATTACTTCGGCGGCAGGCTGAACGACGTCAAGGAATATCTATTAAAGCTGGAGGACATTATATGATAAACGAAAAACAGCTGCGCGAACGGCTTATATCACTCGCCGATGAAAAATACCGCGATTTTAACGGCAGCATAGTACATACCTGCAAATTGCAGTATATAGGGGTGCGCACACCGGAGCTTAAAAGGATAGCAAAGGAGCTTGCGCCGGAATACGCCGCGCTTTTCGAGCTGCCCGCAAACAGCTATGAGGAGGTCGTGCTGAAAGGGCTTGCTATCGGCATGGCAAAAGCGCCGCTTTTAGAAAAGCTGCCGTACATACGCCGCTATGCGGATATCGCGGACAACTGGGCGGAATGCGACCTTTTCTGCTCCGCGCTTAAAATAAAGGAGAGCGAGCGGGAGCAGCTTTCGGAATTCATCGACAGCATTATATTTTCCCAGAAAGAATACGTCAGCCGTATCGGGATAGTGCTGCTTTTCTCGAATTTTAAGACCGAGCAGGACGCGCGCCGTGCGTTTGCGATGTATGAAAAGATAACGCCGGGTCGGTATTACGTCGATATGGCGATAGCGTGGGGAATTTCGGTGTACTGCGTGTATTTTCCCACCCTCACAGCCGAGTATCTCGAAACCGGCACGCTTTGCATGGACATAAAGAAAAAAGCCGCGCAGAAAATACGCGACAGCAGACGTATATCACAAGAGGTAAAGGAGAGGGTGACGGAGAGTTTAGGAAAATAAAATTTTTGTATTGTTTGTATTGTCTAACTAAAAATTAAATGGCCCGACATGGTACGCATAATTTAGAGGCGTGTCGGGCTCTGTTATTTATATTATATCCTTTTTTTATAAAAGTGTCAATGAAATTTTAATATTATTGTAATTATTGAAGTTTGAAACTTTTGCCGCATTTAGAGCAGAAGCTGCTGTTGGCATCGTTTACCGCGTCGCAATAGTCACAACGCTTAGTTGCTTTAACGCTATCGGATGATTTCGGAGTTTCCGACGAAATATTTTTAAGCTTTGTCAACATTGAGTCTTGAAATTGTGCATCCTGCGGGTCTTTTTTCAATTCCGCTATTATTTCGTAATAATAGCTTATCTCATACGGTCTGCACGCAACTATTACTATTCCGAGAATCCCCAAAAAGAATCCCCATTGAAAACCGCCGCTATATCCCTTTGATTCGTTTATGCGGAGTGTAATGCCGCCTAAAACACAACATAAAACCAATGAGATAAATACAGATAACCACAAAACTTTGAACTGCTCCCCTTTTGTTAGACAATATGGTATAATAGAGATACACCAAAATAAAAGTCTAACGAAAGGGGGCA